>DASTMK010000554.1:0-16169 GCA_035714225.1 Bryobacteraceae bacterium | reverse complement strand
CGCTGGAGATTGAGAAACAACTGCTCGACCTTCACGATCGCGGACGGCCCGTCCTGTGTCACGCCGCTATCGTGAGGGCCGGCCGCGGAGACATACCCGGAGCTCTCGATCTGCTCGAAAGATCCACCGGCAATCAGGAAGGGCCGCTGCCATCCATCCTGGTGGACCAGCGAATGGAACCGTTGCGACCGGAGCCGCGATTTCAGGCGCTTGTGGATCGAGTACAGCCTTTCCGGCGTTAAAGAGGGGAAGGACGCGGTACAGTAATCTCAAGAAGCCCTTTGATGAACCTACAGGCGCTCCGGAAATGCCTTCTCCCCAACGACGCGGAACAGGATGAAGGATTCCGCCAGGAGATCCTGCGCCTCAGCCACCAGTGTTTGAAGATCATCGCGGCCGTTCAAGCCGGTGCGGCCGTGGCCATTACGCTAGCGCATTTCGCAGTCGGGCGGGGCCAGGGAATGGTGGGAGTACGGCTGCTGCAAAGCGGCATTATGATCGCACTGGGAGGCTTCCTGCTGGCGATGCACCATCTTCCGGCGGCCTATGCCCGGTCGCGGACGATTGCGGTGCTGACGGCATTTGCTTCGGGCAGCGTGGCGACGTGGTTCTCTCTTTGGATCGCACCGCGGGCGCCGTACATGGACAATTTCATACCGAGCCAGGTCACGCTGGTGGTTCTGGTGGCCATTGCGGCGATTCCACTGAAGCCCAAGCATACGCTGGCGCTCTGCCTGTCGCTGGCGGGCTTCTATGCATGGGCGGCATCGCGGCCGGAGAGTTTTTCGCTGCCTCCCGCCACGACGCTCGACCCTACTTACCTGTTTTTCTTTTTGATTCTGTCGGTGCTGGCCGTGAGCCTGACGGCAGTCGCATATGAACAGCGGCACCGGAACTACCAGGCATACCAGGAGACGCTGACTGCCTGCGACAACCTGCGGGTCGCGCAGCAGAGGATGCTTTCGTCCGAACACAGCGCAACGCTGGGAAGGATCGCGGCCGGACTGTCGCACGAATTCAACTCCCCGTTGGGCGCATTGACGAGCGCTATCGATACGCTCCTTTTACTCTCCTCCAAACAGGTCAGCGCCACACCGGTGGAACAGCAGCGCTACGTGTCGCTGCAGGCGGAGCTCCGGAAGACGATCGGCGAATCGAGCGAGCGAATCCGGAAGACCATCTTACGCATGCAACGATTCACGAATCTTGACCAGGCGGAGATACGAAGGATCGACATCAACCATCTGCTGGAGGATGTAGCGGCGCTGGTGCGCCCGGGAATGGACAGCCGCCACCAGATCGTACTGGACCTCAAGCCGGTCCCACGAGTGATCTGCCGGCCGCAGCAGCTCAGCGCGGCATTCGCCACCCTGCTGAACAATGCGATGGAAGCGGTAAACGGCAACGGGCGTATCGCGATCGGCACGCTCCCCCGCGGGGCCGAGATCGAAGTGCAGATCGGAGACAATGGGCGCGGCGTGATGCCTGAGGACATGGCGGCCATTTTCGAGCCGGGATTCCGGGAGACCGCGGGACGTATTTCCTCAGCCAATTGGGGTATGTTCAGCGCCAGACAAATTGTGCGTGAGCACGGCGGAGAAATCAGCATTGTGAGCACTCCCGGAGAGGGCACAACGGTGTCGGTGGTATTGCCCGGCGAAGCGAGTCCCCGAAGCATCCGGATCTCGTAAAATGAAACCCGGGAAAGAACTCACGTTTGAAAGACCTGCAAAAAATCCTCATCAGCCACGGCGATTCAAATGCCGTTCATCAGATACGGGATGCGCTGGCGGGCGGCCGGTACGAGCTTGAAGAAGCCGGCACCGCCGCGGAAACCATAGAGAAACTGGCGGAGTTCCATCCCGATGTGGTTCTGGCCGACGCCGGGCTGGAGGGGATGGACGGGCTGGGGCTGATGCGGCACCTGGCGAGCGAACCGCGGCCTCCGCTGGTGGTGCTGATTACCGCCAAGGGGTTGGAGCGCACGGCGGTCCAGGCGCTTCGCGAGGGAGCGCATAACTTCATCCTGTGGCCCTTCGACGCGGCCGAACTGCAATCCGTGACGCATAACGCGGTGGAGCAGCGGCGGCTGCTTCGCGAAAACGAGTCGTACGAAGAGGAACTGCAACACGCGCTGATGCGGTTGAAGAATTCGCAAGCGGCGCTGGTGCAGGCGGAGAAGCTCGGATCGATGGGCAAGCTGGTGGCCGGCGTGGCGCACGAGTTGAACACACCACTGGGCGCACTGAGAAGCAGCACGGATACGATCGAACGCGCGTCGCAGCGGCTGCTCGATTGGGCTCGAAGCCAGGAGCCCGAAATCGCCGGGCAGGTTCAGCCCTTTATCGACATTCTGAGCACCACCGCCGCGCAATCGAAGAACGCCTGCGACCGGATCACCGGCATTGTGACGAATCTACGGCAGTTCGCACAACTGGACCGGGCGGATTTGCAGCGCGCCCACGTCCACGACAGCCTGGAAAGCACGCTGGCGCTGCTGAATCACGAGTTCAACGGCAGAGTGGAAGTCGTGAAAGAGTTCGGGGACGTGCCGGAGATCGAGTGTTCGCCGCGCCAACTGAACCAGTTGTTCATGAACCTGCTGCTGAATGCAAACGAGGCCATCCGGCAGAGCGGGAGGGCGCAGGGAGTGGTTCGCCTGCGCACGTGGCAGCAGGACGATTGGTTGAAGATCGAAATCTCCGACAACGGCGTGGGAATTTCCGAGAAGGACATGGAGCGCATCTTCGATCCCGGCTTCACGACAAAGGGCGGCGTCAAGGTGGGCACAGGACTGGGGCTGCCGATCAGCTACCAGATTGTGAAGGAACACCACGGGCGCATTGAAGTTGTGAGCCGGCCGGGGCAGGGATCACGATTCACGATTGTGCTGCCGCTGGAGCAGGGATTGTAGTTTCAGCGGCGCGCATTCGAAGCGGGCGTGACAGCCGTTGACAGAATCCAGTTGACAACGACTTGCAACAGCGTTACTACATAAAGAGGTATTGATACTGGGTTACAACTAAAAACCTGGACGGGGGCGCCACGGCAGTCTTTTAGGCGAAGCCCCGCGGCGCCCCCGGATCAACGACCGGAAGGCCGGCGACCTCTTTCATTTTAGGGTCGCCAGCCATAGCTTTCAACGAAAGAGGTAATGTGTGGCTGAAACCCGATACGCGCTGATTTCAAGATGGTGCCTGCTGAGGGCCGTTTGCCTGGCTGTCCTGCTGTCCGGTGCTATGCCGGCCTTCGCAGAGGAGCGCACTGCCGTCGAGGGCACAGTTGTCGATTCGCAGGAAAAGCCGGTGTCCGGCGCCGAAGTCGCCCTGGAATTTCCGGACGGTACAGTCGAGACTCGGCACGCCGATCCAGAAGGGCGATTCCGGTTCGAGGACGTGAAGCCCGGGCCGGCGACGCTGCGCGTCACCGCAAAGGGATTTGAAGTGTTACGGCAGGCGATCGCCGGCAAGGACGCAGCCGCAACGCTGCGGCTGCATCTGCGCATCGCTCCACTTCGGACGGGAGTCACCGTGACCGATTCCCACCCCGCCGACCTGCGCATGCAAGTGGATGAGATCTACAACCGCAACAAATCCATCTCCACCCTGAACGGACTCGACCTGGTGAACTTCAACCCGGTAGCCAACTATTCCGCTCTGCGCCTGCTGCCCGGCGTGATGACTGCGGCCTACGGGGGCCGCGACCGCTTCAGCCTGCCGACACACATCCGGGGCGGCCACGCTTGGGGCATTGTCGAGACGATTGACGACTACCCGGCCATCAACATCACTCCGGTCAATGCGGAGGACGGCGGCTATACCGCGGGGTTCTCTTCGGTCATTCCCTCCATCGCTGTCGAATCGCTCAGTGTGGCGACGGGCGGGCTTGGCGTGTCGTACGGGCAGGCCTCGGGCGGCGTGGTCCGCAATCAGATCCGCCGCGGCTCGGTGGGAAACATCACTTCGTCGGTGCGGCTGGAAATGCTCAGCCTGGGGGAAGGCATCGTGATGGGGGACACCGGCGGAGGATTCGGGCGCGTGGATTATTACGTCGCGGGGCAAAGCTCGCTGGCGGATTATGGCACAGCGTATGATACTTTCCCCCGGCCCATTGAAGGACTGCGGCTTGGTTCAGGAGTAGCAAAGGTTGGTTTGCGCGTGACGCGGTCCTCACGGTGGGAAACAATGTACGCGGGAGGCGGAGAGCGCCACGACTATTTTCAGAACGCGACCATAGCGGGGCAGCCCGCGCGCCGCGAATTTCACACGGACAAGAGCAACCATTTCCTGGCGACGCGCTACGACTGGCGGAGATCGGAGGACCTCGGCTTCGGTCTCGGCGTTACGCAGAACTGGTTTCACGAAGACCGCATCGAGGACTTTGCGGCCGGCGTTCCGGTCGGGCTCTCCCGCCGCAACCGGCCTCAGCGAGCGACCCGCGCGTTCAGCACTTTCACTGGCGCACTCCCATTACGGACTCCGTTTCCTATACGGCATCGGGAGGCGGCGATTTCACCTGGGACCGGTTCCGGGATATCACCACCTCGCCCATCAGCTTCTCTTTCCGCGAACAGGCGGGCTACTGGCGCAATTCCCTTGCAATAAGCCGTGCCGTCACGCTGAACGGAGGCGTGCGAGTGGCCAACGTCGACAACGGCTTCCGCAACGATGCGCGCGTGCTTTACGATGCGGGCGCCGCCTGGATTGTGCCGGTGACCCAGACGCGGCTCTTCGGGTCGTGGTCCACGGGATACAAACTGAACAAAGCGTTTTATCTGTGGTGGGGCGGCGGGGAGTTTATACGGCGGAATCCGGCAACGGGCCTGGATCCCTCGACCACGGAAACCACCGAGATTGGACTCGAACAGCCGATATCGTTCGGAGGCAACCGAACCGGCAGGGTCCGCGTGTCGGTCTTTTCCGCGCGTGAATCGGACCTGTTCAATTTCGGCGACAGCCATTCGGGCCTGCCCTACTACGACGACGCCCGCACGCGCGGGGCGGAGCTTTGGACGGAGTGGCGCATCTGGCGGCTTCGCCCGTTCGCTTCCTTCACATGGCTCCGGAGCTACCGTGACGCAAGCACAAACCCGGAGGCGGCGGACGTGGACCTGCGCTTTGCCCCGCTTCCGAACTATAGCGCGGGATTCGGGTCGCACGTCGATTTGCATCCGCGGCTGATCCTGTCCATCTATGGCTACTACGACGACGGCGGCGTCAGCCAGGAAATGCTGAATGACGAAGTGATGGTCACCCGCTACGGCAGCTTCAGCAAGATCAATGCCTCGCTGGCCTGGGTTGCATCGTCCCGCTGGGGCGTGTTCAGCCGAATTGAAAACCTGTTCCATCGCCGCGACCTGGGCTTCGATCGCACCACCATCGGGCCGGATGGATCCGCCAGCCGCACGGCGGGAACCCAGCGCGACCCGGGCCTGGTTGCTTCCGGCGGCGTCGAATTGCGTTTCTGAAGCGGCAGAAAGAGCGTTTCCACGCGCGCCTTTGTTATGATCGGCAATTGCCCGTTCTTATCAGAGTCAGGAACCGGAAAGCTATTCTGCGGCGCGGCGAGTGGGTGTGCGCCGATGGGCGCACGGAGGCCCTGCTAAACTCGGTCACCGAACTGTGGATCCATGAGACGGGCGGGCCTGCGCTCTCCGATGGCGACCCGGAGAAAGCGGTCGCCGAGTACGTCGCGGCGCAAACGGAAGGGCGGGTATTGCTGCACATTCCGGCCCGGCCGCGCTCTTCGCGGCAACTGTATCTCGGCCGCCGGCAACTTACACTGCAGTTCTGATGTCAGCAGGTAACGTGCATGCCAGTCTCGAGACGTGAATTCATCGGGCACACTCTGGCCGCTTCGAGTCTTCGCGGCGCCCAAACCGGCGCACCGCGGCCGAATATCCTGTGGCTGTCGAATGAAGACATGTCGCCGTTGCTCGGCTGCTATGGGGATGCCCACGCGATCACGCCGAATCTGGACGCGCTGGCGAAGCGCAGCGTGCGCTACGCTCACGCCTACACTACCGCGGGAGTGTGCGCGCCTAGCCGTTCCTGTGTTATCACGGGCGTCTACCAAAGCACGCTCGGCTCGCAGAACATGCGCTCCAGCGCCCCGCTGCCGGACTTCGTGAAATGCTTCCCCGAATACCTGCGCAGGGCCGACTACTATTGCACGAATAACCAGAAGACGGACTACAATTTTCCCGTGCCCGAGGGAGCCTGGGACGAATCGAGCGGCAAAGCGCATTATCACAACCGGCGGGCGGGACAGCCCTTCTTCGCCGTCTTCAATAACGTAGCGACGCACGAAAGCCAGGTGCGCGCCCCGGCGGAAGCGTTTGCGAAGCAGACCGCGCGCCTGGCGCCGCGCGACCGGCAGGACCCGGCCAAGCTGACGCTTCCGCCATATTATCCGGACACGCCAACGGTGCGCCGCCAGTGGGCGAACCATTATGAGCTGAATACCGCGATGGACTATTGGGCCGGCGATCTGTTGCGGCAACTCGAAGACGACGGCATGGCCGATGACACGATCGTGTTCTACTGGTCCGATCATGGCTCCGGGCTGCCTCGCGCCAAGCGCTGGCTTTACGAATCGAGCACGCATGTGCCGCTCATCGTTCACATCCCCGAAAAATTCCGGCGGGACAGACAGGGCACCCCGGGCAGTGTGAGCGAGGAGCTGATCAGCTTTGTCGATCTCGCGCCCACGGTGTTAAACCTCGCGGGAGTTCCGATTCCGGGCCATATGCAGGGGCGCGCGTTTCTCGGTCCGAAACTGCAACCCCCGCGCCAATACGTTTTCGGCATGCGCGACCGCATGGACGAACGCTACGACATCATCCGCTCCGTCCGCGACAAGCGATACCGGTACATCCGCAATTACGAGGCTTACAAGCCCTACTCGCAGTTCCTCAGCTACTGTGAGCAAAGTCCTGTGATGCAGGAATTGCGGCGTGTGAAAGCCGAAGGCACATTGCCCCCGGCCGCGGCGCACTTCATGGCCGACCGCAAGCCGGTGGAGGAGCTCTATGAAGCCGAGTCCGATCCACATGAGACGAAGAACCTTGCGGAGTCCGTTGAGCATCGCGCTGTGCTGGAGAGGCTCCGCAAAGCACATCTGACGTGGATGGAAGAGGCCAGGGACCTCGCGCTGGTGCCGGAACCCGAACTGGAGAAGGCCGACCGGGAGCTCGGTTCGCGCTATGCCATCCTGCGGAGGCCCGAAAACAAGGACCTTCCGCGGCGGCTCCGCCAGATGGTAGAGCTGGGGGAACAGGGCAAACCGGCGCTCGCCAAACTGGTGGCCGCTCTCGGCGATGCCGAACCCGGTGTGCGGTATTGGGCCGCCACGGGAATCGGCAACCTGGGTGAGAATGCGGCGACGGCAGAGGAAGCTTTGCGGAAGGCGCTTCAGGATTCGAGCGGCATGGTACGCGTTGCCGCGGCACGTGCGTTATGGAAAGCCGGAAAAGCCGAAGCGGCCTTGCCCGTACTTACCGCGGAATTGAAAGGCAGCGAGCAGTGGGTGCGCCTGTATGCTGTCATCGTACTGGACGAGATGGGTAGCGTTGCGCGCTCTGCCGTCCAGTCTCTCCAGGACGCGTTGAAAGACGAAAACGATTACGTGCGCCGCGTGGCGACGCACGCGGTGGAAGCGTTGGCGTAGCCGGAGCACCGCGTGACGCGAATGGGATAATATAAGACTTCAATATCAAGAAAGCCGATTCTTATGGACCACATTCTGTCGATCGTGCTCTTCACGCCCCTGATCGGCCTGCTTGTCCTGCTATTCATTCCTTCGTCGAACTCTAAAGCGGTGAAACTCTGGGCGAATATCGTTTCTTTCGCCGGTTTCCTGGTGTGCCTGCCTCTCATTTTCGGGTTCGATCGCACGAAAGATTTTCAGTTCGTCGAGAAGGCGGACTGGATTCCCTCGCTGGGCGCTTCGTACCACCTGGGCATCGATGGTTTCAGCCTGCTGCTGGTGGTGCTGACGGGCTTGCTGGGGTTTCTCGCGATCCTGTCGAGCTGGAATGCCATCCAGACGCGGCTTAAGGAATATTACGCTTACTTTCTTCTGTTGCAGGTCGGCATGCTCGGCGTTTTCATGGCGCTCGATTTCCTGTTGTTCTTCGTGTTCTGGGAACTGGTCCTGGTGCCGATGTATTTCATCATCGGGATCTGGGGCGGGCCGCGCCGGGTTTATGCCGCCATCAAGTTCATCATTTATACGCTGATCGGGTCCGTGCTGATGCTGCTCGGAATCCTGATGCTGTACTTCGAGCACTACTCGCAGTTTCAGGTGCTGACGTTCAACATCGCGGACCTTCTGCAAACCGACCTTTCCGGGACGGTGCAGTGGTGGGTGTTCTGGGCGTTCTTCCTGGGCTTCGCCGTGAAAGTGCCGATGTGGCCGTTCCACACGTGGCTTCCCGACGCCCACGTGGAGGCGCCGACGGCGGGCTCGGTGATTCTTGCCAGCGTTCTACTGAAGATGGGCACTTACGGATTCCTGCGGTTTTCGCTTCCGCTGCTTCCGGACGCGGCCAAGAATCCGACCATCGTGAACATCATGGCGGTGCTGTCGATTATCGCCATTGTGTACGGGGCGCTGGTGAGCCTGATGCAGAAGGACTGGAAAAAGCTGGTGGCCTATTCTTCCGTCAGCCATCTTGGCTTTTGCACGCTCGGAATCTTCGCCTTGAACCCGGCGGGGATTGCCGGATCGATTCTCCAACAGATCAACCACGGCATCTCCACCGGTATGTTGTTCCTGATCGTGGGGGTGGTTTACGAACGCCGGCACACGCGCGAGATTTCAGAATATGGCGGGCTTTTGCGCATCATGCCCGTGTTCGCGATCGTGTTCCTCATCACCGCGCTCAGCTCCATGGGAATGCCGCCGCTGAACGGGTTTATCGGCGAGATCACGATCCTGCAAGGGGTCTTTCAGATGTCGTTCAACTGGGCGTTCTGGTGCGTGGTGGGAATTCTGCTCGGCGCCGCGTACCTGATCTGGCTGTACCAGCGAACGGTGCTCGGGGAAGTTTCCGAGAAGAACGCGAGGCTGAAGGACCTGTCGCTTCGCGAAATGGCGATCTTCGCGCCGCTGCTGGTGTGGGCGTTCTGGATCGGCTTATACCCGCGGCCGTTCTTCGAAGTGCTGGAAAGACCCGTGGCCCAGATCGTGGAGCGGGTGAGGCCGGGCTATTACGCGGAGCACAATCTCAGGAATCCGCTGGCGAGCCCTTCCCCGGCGGCCCGGATATCTGCACCAGTTCCGGCCGGCGATTAGGAGGCTTCGGCGGCCGTAACAGCCGCGCCGGCATCTTCGAAAAATACGCCAGCCGCTCGACGAGCGGCAACAGCCTGCGAACGGTGCGGCCGTGGAGCAGCAGGCTGCCCGCCACCAGCGCCGGGTGCGGAATCGTCGTGCAGCATCGCGAACAGATGTCGATCTTCCCGGCACGCCCTTCGACGTGGAGCCGTCTCATCCGCTGCATTTCGCCGGAATTCCAAATGCTTCCGAGCGATTCCGTTTCGATATTTCCCACCGGAGCGCCATCCAGCATATAGCTCTGGCAGCACGGGTAGACGTCGCCATTCTGCTTGACATACAGGGGCCCGCGCCAAAGATAGTGGCAGGGATACTTCCAATCCTCGGCCGCGTGGGAGGAAGCGGGGTCTAACACATTCGTTTCGTCCGCTTTGATGCGTACCTGGTCGACACCCGGGACAGCGCGCCAGAAACGGGTGAACTCTTCCACTTCGTCCCAGTTGCGCTCCATGCGCACCATCTGCACGACGATCTGCATTTTCGACTTGCGTTCGTGCTTCATGCGGGCAAAGCGCACGAAGTTGTCGCGCACTTTTTCGAACTTTGCCCCCTTGCGATAGTATTCGTACGACTCTTTGGTGGCTCCGTCGAAACTCAGAGTGATGTGCTCGAGAGTGCTGCCGAGAAGGCGCTCCGATGTTTTCTCGTCGAGGAAGGTGCCGTTGGTGGAAAGCAGCGTCGAGATCCCATGCCGTTCGCAGTACTCGATACGATCGAAGATCCGGCGATCCATGAAAGGCTCCCCGAGTCCGATCAGCATCATGTGTTCGCTAGTTTTGCCCGACTCGTGAACCAGCCTCTCAAAGATCTCGTCCGCCATGTCCGCCTTGGGTTGCTTGTGGGTCTCGCGGGGACACATCGGACAGTATAGATTGCACTTCGCGGTGGTTTCGACGATGAATTCCACCGGCAATCCACCAAGCTCCGATTTTCGTCGCAGGTACCCCCAGAGCAGTTTCGCCCGGTTCCAGGCTCGCATGGTATAGCTTTATTGTAGCGGGACGGCCCTATGAACATTACCGTGACGGGCGCGAGCGGCTTTCTCGGGACCCGCCTGCTGGAGCGCCTCACCACCCTGGGCCACTCGGTTCACGGCCTGGCGAGAAAACCCCCAAAAGGACAGGCAAAGCGGGTCGCGTTCTCCGCTTGGGACGTGACGGACGGGACACGTCCCGCAGAAGCCTTCGAAAAAGCCGAAGCCGTTGTGCATCTCGCCGGGGAGCCGATCGCACAGCGATGGACCCCGGAGGTGAAACGGCGGATTCGCGAAAGCCGCAGCGAGGGTACCCGCAACCTGGTGAGCCGGATCGAGGTGACCGGGAAACAGGTACGAACGCTCGTGTCGGCTTCCGCCATCGGCTATTACGGTTCGCGCGGGGACGATCTGCTGACAGAAGCCTCGCCGCCGGGAACCGGCTTTCTCGCGGATATCTGCGCGGAGTGGGAGCGGGCGGCCGAACAGGCGCGCGCGGCGGGTATCCGGGTGGTGACGATCCGTAACGGCATCGTGCTGGGGCGCGAAGGCGGTGCGCTCCGGCAGATGCTCACACCCTTCCGCCTCGGTGTGGGAGGCAAACTTGGCGATGGGCAACAGTGGATGTCGTGGATCCACGCCGATGACCTGGTGGAGCTGATCCGGTTTGCAGTGGAAGAGCCGCGGCTTTCCGGTCCCGTAAATGGCACCACGCCGAATCCGGTCCGGAACATCGATTTCACCCGCGCACTGGCAAAGGCTCTGCACCGGCCCGCGTTCCTGCCGGTGCCGGTCTTAGCACTGAAACTGTTGTACGGCGAGATGGCCGAAGTCCTGACTTCCAGCCAGCGAGTGCTGCCGCACGCGGCGGTGGCCGCGGGATTCCGGTTCCAGTACCCGTTCATCGATGATGCCTTCGAAGCGATTTTTGGTTAATGCACGGCGGAGGAAACAATGAGAGCCAGCGCGATCGCGATGGCGCCTGCCAGCACCGCCGCCGCCAGGTTCTGCTTTTCGATGACCTCGGTCCAGATGAGTTTGGGCGTGAACTTCTCGATCATGGACAGGACCACCGCAAACAGAACGAGTCCCACTATGGCGAAGATCGCCGCGTTCAAGAGGGCTCCGGGGCTGAGTACGCTCACGTTGTATAGTCTCCATTTACAATAGTAGCTATGTCTTTTTCGGACCCAGGGGAATTTTACAGAATTGAGAAACTGCCCCCCTATGTGTTCGCCGTTGTAAACGAGATGAAAGCGCGTCTGCGCTCCGAGCAGAAAGACGTGGTGGATTTCGGTATGGGCAACCCCGATGGGCCTACACCGCGCGCCGTCGTCAACAAGCTGGTTGAAGCCGCACGGAATTCGCGCAACCACCGCTACTCGCTTTCGAAGGGCATTCCCAAGCTGAGGCAGGAGATTGTAAAGCGGTACAAGAGGAATTATGGGGTGGATCTGGATCCCGACGTCGAGGCGATTGCAACCATCGGCGCTAAAGATGCCCTGGCGCATCTTCTGTTCGCCGTGATCGGGCCGGGCGATCCGGTCGTGTCGCCGAATCCGGCATATCCGATTCACCAGTATGGCGTAGCCATGGCCGATGGCATGCCCTGCATGGTCCCGATGCCGAATCCGGGAGCATTCCTGAACGGCCTGGAGCAGCTTTACTCGAGCCTGTCAAAAAAACCGAAACTGATTCTGATCTCCTTCCCGCACAACCCGACGACGCAGTGTGTCGACCTCGATTTTCACCGCGAAATCATCCGGCTTGCAGCTCATCACGGGACAATGGTCGTCCACGATTTCGCCTACGCGGATCTTGGTTTTGACGGCTATCAACCACCCAGCATCCTTCAGGTGGAAGGGGCGAAAGAACACGCGGTCGAGATCTTTTCGCTTTCCAAGAGCTACAACATGGCAGGTTGGCGGGTTGGTTTCTGTCTCGGCAACCGGAGAATGATCGCCGCGCTGGCCCGCATCAAGAGCTACCTGGACTACGGGATTTTCCAACCCATCCAGATCGCTGCCATCATCGCCCTGCGGGAATGCGAAGAGGATACCCATCAGATCCGTACGTTGTACCAGAACCGGCGCGACCTTTTGATAGAGGGGCTGTGCCGCGCCGGCTGGCCCGTGTCGCCTCCGCGCGGCTCCATGTTTGTCTGGGCACCGATTCCGGAAAAATTCCGGCACCTGGGCTCACTGGAGTTTTCAAAGCAGTTGCTGGAGAAAGCCCTGGTTGCCGTATCGCCCGGTATCGGCTTCGGCCCGCTTGGTGAAGGCTTCGTGCGGTTCGCCCTGATTGAAAACCATCATCGCAGCCGGCAGGCTATCCGGTCCATCAAACAGTTCCTGAACGGAAAGTGTTAAGCGTTACCGCTCGTAGGAAGCGGGGAGCGCGGTTGCGGCGGATGGAGGGCCGGAAGCGATGGAGTGAGTCCCGGCGCCCTCCGCCCCGGGCCATTGAGGTCCGGCATCCAGGTCGCAATAGTCGACCGGCTCCGTACCGGGAAGGAAAATCTCCTCGCGTACTTTAGGGCAGAACGGCCCGGGGAGTTTGCCGGAGTCCGCACACACAATTTCGCTCGTCAAACCGGCCGGAGCCTCGATGCTTCTCGCGGGACCGGCAATTTTGGACGCGCGTTTCATGAACTCCACCCAGACGGGCAGCGCCGACCGCGATCCTTCGAGCTTCAACTCGCGGTAGTCGTCGAAGCCCACCCACACAACGCAGAGCAGACTGTTGGTAAACCCCGCGAACCAGCCGTCGTGTGAAGTGCCTGTCTTGCCGTAGGACGGCTGCGTGAAACCCAGTGCCCCCACCCTCGATCCGGTGCCCCAATTCATGACATCGCCCAGCATCGTGACCATCAGGTAATTGATCTGCGGATTCAGAACCGGGCTGCGCTTCGGCGAATGCGAATAAAGAACCTTACCGGCGGGTGTCCGCGCCTCCCGGATCAGAGTGGGGCGCACGAAGGTGCCGCTGTTGGCAAACACGGTGTAAGCGCCGGCGATTTCGAGCGGCGTGGCATCGTAGGAGCCGAGCGCCATCGATGGAGTCGCCCGAATTTCATCGTTCAACCCCGCATTCCGCGCCAGCGCGACGACATTTTTGTACCCCACCATCTCGGCCAGCTTGACCGTCGGGACGTTCAAAGAACGAACCAGCGCAGAGCGAAGCGTGACCGTACCGTTGAAATTTCCTCCGTAGTTGCCAGGCTCGTAGGCGGTGCGACCGAAGTTGAACGTAGTCGGCTCATCCACCAACGCGGTGGCGGGCGTAAAGATTTCGCCGCTCCCACGGCTGGTGGTACTGAGCGCCGCCGCATACACAAAAGGTTTGAAGACAGAACCCGGCTGCCTGCGAGCGAGGGCACGGTTGAGTTGTGATTGGGAGTAGTCGCGCCCGCCTACAATCGCTTTCACTTCCCCGGTGTGCGGATCCAGCGCGATCAACGCAACCTGGGCCACGCCATCGATCTTTTGCCTCTTCAACTCCTTATCGACATGCTTCATCCCGGCGTCTACCGCCTCTGTGGCCGCGCGTTGCAGGCGCATGTCCAGCGTCGTGTAGATATTCAACTGGCCGGTGTCCTCCGAGGCGAAGCGCTCACTCAGTTCGTTGTTGACCTGATCGAGGAAATACGGCGCTTCCTGCGCCTGTGCGGGCGCATTCGCAATCTCTACAGGAGCAGCGGCGGCTCGCCGGTATTGCTCTTCGCCGATGTGGCCGTTCTCCTTCATGAGCGACAGCACAACGTTTCGCCGAAGGCGGGCGCGTTCCGCATACCGCCGCGGATCGGAGTAGCCGGGGCGCTGCGCAACACCGGCGAGCAGCGCGGCCTCCGGCAGATTCACGTCTTTGAGATCCTTTCCGAAGAACGCGTAGGCCGCCTCGCCGAAGCCGTGGATGCTGTATGTGCCCCGCCTGCCGAGATAAATCTGGTTTGCATAGTATTCGAATATCTGCTGCTTGGTAAGTTTGTCCTCCAACATCAGGGTGATCATCAACTCGGACAGCTTGCGCCTCCACTTCTTATCGGTGTCCAGCCAGAGGCTGCGCGCAAGCTGCATGGTGAGGGTGGAGGCACCCTGCCGCTTTCTGCCCGCTTTCAAATCGACCCACGCGGCCTTGGCAATGCGCGCGAGATCGAATCCGGGATGCTCAAAGAACCGCTTGTCCTCGGCGGAGGTCACTGCCTGCACCAACACAGCGGGAATTTCCTGGAAGGACACCAGGCGGCGTTTTTCGCGGCCTTGTTCGGCCACATTCGTGACGAGACGCGGCTTGCCGTCGTAGCCGGCCTCCGCGTAGATGTTGTAGGTATCCGAAAAAGGGCCGGACAAAAGACGCCGATCGACGAGCGTTGAATATTTCGAGGAAACAAACCCGAAGATGCCAGTGAGGAGAACGAACAAGCCGAGCAGACCGAGCACCAGGAGGCGGGCGTCCCGAGTTGTGACGAACTCGACGCGCCGCGGCGGCGAAACGGGCGAATGGCCCAAGTCTTTCATGCAACCCTGGTACGTGCAACTGGGTTTCCATTCTGCGACTCCGCCGGAAAACCGCTTGCTGGCGCGCGCGGCTCAGTAGAATCACTACGTTATGGAGCCGTGACCGTGAGGGAGCGGTGGCTGCGATGCGCTTTCAACAAGCTCTTTTTTACACTGCGGAAGTGTTGTCGCGAGATATCCGACGGTGTTCCTTGAGAATGCAGCGGTCCATCACCACGGCAAGACCGGCAGCGCCGGCCCGCTCCGCGGCCGCCTGGTGAGAGACGCCTTCCTGCATCCAAACCGCTTTGGCTTTCTTCCGGATGGCGGCTTCCACGATATCGGGCACGTATTCGGAGCGCCGGAATACATTCACGATATCCACCGGTTCAGGGACATCATCCAGCGATGGATAGGCTTTTTCGCCGAGCACTTCCATTTCGTTAGGATTCACCGGCACAATCCGGTATCCGGCCCTCTGCATGTACTCGGATACACCGTAAGCGGGGCGGTAGCGGTTATTCGACAGGCCCACCACGGCGATTGTGCGGCTATTTTCCAGGATGCCGGCGACTATTCCCGTTTCTTGCATGTGCGGAATTCTCATCTTTGATACCCAGAAGTTTTTGGAAGCGAGCGACCTCCGCCGGAGTCAGCATGCGAAATTCACCCGGCTGGAGCGACCCAAGCTCCAGAAACCCAATGCGGACGCGCCTCAGTTTCTCGACCAGGAAACCCAGGTGCTTGAACATCTCGCGAATCTGATTTTGCCTTCCCTCGATCAGCCGGACTTCATACCATGGATTCTGTCCGGGCCGAATGAGTTTCAATCCGGCAGGCGCCGTGCGCTTGCCACCGAGTGGAATGCCGGTACGAAACTGCTCTTCCTGCGCGAGGGAGAGTTGCCCGTTCACCTTCACGACGTAGGTTTTCGGCACCTGGCTTTTCGCCGATGTGATGCCGTTGGCAAAGTCGCCATCGTTGGTCAACAGCAGCAGGCCCTCGCTGTGATAATCGAGGCGGCCTACCGGGTACACACGCTCCTTCACGCCGCGAAGCAGGTCCATGACCGTGCGCCGCCCTTGCGGATCGCTGACCGTGGTCACGCAACTATCGGGTTTATACAGCGCCAGGTAGAGCAGGCGCGACGGCGGACGTAACAGGCGGCCGTTCACCTTGATGCTGTCGTGCTCCGCATCCGCCTTGCTGCCCAATTCCGTGATGGTGGCGCCGTTCACCGTCACCTTTCCGGCGGAGATCAACTCCTCGGCTTTGCGGCGGCTGGCGATGCCGGCACGCGAAATGATCTTCTGGAGACGCTCCTCAGCCATCGGCTGTCTTCTCCGGTTCCGGATCGGTCA
>DASTMK010000553.1:0-7264 GCA_035714225.1 Bryobacteraceae bacterium | reverse complement strand
AAGCGCCGCAAAGCACATTGCGAGCGCCGGAGCGAGGCAGACTTTTCGAAAGTTACCCAGATACTTCATTACCTAACCTCCGTTGGCCGCTGTTGACGTTTCGTTCCTCCGTTCGGGGTAACAGGGGTTCGTCTCCCATCCAGTTCAATTATTTTGAATACTGTAAATATTAAAAATGCCGGCGTCAAGGGGTCTGATGTAAATAACGGGAGCATAAGAGCCCAAACCGGATCAGCGGGCGCCCTGCATCAGGAGGACCTCGCCGGGGCGAACAGAATCGCCACCGTTGTCGAAGCGTGTAAAAAAATGGGAGAACACCACGGATGCGCCTCCCAGCAGGGCCGAATCGGAGGCATGAGTGGCTGGGACGATCCGGACTGGCGCCAGCGCATATCGTGGAGCGCGGCTTCTCAGAACAGTCCAGATCCGCGCTTCGATCAAGTCCCAGGCATCCGCGGCAAAGTCGCCTACTATGATGGCCTCCGGATTGAAAACCATCAGCAGGTTTGCAAATCCGAGAGCCAGAGAATCGGCGACCTCGCCCAAGGCACATGTGGCCGCCTCATTGCCTTGCCGCGCGAGATCCAGTATCCCGGCGGCATCACAGCGCGTTGAATCCGGTAGCCCGGCATATCCGGCATACAGGCGGCACAGCGCTTTGTCGGAAGCATACTGTTCCCAGCAGCCGCGGTTCCCGCAAGTGCATCGGAGACCGTCCGGGTGCAGAATGATATGCCCGCATTCTCCTCCGACCGCCGTGGCGCCTTCGAGCAAGTGGCCTCCAGTGAATACTCCCGTTCCAAGACCGCCGGCGGTCGCAACGAAAATAAAGTCCTGCAGCGGTTTGCGGCCAGGCTCAGCGAACCACTTTTCCGCGAGCGCAGAGAGACGGGCGTTGTTCTCAAAGTAAAACGGGAGTTGCAGCCGGCCCCGCAGCG
Organism: Bryobacteraceae bacterium; assembly: GCA_035714225.1. Classification (GTDB taxonomy): domain Bacteria; phylum Acidobacteriota; class Terriglobia; order Bryobacterales; family Bryobacteraceae; genus CAADGY01. Next base: position 6,326 of record DASTMK010000553.1, on the reverse strand, counting down.
GCGTTCCGAAATCCACGTTGAACCAGTTCAGATTTTCGGCCGCAATCACCCGTCCGCTGAACCGCTCGACCGAACCGGGAACTCCAACGCCAACCCCGAGCACACGGCTTGAGCCTGCCTGGTCGATCATGCTCCGTATGGCCGTATGGGCCCGCTGCGCCAACACCTGGGGATTGGAATTCCAGGGGATCAGTTTCTGCCGCAGAAAGCGGCCGTTGAGATCCGCCAGCGCCAGCCTGGTACCGCCGGTTCTGATTTCCAGAGCGATGGCGAGCATCGAATCCGTAGCCAGGCGCAACGCCGTGGGCCGCCGGCCCACGTGCGAGTACTTCTCGAGCTTTTCTTCGGAAAGTACCCCTTTGCGAACCAGTCGGTTCACGATGAAGCTGATGGAACTGGGGGAAAGTCCGGTGATGCGCGAAAGATCGGACCTCGAGATGGTGGGGTTATTCCGGACGGCATTGAGGATGAGCCGCTCATTTGCCTGCCGTAGGACTGATTTCTGAAGCGCTCCGCGGGTCGTGAAAGTGACGGACATGGATGCCGCAGTCCCAAATTATTCCAGTTTGTAAAAAAATTGTCAATAGGCTTTTTTTATAGATCCATTTGAAGAGACTCCAGCGTATTTATGGTAGTATTACGTAAAAAAAAATGATGCTACGCTGTTCGGTTTCGCTCATGCTTCTCGCGGTGCTGTGCCAGGCTCAGTCGCCGTCTAAGGAAAAGGCGGCTGGGCCGAAGCCCGACCTCCCGGTACTGTATCAGAGCATCGTCATCACGGCGTCGCCCGTCCAACCTTCCCTGGAACGGCGGAACGAAGAGGTGTTCCGGCAGACTCTTTTTTCTCGCGACGACCAGCTATTTCACCTGCTTGCGGCGGGCATCGACGCGGGCCAGCACGAAGGTGGGGGCAAGTCGATCGAGGTTCGCCGGTTTGGCTTCAATCTCGATCATGGAGGCGTCAACGGCGGTCTGAAGGTCCTGATAGACAACGTGCAGCAGAACCAGGGAACGCAGGGCCACGGCCAGGGGTACCTGGGCTCGCTCAAGTCCGTAAGTCCGGAACTCGTAGAGGAAGTCAGCATCATAAACGGGCCGTTCAGCGCCGAGTACGGCGACTTCAGCGGCCTGGGCGTAGTGCACATCCGCTTCCGGGAATCGCTGCCCGACGTTTGGACGGCACGGGTGCAGGGAGGCTCCTTCAACACGCAGCGCGGCTTCCTGGCCTTCAGTCCGGAACTGCGGGATGCCGAATCGTTCATCGCGTATGAGGGCTCCCGTACGGACGGTCCTTTTCTCAAACCCCTGGGTTACCGGCGCGACAATGTGACCGGCAACTATACGCGGCGGCTTTCTGAACGGCGATCTGTGGGATTGAAGTGGAATGGCGGCCGCAACGATTTCTATTCGTCGGGACAATTGCCGCTGGACCTCGTCTATGGGGGACGGCTGGACCGCTTTGCCTCCCTCGACCCTGGCGACGGAGGACGTGTGTGCACAGGCACGGTGGGACTCTATTACCGGGCAGACACGGCCGGGGGCGGGGTTTGGAAACTCGACGGCTTCATGAGCCGGTCTCTGTTCGATCTCTATTCGAACTTCACTTTCTTCCTCAACGATCCGGTAAACGGCGACGGCATCCAGCAGCACGACTCGCGGTTGCAGGAAGGTGCCAATCTGCAATACACACAGCCGCACACCTGGGCCGGCGCCTCCGGTATGCTCACAGCCGGCGGCAACTTCCACGCCAACCAGATCAACGTCGGGATGTACCCGCGCATCAACCGCACACCTCTGGGAATCACCCTGCGCGCGCATGCGGCCGTTACCAACGGCGCCGGCTATGTGCAGGAGGTATTCAGCCTGCTGAACAACCGCCTTCAGGTAGGCGGCGGACTGCGCTACGATCTGTTTTCTTTCGACCTGAACGACAAAGTCGACCCGGCCGGGAGCATGACGCGGCAGCAGGGAAATCTACAGCCGAAGGCGAATATCGCGTTTACCCCCAGCCGCAGAGTGCCGGCAACCCTGTATTTCAATTACGGCCGTGGAATCTCGTCGCTGGATGCGCGGGGCATTGTGGAGGCTCCGCGTGGAGATCTGCTCGCCACAACCGATTTCTATCAGGTGGGAACCTCTCACCAGTTCGGCCGGTACGCGTTTACCACCGACCTGTTCTGGATCGACCGGTCGAACGAACTCGTCTACATACCCGATGATGGCTCGCTCGAATTTGCCGGGCCCAGCCGGGCATATGGCTTCGAGGCGAAGGCATCCATCGGGATCACGCGAAAGCTGGCACTCGAAGGCGGCCTCACGAAAGTCCTCAACTCTTACTACCGGGGGACCGATCCGCGGGAGTACATCGAGCGTGCTCCGCATTTTGTCGCAAACGGGGCGTTAACGGTGGCGGGGTGGCATGGATGGAGCGGATCGCTCCGCCTGCGCGCGATTAACCACTACCGGCTCGATCCGTTGGACCCCACCATCAGTGCCGCTGGCCATACTGTGTTGGATTTCAGCGCGTCGCGCCGCATCCGCCGGGGTGTCGAATTCAACATAGCCATCGACAATCTCACCGACAGAGCCTACTTCGAGACGCAGAACTATTTCGAATCGAGGTTGAAAGACGCGCTACCCATGGAAAGGATTCACGGCACGCCCGGCTACCCTATCTCGGTAATGGTGGGGCTCACCTTCCGTTTCCGGGGGAAGCAGTAGCCGGGACAGACTCAGGCTCTGAAACGGCACCACCGCTCCTGACGACCGCATCGATCAGGCTCTGGTCGACGAACTCCATCCAGGGCTCCTCGAAAGAGCCGGTCAGGCTGGCGCTTTCCGTGGACTGCGCTGGCGGTGCGAGCCGTGCGAGCGCAGGAGGAAGAATGACAGGCGCCGGAATGCTTACTTCCGGCAACAAGTCCGGAAGCGTCTCTACCGGCTCGCTACACTCAGCCTCCGGGGACAGGCACACGAAACCGCATTGCGGGGGATCGGCCTCTCTCGCAGGCGCGGGAGGCGGGGGCGCCGGGGTGGATGCGCGCGTCATAGCTTCCCCGACAGCCTGCAAACGCAACAACGCCGATTGGTTGTATTCCTCCTGAAAAAGCTTGCGATGGGCTGTGGAACAGAACTGTTGTTTGCCCAGCAACCGGTGCAGCAGCGGCATCGGTCGCCCGCACTGAAGGCAGGTGCTCATATCCCCACTTTTTATTGTGTGGGGTCCGGATTGCGAATTCCATGCGGTAGTGAGCTTTTATGGCTGTCTTAAGGTCTACCAATCGCCGATCCCGGTTAAATCCCCTACGGGAAGCAGAGTCCTTACAGCGGATCTTCCTTATAGCGGCTGCAAGCTGCTGCACTGGCGAAAATGGAGACCGTGATGTCGAAGCAGGAGCAGATACAAAGAGAGTTGGAAGTGTTGCGCGCAGCGGTGCCCGAGGTGCGCGGCGTACTGGTGGCATCTACGGAAGGCTTACCGATCGCGCATTCGTTCGTGAACGGCGCCGACCCGCAGCGCCTGGCTGCTATGTCGGCGGCGGCTTCGAGTCTGGGCCGCCGGATCAGCGAGAGCCTGAATGCCGGCTCGCTGATGGAGGTGTCGGTTGCGGGAAGTGAGGGCCACATCTTTGTCTACTCGGCTGGAACCAGGGCGGTGCTGGCCGTTGTCGGACCGGCCGGAGCCAATGCCGGCCTGATTCACCTGGAGGCCCGCGACGCGGCAAAAGCAATCCTGGAGATTTTCGGCCCTTGATTTTCCCGATGAGGTAAGGCTTCGCATCCGGCGAATAATCGTTCGTAGGCTGTTAGAATTGTCCTTACCTCATCAATGCCCCAACCTTCCGAGATCCACTCCGGCCGTGTAGCGGCGGCAGGTCTCCCACGGCGCAGCCTGACCGGGCTGCTCACACTTGTTGCCATTTATGCGTTCATTGTGCTGGTGCTGCCACGGCCGGCTTCTCTCACTCCTGAAGCCTGGCGTCTCCTGGGCATTTTCATTGCGACGGTGGCGGGGCTGGTGCTTCAGCCCATTCCTGGTGGAGCGCTCGTTCTCATCGCCGTAACGATCGCCTCCGTGTGGGGCGGTCTCACAATCCAGCAGTCTCTTGCCGGGTACTCCGATCCCACCGTATGGCTGGTGATGGCGGCGTTCTTCATCTCGCGTGCCTTGCTGAACACGGGATTGGCGAAGCGCATAGCATTGCTGTTCGTCCGCACGGTTGGGAAAACCTCGCTTGGGGTATCGTACGCACTGGCGGCGTCGGACATGGTGCTTGCCACCATCATTCCATCGAACGGCGCCCGCTCCGGCGGCGTGATTCTGCCTATCGTCCGCTCCATCTCGGAGCTATACGGATCGCACCCCGGCGCGACAGCGGGGCTGCTGGGCTCGTTCCTGATGACCGCGGTGTACCAGAGCATCTGTGTGACGGCCGCCATGTTTTTCACGGGCCAGGCCAGTAATCCGCTGGCGGCCCGGATCGCCGCCGATTTCGGTTACAACGTGACGTGGTCCAGTTGGTTCCTGGCCGGTCTTGTTCCGGGATTGTGCTCGCTGCTCATCGTGCCTCTGGTGGTCATGAAGATCAATCCGCCGTCCATCCGAAAAACTCCGGAGGCGGCGGCATTCGCCGCGGGCGAGCTCCGCCGGATGGGGCCGATGAGCGGGCGGGAGAAGATCCTGTTCGTCATTTTCATATCGGTGTGCGGCCTGTGGGTGACGTCGGGTTGGCACAACATCGACATCACGGTGACCGCGCTGTTCGGAGCGGCGGCCCTGCTGCTGACCGGTATTCTCAGTTGGGAGGACGTAAAGAGCGAGCGGTCCGCCTGGGACATCTTCATCTGGTACGGGGGTTTGCTGCGGCTGGGAAAGGCCTTGAACGACGCCGGAGTGACGGCGGAGTTTGCGAAAGCCGTCGGGAACTTTTTCAGCGGCTATACATGGTTGGTGTTATTCGTCAGCGCGCTCCTGATCTATTTCTATGCACACTATGCTTTTGCCAGCATTACAGCGCATATTCTTGCGATGTACCCGCCGTTTCTGGCAGTGCTGGTGGCACAGGGTGCGCCCGTGGGTCTGGTCGTGTTCGCCTTCGCCTGTTTCACGAACCTCTCCGCCGGGCTAACCAACTACGGCACCACGCCGAGCCCCATGTTCTTTGCTCACGACTATGTGCCGCTCAGCAAATGGTGGCAAGTGGGCTTCGTTGTGGCGGCTGTGAATATCGCGATCTGGGGGACGATCGGGTTCGGATGGTGGCGCCTTCTCGGAATCTGGTAGAGGCTGCGGCGCCGGTTGTATTCGTTCAGCCAGGCCAAGGCTTTCATGCTAAGATTTGGCCATTGGAGGGAAGGAGGGACGATGCCTGCTTTTTCACGACGGGATTTTCTACGAGCCGGGCTTTCTGCCGGTGCCCTGGGAATGACGGCGAGGTTTCCGCTCACGGCGGCGAAGGACGCAGCTACGGAGTGGGTAACTCTCGGCAAGTCCGGGGTGAGTGTAACCCGGCTTGCGTTCGGAACCGGCAGTAATGGCGGACGTGTGCAGCGCCAGTTGGGCCAGGAGGAGTTTACGCGGCTGGTCCGCCATGCCTACGATCGCGGCATTCGGTTCTTCGAGACAGCCGAATCCTACAGGGAGATGCATCAGATGCTGGGCATCGCCTTGAAAGGCATTCCGCGCGACACGTACCGGCTGATGACGAAGGTGACCACGCGCCAGGGCACAGATCCACAGGCGAAGATCGACGAACTTCGCAAACTGTCCAACACAGAGTACTTCGACATCGCGCTGCTTCATTGGCAGCACACGGCGACATGGCCTCAGGACACGGTTCGCTGGCAGGATGGTCTCCAGGAAGCCGAGGTGAGAAAGGCGGTAATAGCCCATGGCGCATCGGTTCATGGCCTGCCCGCGTTGCGCCGGTTTCCCGGCAATCAGTGGCTACAGGTTGCGCTGTTCCGCACGAATCACGACGGCACGAAGATGGATGCCGAAGACTACAACACGAGCGGCCCCGGTGACGTTACGGAAGTGTTGTCGCATGTCACGAAGGTCGGCAAAGAAGGCATCGGCGTCATCGGTATGAAGTTGATCGGCGAAGGCGCATTCACGAGCCGCGAAGATCGCCAGAAGGCGATGCGATTTGCGTTTCGCCGGGCTGGCGTGCAGTCCGTGACTGTCGGCTACAAGAACACGGCCGAGATCGACGAAGCGATCGAAAATCTCAATCTCGCGCTGGCATAAGCGGCGGGCGGCTGTGCGGGTGCGGCTTCGCCGGCGAAGAGCGGCCTCAAAAGCGTTCTGATGGATCTATCCGGAT
>DASTMK010000552.1:0-12898 GCA_035714225.1 Bryobacteraceae bacterium | reverse complement strand
AAACGCTCCTCCGGCTTCCACTGCCCTACTTCAATTGCAGTCAATAGGATCGTCTTCAACTGGTGGTAAAGAGGAGTGGGAAGAGCTTTATCAAGACTTCGCATGGTACCTTGCCTCAAAAAGAATGGCTGGACATCATGTGTTCAGGTTATTATAATGACATCGCTGGTGGTTGAGATCAAGTTTTTACGACGGCGAAAATGAACCTGACAGCCAGCAGTTGCGCTGTTGGAAGCATCAACAGTTCACTTGTTGATGGATTGACACCCGTCAAAATCTCAGCATACCATCGGTCAGATTGACTTTCAGGTCAAGTTAAGCTATGCGAGTACGGCAAGGGCTAGAGGGGGTCTACCCACAGTACCGCACGCCGTTATTTCACCGCTCGCAGTTTGAAAGGGAGTTCAAACATGAGGAAAGTCTCAGTATTTTCAACATTCCTGGTTGTGCTGATGGCGCTCAGTCTTGCTATCCCGCCGAGCTTTTGCCAGGAAGTCAGCGCCGGTATAACGGGAGCCGTCACCGACGCAACAGGAGGAGCCGTCGCCCAGGCCGCTATTACAGCCAGGGATGTAGACAGGGGCACCACCTGGAACACGACAACGAACGAACAGGGAATTTACTTCTTCCCCCGAGTTCCGCCGGGAAATTACGAACTTCGGATTGAAGCAAAAGGATTCAAGGCCGCGGTTCGCCCTGGTATTGTCCTCGAATCAACCCAGCGTGCCCGTGTGGATGTAGCCCTGGAAATCGGAGCGGTCACGGAATCCATCGAAGTGACGGGTTCAGCTCCGCTACTGCAAACGGACCGTACCGAAGTCGGCGGCGTCATCACCACGAACCGGCTGACGAACTCGCCGATGATCAGCAGGAATTACATCATCTTGACGCTACTGAATCCGGGCGTGACCACAACGAACCCGGCCGCTTTCAATAACGATCAGCGAACAACCGGCGGAGGCCGCCCATACGTGAATGGCAACCGGAAGGAAGCGAACAACTTTCTTCTGGATGGCATCGACAACAACCAGGTCTCCGACAACCTCACCTCTTATCAACCCAACCTCGATGCGATTTCCGAGGTGCGTATGATTACAAACAACGCCTCCGCCGAGTTTGGGAACTTCCAGGGCGGCATCATCAACGTCCTCATGAAATCCGGAACCAACGATCTGCACGGATCGCTGTTCCATTTCTGGCGGAATGACAAATTGAATGCCAACAACTGGGCCCGAAACTGGAACAACTTGCCCAGGTCGTATCTCCGCTACAACTCGTTTGGCGGCACCGTGGGCGGTCCGCTTACGATCCCAAAGCTGTTCGACGGAAGGGACCGTCTGTTCTTCTTCGCGGACTATATGGGCATGCGCAAGCCCACGCCCGCGACGATCCAGACTATTACTGTTGCACCGGCCGGATTCCGTCAGGGTGATTTCTCTCGTTTGCTGACCGAACAGAACAGGCAGTTGTATAACCCGTTCGACCTTGATGCAAACGGAAGACGGCGGCCGTTCCCCAATAACCAGATTCCGATGAGCATGATGAGCCCTGTTGCGAGGGCTCTCTACGGCGACCAGTCGTTGTATCCGCTTCCCTTGAATTCCGATTTGCGGCTCAACCAAACGAACGCCAACTCGAGCCAGTTGAACCTCGATCAGGGCGATATCAAGGTGGATGCAAAGCTGTCGAGCAACGACGACCTGTCGGTCCGCTACTCCCAAAGCATGCAGAACAATCCCGGCTTTAACACGTTCCCGCTGACTTTCAACTCGTTCAACGAGTCTCCGTTCAAAGCCGGCGTCTTGAACTGGACGCGAACCTTCAGCCCGACGGTGGTAAACGAGGCGCGCGCCGGCGTGAACCGGATCACTCTGCACAACGGCGGAGCTAACAAAGGATATCCGGATCTCAACGAGCAGTTCGGCATCGCCGGAGTCAACAGCCCCGGCCTGCTCTCCATCGAATTTCCCAATGGCTTCACGAGCAGCATCGGGAACGCGAATGTCGGCACGCAGCAACTGTTCGCGAACACGACCTATCACTTTGCGGACAACCTGACAATTATCCGCGGCCGGCACATGATCAAGACCGGCGGCCAGCTTCTTCGCCAGCAGATGAATACGTTCTATGCCGGCAACAACGGCCGCACCGGGTTGATCCGTTTCTCCGGGCGATTCACGGGAGCCGATTCGAGCGGAATAGGCTGGGCCGATGCGGATTTCTTCCTGGGTCTGCCTGAGACACTGGGCCGGGGCCTGAACACCGGCACCTGGGGACATCGCAAGACCATCTATGGTTTGTATGCGCAGGACGACTGGCGCGTCAGCGACACGCTGACTCTGAACCTCGGCCTCCGGTGGGAATACCACACGCCGTTGGTGGAGGTGAACGACCGGCAGGCTAATTTCGAGCCGTTCTCCGGCAGGCTGTTGCTGGCCGGACAGGACGGGAACAGCCGTGCCCTCTATGAGCCGTTCAAGAAGGACTTCCAGCCTCGCGTCGGATTTGCCTGGACCTTCCTCCCGCAGACCGTCATGCGGGGCGCTTATACCATTTCGTCGTTCATGGAAGGCACGGGCACGAACCTCCGCCTGCCATTCAACCCTCCGTTCAATGCGGAGTTTGAAGGCAGGTATGACCGTTCCGACCTGAACCTTCCACTATCGAATGCATCGCAGGGCTTGACGGCCCTCCAGCAGGCCGATCCTTTCAGCCGGGTGAATATCCGGCTATGGGATCCGTTCGTTCGGCCCGCCAATACACAACAGTGGAACCTGACCCTCGAACGTCAGTTGCCTGCTCAACTGGTTTTAACCGCCGGCTATGTGGGCCAGAAAGGCCATCACCTTGTGGTTCCGATGCCGTATTTCCAGCGCCAGCTCATGCCGGATGGCACGACACGGCCCAGCCCCTATCTCAGCGGCAACCCGCAACTGGCTAATATTGCCCAGATTTCCGGAACCGAGAGCAACGGCAACCAGCAATACCACGCACTTCAGATGATGGCCCGCAAGAGGATGGGTTCCGGCCTGGAATTTCAGACCTCCTACACCTTCTCCAAAGGCATGAGCGACGCCATCGGCTACTACGGCGAGGGCGGCCAATCCGCCAATCAGTCCGCCTACTGGCAGAACCTGTATGACCGCAAAGCGGAGTGGGGACCGACCTATTTCGATGCACGTCACATGCTCACGTTCACGCATGTTTATGAGCTGCCGTTCGGGCAGGGCAAACGATTCGGCACGGACATGCACCCGGTGTTGATGGGCATTCTCGGCAACTGGCAGTTGGGCGGTATCCTGACCTTGCGCAGCGGATTCCCGCTAACGATTCAGGGACCTGACAATTCCAACACCAACTCCCGTGGAGCCCGAGCGGACCGCATCGGAGATGGCGGAAAGGTCGGCGACGTAGGGCGCGGGACCAGGTGGTTCGACACGTCGGCTTACCGGATTCCCGCCGCCGGCACGTTTGGCAGCACCGGTATCGGAACCGAACGGGGACCGGGTCTGAAGCAGTACGATGTCTCGATCCAGAAACAGTTCCCGATTGGAGAACGCTACCGCTTCGAATTCCGTGCGGAGTTCTTCAACCTCACGAACACACCGCAGTTTTCAGCGCCGGCGCGCGCTGTGCAAGGCGCGACCTTCGGTGAAATCACTGGAGCACAGGGTGAACGTCAGGGCCAACTGGCTCTGAAGTTCTACTTCTAGCTTTCTCCATCGGGTTGAGGCCCGCCCCATACGTGGGGTGGGCTTCAGCTCCCATGGTTTTTTAATCCCACCTTTTTCCGTAACTCCAGAACGCGCGGATACTCCAGAAACGCAAAAATCTCTTCGGGCTGAATCACGGGCAGCGGATACGTTTGAAGCAGCTTTTTTGCGCGATCCAATGCACCCGTCTCAATATAAGCCCATGCCAGCACCAGTTCGATGCGCCTTCCGGACGTGAACGACGACTGGCCGTAGAGGCGCTCGAGCGGCGGCACAGCATCGGCGAATCTTTTTTCAAGCAGCGCACTATACGCCAAGGCATAATCGCGGAGCGTGGGGTTTGCCGATTGATCGCCACCAGCCGTCCCGCCGCGAATCACCGCCGCAGCCAGATAGGCGGTCACGCGCGCCGCGGGGCTGCTCGCGGATTTCGCCGCTTCGGCAGCCGATTGCGCCGCGCCGGTTCGAATCCCGCCCGCAAGCTTCCAGACTGCGAGTTGCGAAAATGCGAGTGCGCGCACATCGCCCTGCGCCGTCGCGGCGAATTTTTCCAGGCGCTCCACGCCTTGCTGTAAGCGGCCTGTTAGATACTCCCACCGCGCGGCTTGCAATTCGGCCAGAGGCGACTTCGCCTGCCGTAACGCGTCTGTGTACTGCTGGAAAATCGTGTCAGCTCCCGGCAGGTCTCCGGCCATCCATCGCGCGTGTGCCGCTTTCAGCAGCGTGGCGCTTCCCAGGAAGGAAGGAATTTTCCCGTGCGCCGCGAGATAGTAGCTCTCCGCTTCCCGGAACCGGCCCAGAAGGAAATGAACATCTCCAAGTGAATCCTGAGGGTTGGCGTCTGCGGGCGTGGTCTTCGCGGCTTGTTCGAGCGCGGCCTTCGCCCCTTCCAGGTCTAGCGTGTAAGCCCGGGCATAGCCCAGCAGGTTCCAGGCATCCGGGTCTGCCGGATCCAGTTCCGCGGCCCGTGCGAGGGCCTTGGAGGCGTCGCCGTAACGATGGGCCGAAAGCTGCAAATTGCCGAGAGTTCGATAGAGGACGGCATCGCCCGGAGTCAAGGTGGCGAGCCGCTGCACGGCCTCGAGTTGCGCCCGCGCGTCGCCGGCTATGGATGCCGACAGGACGTCGAGCCGCGTGCGCTCCACCTCGCCGAGGTTTCTGCTCCGCGCCGACTCGATGATCCGCCGGGCCGCCGCGACGTCGGGGCGCCCAAGTAGAAATTCTGCGAAGTGAACGTAAGCTTCGCCGAAATCGGGGTCAGCGGCAATGGCGGCTTCGAACAGGCGCGAGGTTTGTTCTCCCGCCGTGCCTGCCAGACCTTTCGCCCAGTTCTCGATCGCGATATTGTTGCGGGTGCCGAACCGGTTCGTATCACCACCCAGGTTTCGCGCCATACCGGCCGCCACCGGCAGAATGCCGCTTGCTACCGCACCCTCGGCGAAAGGACTATCGATGGTCCGGTTGCGTTCGATGTCGCGAACGGAAGCGGTGAGCCGCAGCTTGCCATCCACCAGGGCATAGTAGCCTTCCACAAGCCTCTCCGCTCGTACCGCATAAGCTTCGTTTGCGGAGGATACGCGTAAAGCCGTGATGGACGGCGAACCAGAGAGACTCTCGATCACGATCTCGGATGCGGCACGGCCCATCCATTCCAGAGACCTGTCGCCGGTCAGATTTTCAAAAGGAAGAATAGCAGTTCGCTGCGCGCCACTCTTTTCCGGACTGCTGGAGCAGCCGGCGAGGAGCACAGCGAACAGTAACAGGAACGCACCTCGGGAGACAGACCGCTCCCTCACGGTCGCGGCTCGGAAGTCAGTACTGAGCCGCGAGCGTGAGCGAGCGGTTCCTCGGCATCTGTAAAGCCAATTCTGAGACACTACACTACAGGACACGCGGTTCCAGAAGAAGCAATTGTTGAAATTCCGGCATCTCCTGCATCTGTGCGAATTCGGGATCCTGGCGGAAGCGGTCGCGTTCGGTGAATCCCTCTTCGAGCGCTCTCCTCATGTACAGCAGGGCGCGATCGAACACACCCGCCTTGGCGTAGGTTTTAGCCATATAGAAGTGGAATTTTGCGCGCTCTGCCACGCTTCGTTCCTGCAATAGCACACCGGCGCTGCTACGGTGCTCGAAAACCTCCGGATCGAGCGATAGCGCCTTCTGGTACGCTTGCATCGCATCGTCGTATCGTTTGCGAGCAAAGTAGGCGGTTCCAAGGTTGCTGTAAATAGAGGCGGATTCGGGAGTCAGTTTGAGTGCTTTTTTGTATTCGCGCTCCGCTTTACCGTAGTCTTTCTTGGCGTAGTAAACGGTTCCGAGATTATTAATGGCCTCGGAATAGTTCGGATTGATCTGAAGCGCTCTTTCGTAATAGCGCTTGGCGGTGTCCAGGTCCGTCAACTGGTGGTAGGCGATTCCGATCTTGTTCATCAGGATCGCCTGGTCGCGAACGGCGTCCTGATAGGTGACAATCGCCTCCTGGTAGTTTTTCCGGTCCATGAGAGCGTCGCCGCGCATCTCCGAAGTCGTATTGGCTGAACGGGGCTGGGCCTCTCCGGAAGCGGCTGCCGAAGGTGGAATGGCCGGGGGTTGCTTCAATCCATCGCTCTGGCCGGCTAAAAGGAAGGAAGCGGAACCGGCGGCAAACACTGCGAAAGTAAGGGAAACCATGATTGGCCTCCTGTACCTACCTAAATATATCGCGGATCCGGCCGAAGAATCCCCGTTTTTTCGGTTGCTCCCGCTCTTCGGTGGGCGTCTCCGCTTTCGTCGTGACCTGCGGCGGGGCTCCACGGCTTGTGCGGACAATGTTGCTGTTGCCGGGCGCGGCGGGCGGCAATGTAACAGGCGTGGGAGTCGCAGGCGGCGGTGTCTCCCATCCGGCGATCTGGCTGGTGCCGCCGTGATAATGGCAGACTTCAACCGGCTGCGTCCCGGCGATGAAGAAGTCCGTCCGGACCGTCGGGCATTGCGGCGTCGCGAGCTGTCCGGTTGTCGGATCGATCTCCACCTGGATGACGCCTTCCGGCGCGGGGAACGGTCTGGCGTTCCGGTATTCGCGCAACTGGTGCGCTCTCTTCATGAACTCCGTCCAAATGGGCAGGGCAGAGCGGGCGCCTTCCAGGTTCAACTCGCGATTGTCGTCGAAACCCACCCACACGGCACAAATCAACTTGGAGGTGAATCCGGCGAACCAGCCGTCATGTGACGTACCGGTTTTTCCGGCAGCGGGAAGAGAGAAGCCCCGGGCGCGAACGCCTGCGCCGGTGCCGGTGCGGAGCACCTCTTCCAACATCTGCTCCATGACATACGACACGCGTGGATCGATCGCCTGTTGGCGCTTCGGCTTGTAATCGTAGATCGCACGCCCTGAAGAATCGCGGATGTATTTAATCCAGGACGGCTTCACGTAGGTCCCCTGGTTGGCGAAGATCGTGTACGCGCCGGCAATCTCGATGGGGGTCACTTCATAGGCGCCTAACGCGACCGCGGGCGTGGGCTGGATGGCGAGGTTCATGCCGGCATTGCGGGCGACTTCGACAATTCGTTCGTAGCCCGCCATTTCGGCCAGCTTTACCGTGGGGATATTCAGCGATTTGGCCAGGGCCTGCCGCACGGTCACCAACCCATAAAACTGGTGTTTATAGTTGCTGGGCTCGTAAGCCTGCCCGTTGTACCAGAAGGTGGTCGGCTCATCGAGCAGCGTTGTGGCCGATGTCACCGCCCGCGAGGCGTCGTCGAACCCCATGCTAAGCGCGGCGGTATAAACGAACGGCTTGAACACGGAACCGGGTTGACGCTTCGCCAACGCCCGGTTGAGCTGACTCATCCCGTAGTTGCGCCCGCCGATTAAAGCTTTGATCTCACCCGTCTGGGTATCGAGGGCTACCAACGCGACCTGGGCCTGCGGATAGTTCGGGTTCTTCTTCCGCCGGCTCTGCAACTGCGCGTCGACATCCTGCATGCCGATGCGTACGGCTTCAGCAGCGGCCTCCTGCAAATCGACGTCAAGCGTGGTGTAGACGCGGTAGGAGTCCTCCTGGAAATCATGGCCTTCAAAATCGCCCTGCAACTCGTCATTCACAAGGTCCACAAAATAGGCGGCATCGCCGGAGCCTACACCGCCCTTCTTGATGACGAGGGGCGAGGCAGCCGCCACGGCGTACTCCACATCGGAGATGTATCCGTTTTCCCGCATCAGGGAGAGCACTACGTTGCGCCGCGCGCGCGCTCTCTCCGGCCAGCGATAGGGATTCGTGTAGCTTGGCCTCTGGACGAGTCCGGCCAGCGTTGCGGCTTCCGAAAGCGACAACTGCTGTATGTCCTTGCCGAAGTAAGCCTGGGCGGCTTCTCCGAATCCGCGGATGGAGAAGCTGCCGCGCCGTCCGAGGTCCACCTGGTTGGCGTAGTATTCGAAGATCTGTTCTTTCGTGAGCTTTTGTTCGAGCTGCAAGGCAATCAGCGTCTCCGCCAGCTTGCGGCTCCAGTTCTTATCCGGATTCAGCCAGAACGTGCGCGCGACCTGCATGGTCAGTGTGGACGCGCCTTCAGCGAGGTAACCTTTTTTCAAGTCCACGTAGGCGGACTTGATGACGCGGAACGGATCGAAGCCAGGGTGTTGGAAGAATCGCTTGTCCTCAATCGAGATCACCGCGTTGATGAGCACCCTCGGAATATCACTGAACCCGACAATACGGCGCTTCTCGCGCTTGCGATCGAATAGATTCGTGATCAACTCGGGTTCGAGTTGATAGCGCGTCCGTTCCGTATTGTCGGCCAGCGAAATAATTCTTGCGATCGTGCCGCTTTGAAAGCGGATCACTCCGGGTTCCTGGCGGAAATAAGAGTCCGGGCCGGGATAAACTTCGATGCCGTCGCTGGTAAGCCGGTACCAGCCCATGCGGTTCGTACGCGATTCGGAATATCCGCTGCGCCGCAATAGCGCCACGATGTCCGATGCGACCGTTTCATCACCGACGGAAACGATCTTCGGGGCCGCAAACAGCATGGACGTAGTCGGGAACGGGCCGGCGCTGAGCTTCTGTTCGATCAGTCTCGAATACTTCGCATAGTAGTAGGTGAATGCCCCGATTCCAGCGATAAGAGCGACGGTGAGAGAGACGGCTACGAACTTACCAGCGGGATGCAGCAGCAGGCGGACCAGCCCTGCCTTCCTGGGGATCTGAAATCTGACAGCCACTTAATTACCTGTTTCGATTCTCTCACGTGTAGAGTGTCGGTTACTGGCGCCGGCTCACCGCGGCCGGCCGGAAGTGGAGGTCAACGGTGTAGAGCGGGATTTCAACGCGTACGGCGTAGCGCACTTCGATGCGCAGGTCATCCGCTGTCTGACGGACGCGAACCTGGTCCGGCGCCACCGGCAATCCGATACGTCCGGCGCCGTCCGCCACGGACGCCTGCAGCGCACCGGGTGGCATCCGGTGCGCCAATTCGGAGTTCACCGTACGGTCGAGAAAATTCTGAAATTCCCGATTTCGCAGGTAGGAGGGAACCAGGAGCCCAAGAAAGCCGATCAGACACGCCAGTACAACCGCCCCGGCGGCTATCCTCCACGAAGCGAAACGCCTCATTTCCTGGTTTCCTCGGTTCCGTACAATTCCGCCCAAATGTCTTCGTGCGGCTGCCAGTCCGGACTTTCCATTCCGGTGATATGCAGTTCGGGCACGGATAACGTGCCGTGCCCGTAAGGGCAGATGTATTCCGTGCGCGGCGGACCAATCAGCAGCAGATTCTTCCACGACCCGGTTTCCACCGGCATGCGGAGCCGGCGCAAACAGGTGCGGCAGCGCCGCCGCTGGTCCCAAATGATGAGATAGATCAGCGCAGCCGACAGGAGCCACAGCACCAGAATCGCCGTCGTCCACCAGAGATCCTGGCCGAAGCGGCGGGTCTGCTGAAACACCATATAGCCGGGCTCCGGCATCACGACCCATAACATGCGCCACAAAGTGTAGATAAGAACTGCTGCTACGGTGGATTTCGCGACAAGATAGCCCCAGTATTTCATGTGCCGCTATATTGGATTCCGAAAAAGGCTAACAGGTTCCTACCAGCGAAAGAGATTCCTCGCCAGAAACAGAATATTCGCCGGCCGCTCGGCCAGCCTCCGCATAAAATAGGGATACCATGCGCTTCCGTATGGAACGTAGAGCCGGAGACGGAAGCCGCGCCGGATCAGCATCCGCTGCAAGTCGCGTCGAATGCCGTATAGCATCTGGAACTCGAACTGCTCCGGAGAAATGCTCCGTTTAGATGCAAAATCCAGAACTCCCTGGACCATTTTCGGATCGTGAGTGGCCATCCCCGGGTAGACGCCGCGCTCCAGCAGAATTTCTGAAAGCCGCAGATAGTTGGCGTCCACCTGTTCTTTTTCCGGGAAGGCGATCGAGTCGTCTTCTTTATAAGCTCCCTTGCAGACCCTGACCGGGATCCGGTCACGGCAAAGCTGTTCGATATCGTGCTCGCTTCGACGCAGGTAAGACTGTATCACGGCGCGCACGGCCTGGTGCCGCGAGTGCATTTCACGTACCAGCGCGAGCGTGGCGTCGACGTACCGGCTCGCTTCCATGTCTACTTCGACCCAGGTCCTCATCCGGCTGGCTTGCTCCACCACCACGGCGACATTTTCGCGGCACAATTGCTCGGAAATGGCCAGGCCGAACTGACTCAGCTTGATCGAAACGGTGGCGCGCAAACCCAACTGCCCGATCCTGCCGAGAGCCTGGAGATACGCATCCCGCGAGGCGTTGGCCTCCACTTCCGAAGTAACGTTCTCTCCCAGATGGTCGAGCGTCACCAGGAGCCCTTCGGCGTTTAGCCTGGTGGCAACCGCCAGCGCTTCCTCAAGCGTGTTTCCCGCGATGAACCGCGACGTGAGACGTCCCGCCAGCGGCGACGTCTCCACCCAATTTCGAAGATGCTTCTGGGTGGAGAGGTAAAGAAGCAGATCTCGGAGCATCACAATCCCGGTATCGGTTGGGACCCTTCTTCACTATAGGCCAGAGTTTGTGCGCCCGATGGGCTATTTCCGCTCCGTCACGCGCGCGCCGACGCGCCCTCGCGACAGCCGGATCTCGAGTTGTGCGCCCGGCGAAGTCTGTGCGGCATCCTTCAGGATTTCCCCGCGCTCGTCCAGCACAATGGCGTATCCGCGGTCGAGCACGCGTAGCGGGCTGAGTTGAGCCAATTGGGCATTCAGGGGATCGAAGCGGCCTCGCGCGGCGGTCAACCGAAAACGCATCGCCTGAATCGCTTCGGCGTGGGCGAAGGCAAGGCGGCGGTGCGCGGCGGCAAATCGCAAACGGAGATCCATCCGACGAAGTCTCTGTTCGAGTCCGCTCAACGCCGTGCTCCTCCTCAACAGAGCGCTTCGCAGACGATCTCTCAGCGCGTATTCAAGTTCATCCACTCGCTGGGAGAAGCGGCCGATTCTGCGATGCAAAACGGTGGTGGCGCGATCCACTCCCTGCTCGTGCAGGCGGCGGCCGGCGGCGGCAAGCCGGTAGCGGAGAGCCTGCTCCATTTTGCGGGCACAAGCCGAGATGCCATCGAGCAGTTCCTGCCGGGTGCAGATCACAATCTCGGCGGCGGCCGAAGGCGTGGGAGCCCGCACGTCCGCGACGAAATCCGCAATGGTGAAGTCCGTCTCGTGGCCGATCGCCGAAATGACCGGCACAGAGCAGGCGGCAATCGCTCGCGCGACACTTTCCTCGTTGAAAGTCCAAAGATCTTCGAGCGAGCCGCCGCCGCGCGCGACAATCACCACCTGCGGCCAGCCGCTCCGGCTGAAATACCCTATACCGCGCGAAACCGCCGCTGCCGCCCCCTCGCCTTGAACGAGAGCGGGATAGAGCCGGATGTGAATACCGGGAAACCGGCGGCTGAGGATCTGAAGAATGTCCTGAATGACGGCTCCCGCCGGAGAGGACACAATGCCGATCCGGGCGGGATATTTCGGAAGGGCTCTCTTGCGTGCAGCGTCGAAAAGGCCTTCCGCGGCGAGTTTCTTTTTCAACTGCTCGAAGGCAAGTTGGAGCGCGCCATATCCCTGGGGCTCCAGCGCTTCGACAAGCAACTGATATTCACCGCGAGACTCATAGACATCCAACCGGCCCCGCGCCAGTACGGCGATCCCGTCCTGCGGTTTGAACTTGAGATAGCGCACGGTGCCGCGGAAGCACACGCAACGCACCTGTGCGCCATCGTCTTTGAGGCTGAAATAGCAGTGGCCGCTCGAGGCGGTTTTCGTGCCGGAGATCTCTCCGGAGACCCATATGTCGCTGAACTGGTCCTCGAACAGCCCGCGTATGGCGGCGCTCAGCTCGGACACGCTGAAGATGCGCCGTTCGGGCTCCCAGGAAATGGTCAGTTGCGACATGCCTACTGTTCAGATTAACAGGGGGATGTTCTGGGATACTCGGAAAAGATGGCAATCCGAAGAATCCGCGTGCTTTCCCGGGGTGTTCCGGTTTTCGCCATCCTGTTACTCTGCGGGCCGCTTTTCGCCGGACGGACTACAGGTCCGCAACCCCAGCGGGACGAAGCACAGCAGAACCAGCCGAGAAAGTTCACCCTGGGCGAACCCGCGCCGGCGGAGCCGGTGTTGCTGCCACCGCCGCCGGTTCTGCAATGGAGTCCCTTCGGCACCCGGGAACTGCGCCCGTCGTTGTTCGACCAGAGAGAAGCATTGCTCGGCCGCTCGCGCGATCTCATCCCTCCACCGCCGGGCTCTGTTACCCGGGCGATTCTGGGATTCGTTGCGCTGCTGGTGTTGGCCTATCTTGGCGGGCACCGCAGCGTCCAGCGTTTCGAGCAGCGATTCAACATCGCACACCTGGCGACAGCAGGGCTCCCATTCCTTTTTCTCGGCCTGATTGCGGCGCAGCCCGGCATTGGCATTCTATCTCCGGAAGTTCTCAAAGAGATCGCGCCGCTGCTGTCACTGGGGCTCGGTTGGATCGGCTTTGCGGTTGGTTCGCGTTTCAATGCCAGGGCACTCGACGACTTGCCGCCGGGCACCAGCGCCGCCGTCTTCCTCACGACGGCATTTCCGATTTTCGCCATCTTTGTAGTGTGCGCGGTGGTGCTGGCCGCGTCGGGCCAGTCTGTCGCGGAGTCCGGATATCTGCGTGACGCGCTCCTGCTCGGCACTGCCGGAGCGATGG
>DASTMK010000551.1:0-5018 GCA_035714225.1 Bryobacteraceae bacterium | reverse complement strand
TTGGCTTTTAATTTGTTGTTGGTGTGATATTCGAATGCGCTCCCGTGCAGTTGGTTGGTGCCGCTTTTGATTTGGACGTTGATGGCCGCACCACCGGCCAACCCTTGTTCCGCATCGAAGCTATTGGTCACCACGTTGACTGTTTCAATGGATTCGAGCGCGGGCACATAGGCCGAAACCATGTTCATGAAAACATTTGTGCTGCTGGCGCCGTCGATACGAGTTACAGCCGAATTACTGGTTGTGCCGTTCACATTCACCTGCAAAGCACGTGACGGGTTTCCGGGAATCGAAGATGCGTCCGCTGGCGGGCTGAACCCCGGAATCGCAACAAACATCTGCTGGTAATTGCGTCCGGACGGCAATGGTATGTTCTGGAGGGTACGGCTTTGTAATTCAGCCCGCACTTCGGCGCGATCGGTCTGCAAAGTAGCCGCGCCTTCGCTGACGGTGATGGACTCCGCCACAATGCCGACTTCGAGCATCATATCGGTGCGCGAAACGGAATTGATAGTCACTTCCACGCCGCTCCGCGTAACAGTCTGGAACCCCTGCTTGACGACCGTAACGTCGTAGCTCCCAGGTAGTAGAGTTGGAAAGCTGTAGCCGCCGGCTTCATTGGTGGTGGTCTGGCGGCTCTGACTGGTTCCGCGGCTTGTGATGGATACCGATGCGCCCGGGACAGGCGCGTCGGTCGAGTCTTTCACGTTGCCGACGATCGAACCATAAAGGATTTGAGCGTACGCGGTGCCATTCATCCCGATGAAACAAATGGCAGCGATAACGCCAATTACAATTCGACGTAAAGCGGAATTCACGATAATCCTCCTGCAACGCACCCCAAAATGTTTGGTGAAAACAAGCGGATCATATCATAAACTGGCATTCCGAACCGTCTATTTCGTATAATTGGTTCGCAGACTTTCGTCTGCATCTATGAGACGGTAAAGGCAACTCCAGTTCATGCCAATGGCCGCGCACGGCGGCTGCGAGGAGTGTATGTCTTTACTGAATGTCTCCGGGCTTTCGTTCCGGTATCCATCCACTATTGAACTGTTCCGCGACGTGACGTTTGCAATCGAAACGGAAGACCGCCTGGCTATCGTCGGCGCGAACGGCGTGGGCAAATCAACCCTGCTGCGCATCCTGGCCGGAGAGTTGGAGCCGGCCGGCGGCACGATCGCGCGGCGGAAAGATCTGCAAACAGCAACCGTGGATCAGTATGGGGCTGCGGGCGAGGGCTCCCTGTTCGATTATGTGTTCGGCGCCCGGCCTCACCTGGCGCGGTTGCGAATGCGTTTGGCCGCGACGGAACGCGAGGCTCCGTGTGAGTACGCCGAGCTGGTGAACGAGTATGAGGCCTTTGGCGGCTACGCAGCGGAGGCGCGAACCGGGAGCATCCTGAGCGGGTTGGGATTCGCGCGAGGCGAGTGGAGCCTGCCGCCATCGAGCTTGTCAGGCGGGCAGCGCACGCGAGCGGGCCTGGCTCGCGCATTGCACACCGAGGCCGGCCTGCTGCTGTTGGACGAGCCAACCAATCACCTCGACATCGCCGCGCGCGAATGGCTTGAAGACCAGCTTGCCGGGCGCGGTGCCTGCGTGCTGGTCTCCCACGACCGTACGCTGCTGCGGAAGGTAGCGAATCGGGTATTGGAAATCGAGCGCGGGCGGGTGACACTCTTTGAAGGCGGCTACGATGCATACCGCGCGCGCCGGGCGCTGGCGGAGCGGCAGTCCTGGGAGAACTACGAAGCCTTCGAACGCCGGAAGGCTGCCGCTGAGCAAGCTGCCGAACGGCGTTCGCGTCTTGCCACGCAGGTGGCAACAGCGCCGCGAGGCGAGCGCAGCAGCCACGATTTTTACAGGCGGAAAGCGGCCAAAGTGGCGCGGACGTCGCGGCTGCTACGGGAACGTGTCCATCGCGAACCCGAAGTCATCAAGCCTTGGGAAGAGCAGCCGATTCCGGTCCTCGAGTTTGCGGGTGTGCGACGCAGCGGTGACATCGCCCTGTCGGTTACGAATCTGTCGAAATCCTACCCGGGGAAGCCGTTGTTCGCGGGTATTACCTTTGAACTGGCACGCGGTAGTCGAATGGCGATCACCGGGCCGAACGGGTCAGGCAAGACGACGCTGTTTCGGGTGCTCCTCGGCCTCGAGCCCGCCGGCACCGGAACCGTGCGATTCGGAGCGCACGTCGTGACCGGGTATTACGCGCAGGATGCCGGGAATCTGGATGGCTCATTGGCTCCTTTGCAGCTCTGCGGTTCAGGCACACTGGCGCGAACGCTGCTGGCCTGTCTGAAGGTGCGTCCGGACCGCATCGATCATCCACTGGCGGAGGCGAGCGCCGGCGAGCGCGCCAAGACAGCGCTGGTGCGCCTGCTGATCAGCGGAGCAAACCTGCTGGTGCTGGACGAGCCGGCCAACTACCTCGACATCGAAGCCCAGGAGGCACTGGAGAAGACATTGGCCCAGTATCCGGGGACGATCTTACTGGCATCACACGACCGCAGCTTTCTGGAAGCGATCGCGCCGGAAGAAGTGTTGCAGCTATAGCAATGATGACGGTATACCGTTGAACATGAGATTTCTGTTCGTGTTTCTGGTGTGCGCGGTGGCGCATCTGAACGCCGCGGACCGGCATGTGGCGATCACGATTGACGACGTACCGCGCGGTGGTGACGGTGGCTCCCGCAGCCTGACGGACATCCGCGCCATGACCGAACGCCTCCTGCGTCCTTTCCGCGATCAGAAAATCCCGGTGATCGGCTTCGTCAACGAGGGACGTCAGACCGGCTTCGGCCCTGAAGGACTCAGACAAATCCTCGATCTCTGGCTCGACTTTGGTGCCGACTTGGGGAACCATTCGTATTCGCATCTCAACATCAACCAGGTCCCGCTGAGCCGGTACACCGCGGACATCGTGAAGGGTGAGCCCATTCTTCGTGCGGCCCTGGCCGGCCGCGGAAAGACGCTGCGTTTCTATCGCCACCCGTTCCTGTTCACTGGCCCGGCACCGGAAATCAAAAAAAAGATGCAGGAGTTCCTGGACGACCACGGATACCAGGTAGCGCCGGTCACGCTCGACAATTCGGACTACCAGTACGCGGCGCTTTACACCAGGCCGCCATACCGCGAGCGCGTCCGGAGGGAATACGTGCCCTATATGGAATCCATTGTCGCGTTCTTCGAAAAACGTTCCGTCGAAGTTGTGGGTCGCGAGTTTCCCCAGATTCTCCTCCTACATGCCAACGAGCTCAATGCGGACCTGCTTCCTGATCTCCTCGCCATGTTCCGCCGGCGCGGTTACACGCTCATCTCACTGGAGCAGGCGCTAGCCGACGAGGCCTACCGTAGTCCCGACGAGTATGCGGGCCGCGGCGGCTTCTCCTGGATTCATCGCTGGTCAATCACCAAGGGAATGAAACCAATGGGAGAGCCGGAGCCGCCGCCATGGGTACAAGAAGCTTGGGCTGCACGATAGCGAGGCGGTGTTGAAAAGGCGGACCGCGGGGGATTATGATCCAGCCAGCAGTGCAAACCTGGAGGGAAACTCTTATGGAGCGTATGATCTCGGGGATGCTCGAAAATTACGAGCGAGGTAATCTGGGCCGCCGACAATTAATTCAAGGACTAGCGGCGCTGATGATGACCGCCGTGCCGGCGCCTGCCGAATCCACGTTTAAGGGAGTGGGACTTAACCACATCGCTCTTCGTGTAACCGATATTCGCCGTTCTCGCGAGTTCTATCAGAAGCACTTGGGATTTCCGTTAATCTCCGAATCGGAGACAAGCTGCTTCCTTCGAGCCGGCGAAGAGTTTCTGGCGCTATTCCGGAACGAACGTCCGGGGCTGGATCACTACTGCATTGCAATCGAAAATTTCAAGCCGGACGCGGTGATGGCTGAGCTAAACCGTCAGGGGTTGAAGCCGAGACGCCCCAGTGGGACCGATCGCATTTACTTCCCCGACATGGACGGGCTCGAAGTACAACTCTCCGCGGTGGACCATCGCGCCTGAGAGACCGGAACAGATCACGGGCTGCCGTACAGAATCGCGGAAAAATCATTGCGGAAGTCTTCCATCGAGACTGTCTTTTTGCCGGGCGCCATTGGATCGTACAGCTCGATCTTGGAACCCTTCATTCCAAGTACGGTGAAACCGTGCCACATGGCATCCGAAGCCGCAACAGTAGGAATTCTGCCAGCCGCCGAGATCGTGGAGGAGATTTTCGAAACCGGCGTTTTCTTGTTCACTTCGAATCCTTCCGGCGCCGAGCCCACCACCACCTTCCAGATCTGATTCAAGGTCAGTTGTTTACCAGATCCGGAATCCAGCGCTCCGTAGTTACCCTCTTTATGGGCGTATGCCTTCTCAATCAAGCAGGGCCAGAGCGCCTCGTTGGGCGACCTCATGTAGATGAGACTCCAACCTTCATCCGCATCGTCCGTGTAGAATACGCTGCTCACCTCGATCGACTGCCCACCCAGGGTCACAGCGAAATAGCGGTTGGAGGTGATTTTCTTGCCCGCCGGCACGCTGTCGAGCTCGCCGGCGACGGCGGAGACATCGGTCTCTACAACAGCACTGTATTCCGCAATCAGACTTTTGATGTGCTTGCGGCCGCTGGGGGTATTAGCAAGGGCGCTCAGAAGAGATGCCAATGGACAATTGGCCAGTTGTCCCTGGTGCACGTCGGCCACTGCCGGATCCTTCCCCTTCTTGAAAAGATCCCAGGACACATCCCGCACAAGCTTCGTCTTCGAGTCCCCGGCCGGTGCCGGCATTTTCAGTTTTTTTACAGCCTTGATCTGTAGCTTGGGCGGTGCGGCGAAAATGCCTGGCTGAAATCCCAGTGGACCCGCCACTCTGGTCCCCGACGCGGTATTCGAGTGTCCGAGAGGGCCCGGAGTACGGAACCGGTTCGCATCTCGAGGCGTCATCACCACCTCCTGAAGCCTCTGTGGAATCGCCATCAGGTTTTCTTTCCCAGCTAGCGAAACCAATAGTTTCATGGT
>DASTMK010000550.1:0-4806 GCA_035714225.1 Bryobacteraceae bacterium | reverse complement strand
AGAGGAGGTCGAAAAAGTAGCCGGTGGGTCAAAAGAAATACCGGGTTGAGACGGTCGGCCCTCGAATTGAAGCGTTTCTGAATTCCACCCGCGAGCGGATTGGCTTGCGGGTGAAATTCGAAGTCGCTGACGGCGAGACACCCCATCCTGACTTCGAAAACCCCGAGATCATGGTGCGGTTTTCCGGACCGGATGTGGAACTTCTGCTCGCGAATAAAGCTGAACTGCTGCTGGCACTGGAGCAATTGACGATGGAGATGCTTCGCATGCCCGCGGAAGAGCACTCGCTTCTCTGTTTCGATGCGAACGATTATAGAGTTTTGCGCGTGGAAGAGCTGCGGTTGAGCGCCCTGGCGGCGGCGGACAAAGTGAAGCGCACACGCGTGCCGTTCGAATTCAGCCCGATGAACAGCCGGGAACGGCGGATCATTCATCTGGCTTTGCGTAACGAGCCGACGCTCCGAAGCGAGAGTGTGGGCATGGCGCCGCACCGGCACGTCGTTATTTACCCTTCCGATATGCCTTCCAAGCCGGACACGGCCAGCGTCCCGGCCTTCGCCCGGCGCGGGCGCCGCCGTTAAGTTTTGGATCTTAGCGACACCATTGTCGCCATTTCCACGCCTCCCGGAAGGGGCGGATTAGGGGTGATCCGCATATCCGGTCCGGCAGCCCGAAGGGTGGCGGAACAGTTCCTCGAATTCAGCCCGCAGTTTTCATGGCGGCCCTGGAAGGCAACGCTCGCCGGTCTCCCGGACTCCAACCGCCGAATCATCGACCGGGTGATAGTGACTTATTTCGAAAAGCCACACTCCTACACCGCCGAAGACGTCATCGAGCTTTCGTGTCATGGATCTCCGGTCGTATTGCGCCATGCGATAGAATGCGCCTGCCTCGCCGGTGCAAGGCTGGCCGAACCCGGTGAATTCACGTTGCGGGCTTATGTGAATGGAAGAATCGACCTGCCGCAAGCGGAGGCGATTCGGGACCTGATTGATGCGACCACCCTTTTTCAGGCGCGCATCGCCGCACAGCAGATGGATGGATCGGTTTCAAGGCGCATCGCGCCTCTCAAGGAGCAATTGGTCGAGCTCGTGTCCATCCTCGAGGCTGGAATCGACTTTGCCGAGGACGACATCAGCGTCGCTTCGCCTGAGGAGATCACGCGAAGGATCGATTCGATTTTGAGCGGCCTCGAATCCCTTGCCGGCAGTTTTGCTTATGGGAAACTGGTTCACTCGGGGCTCACACTCGCCATCGTAGGACGGCCCAATGTCGGCAAGAGCAGCTTGTTCAACCGGTTGCTGGATCAGGATCGAGCAATTGTCACGGACATTCCGGGCACAACGCGGGACCTGGTGTCCGAGACCGCTTCGATTTCCGGGATTCCGGTTCGTTTTGTGGATACGGCTGGCATTCGCGAGGGGAAGGACCCGGTGGAACGGCTCGGGATTGAACGCAGCTACCAGGCCATGGCTGATGCCGATCTGACGATTGTTGTCCTGGACGCATCGGCGAAAGCGGAGTCCGAAGATCTGGAATTGATAGAACACGCACGCCGGAGTGGCCGTTTCCTGCTGGTGGCGAACAAAACGGACCTTGGCGTCACGCTCGAACTCCCTGGTGAGGCGATTCCGGTATCTGCTCTGACCGGCGATGGAATCGACCGGCTTAAGGAGTCTATAAACGAAAGCATCGCGCCTCCCGGAGTCCTCGAATCCGAAGCGGGTTTCATTACGAGCCTACGGCATGAACAGTTGCTACGTGAAAGCATGGAAGCTATCAAAGAAGCGCGTACTGCCACAGAAGCTGGTATCCCTCACGAGATGCTCCTGCTCGACCTGTATGCGGGGCTCCGGCCACTGGACGCAATCACCGGCGCAACCACGGCGGACGATATTCTGAACCGGATTTTTTCCACGTTCTGTATAGGTAAGTAGCCTACGTCGGGCGCTTCACGAGTTTCCGAAAGAGGTACGGTAGCGAGCGGCTTCTCGCCAGAACAGGATTGCCGTCCAGATGCCGGCGGATGTCCTGGGCAAGCTCTCTGGCGGAACTATAGCGCCACGCCGGATCGCGCTCAAGCGCCTTCAGCGTGATGGCATCTACGTCTCCGGCCAGATCGTCCGGCGTGAGGGATTTTTGTTTCGGTGGTTCACCGGGCCGCCGCGAATCGCCGGCAGCAACGACGCTAGGTTTCTCCGGCGCTCTTTCCGCAAGTGCCCGCATCGCTTCCACCGCCGAATTCCCGGACGTTCGATAGGGCCGGTACCCGGTGAGCAGCTCGTACAACACAATCCCAAGCAGATATATGTCGCTTACGGTCGTAACGGGCTCGCCCCGAAGTTGTTCCGGACTCGCGTACTCGGGGGTCATGAGCCTTATGCCACTTGCCGTCTTATCAGCGGCACCTCCGCCGATGCTTGGATTCAGGAGCTTCGCAATCCCGAAGTCGAGCAACTTCACAGTGCTGTCGCCTCGCACGAGGATGTTGGCCGGTTTCAGATCACGATGAATTACCAGGTTCTGGTGCGCGTATTCAACCGCCGAACAAACCGAAAGAAATAGTTCGAGACGTTGGCGAAGATTCAGTTGTTGTTCGCGGGCGTAGACGTCGATCGGTTTGCCTTCGACATATTCCATCACGAAGAAGGGACGACCGTCCTCCAGTGTGCCGCCGTCGAGCAGTTGCGCAATATTGGGATGTTCCAGGGCAGCGAGGATCTGCCGCTCCTGGCGGAACCGGCGTGCAATGATATCGGAACCGACCGACGATTTGATGAACTTGATCGCAACGGTGCTATCGGACTGAAGATCGTCACGGGTAGCCTGGTAAACAACAGCCATGCCGCCCTTACCGAGCTCACCCAGTATCTTGTAGGGGCCGATTCGCTGGCCTACAAGGGACTCCGGCTCGCGGTCCAGCAAACGGGAGAACGATACGACCGCAGGCGCTTCCAGAAAGTCTGCGCCCTCCTGGTCGGACTCCAGCATGCTCTCGATCTGGCTACGGAGTTGAGGGTCGTCGCCGCACTCGCGGTCGAGAAAAGAGCCACGGCTGCCGTCCGGTTGGCCGACCACCGCCTCAAAGAGTTGTTTAATCCGTTGGTAACGCTCGGGCGTCATGCGGGCGCACTTCTAGTATCGCCCATCCGCAGACGGCCGGATACGTTATCCGGCCGTTCCTCCGAGCTGCGGGTGCCATGGTGCCCCTTTGCGATCACGGGGCGAAGGTCGAGACGGTGGATCCGTCTTCAATGGCTAACGCGCAGGATCGGGTTCAAAACCGTCACGGATTTTCAGCTTTGGTGGTTGAGGGTGGTTCTGTTCTTTTCAACTGGTCGTAGAGCCAGGCTTTAGCGCTACGCCACTCACGCTCAATAGTAGTGGCTGACACGCCGATCACCTCTGCCGTCTCTTCAGTAGTGAGCCCGCCGAAGAACCGCAACTCGACGATCCGGCCCTGGCGGGGATCAATCTCCTCGAGTACCCGGAGAGCGTCATCGAGCTCGTCGAGCGCCACTTCGCGCTTATGAAACAACGGCCCGACCTGGTCGAGGGAGATCCGCTTGGCGCCTGCACCGCGCTTCCATGCTTTTTCACTGCGCGCGTGATCCACCAGAATGCGGCGCATCATCTGGGCGGCTACACCGAAAAAGTGAGCCCGATTCTTCCATGTGGTTTCACTTTGGTCTACCAGGTGGAGATAAGCTTCGTGCACAAGCGCGGTTGCTTGCAGTAAATGATCCGGCTTTTCGCGGCGCATGTAGTTTGCGGCCATACGCCGGAGCTCATCATAAATGAGAGGCAGCAACGCTTCTTCAGCGGCATGGCTGCCGTGCTGCATTTCGACGAGGAGCCGGGTTACGCTCTCGGGTTCCTCGTTGCCAGGGCACAACTTCGGAGATTGCGGCACTGCCCTCCTCGACACACTGATATGGTAGGGACGGGCAGATTCGAACTGCCGACCTGTCGCTTAGGAGGCGACCGCTCTATCCAACTGAGCTACGTCCCCGCGTCTACACATTCTACCAGCGCTTCAGACCTTTGACACCGATATCGGTGCGATAATGGGCACCCTCAAAGCGGATCCGGCCTACGGCATCGTAGGTCCGCGCGATCGCTGCCGGAAGATCGGCGCCCGAAGCGGTGACGCCCAGCACCCGTCCACCGGCCGTACGCACTTCGCCGTTTGCGCGTGCCGTTCCCGCTTGAAACACCACGGCACCGTCCCGTTCGGCCTCCGCGATTCCAGTAATAGAGTCGCCCGTCCGGACCTGACCAGGATACCCGGCGGCGGCCATGACAACGCACACGGACGGGTCTGTACTCCAGCCGGGACGGGTATCGCTTAGTGCGCCTCGGGCACACTCCATGAGAAGGCCCGCGAAATCGCTGTTCAGCCGCATCATTAGAGCCTGCGTTTCCGGATCGCCCAGGCGCACATTGAACTCCAGAACCTTTGGACCGTCCCCCGTCAGCATCAATCCCGCGTAAAGAAACCCGGTGAAAGGCTCCTCTTTGTCCCTCATATACTCGACAACCGGAAGAACGACGGTTGACAGGACATCCTCCGTCGCAGACGGCGGCAAAATCCGGCCATCGCAATAGGCACCCATGCCGCCTGTGTTGGGTCCACGGTCGCCATCGAAAATAGCTTTATGATCCTGGGTCGCCTCAAGCGGTATCACGGTGCGTCCGTCTGTGATCGCAATGAAGCTGACCTCCTCGCCTTTCAGAAATTCCTCTACCAGGAGACGGCGGCCCGCGTCGCCTACCAGTTCGCCAGCCAGCATGGCTTCAGCCGTC
>DASTMK010000549.1:0-13631 GCA_035714225.1 Bryobacteraceae bacterium | reverse complement strand
GAGCACGTTTACTTACTAAAAGTTGTAAGTCCCGGACAATTTCGAGTAAGTCCGGCACGTGTGCAGCCGATGTATGAGCCACAGCATTCCGCGGCTACTCCAAGCCGCACTTTGGAGGTGAAGTGATGCCGGGCTTCATGCGCCGGAAGTGGGTTTTGCTCGCAGTGCAGATCGCCGGATATGCGCTGGTAGCCATACTCATTTACCTCTGGCTCGGAATTCCAGAGGAGAGCGTCTGGCAATTGCTACTCTCAGTGCTGCTCGCGGTTGGGATCATCGCCGGCGCGGGCTGGCTGCTGGCGTCGCTGTTCGCTCTCCGGCTGTGCGGCCGCTGGGAATGGATGCGCGGGATGGCGTTTGTACTGCTCCTGCTGGCGATGTTCTTGGGTGGAAGCTGGCTGAGCGGTTCAGCGCCCCGCGTGAATCCGTTGTGGTTCTGGAGCATTGGAGCGTTCATCGTGTTTGCGGTGCTCCCCTGGTTCGCCGCACGCGCATGGCTCATCCGGCGATGGCAGTACTGGGCGTCGGCAGTGGCTGTTGTGGCCCTGGGTATTTACATCCCCTGGAAACTGATATGGTGGGTCCCGTCGCTTTCCGGCATGACTGCTCAGACGGCTAGCATGGCCGTGCGCTTCGGTCTCGCGTACCTGCTGCTGGTTATCTCGCTGCTCTTATTCTCCGGCTGGATGCAACGCCTCTCCGGGAAGCCCGCTGCGAACCCACCCGAGCACCCTTTGGCGCCCGAAACGTTGGAGTAACTGCTCGACCCGTTCCTTTGCCTGCCGGTGAGTGGCGCGATGCGAAGCCTCGGCCTTTGTGGCGGCGCGGCCCCGCTGTTGTAGCGCCACATCGGAATCCGAGAGGCAAAGCGCAAGTCCCTCGCGGAACCATTCGGGCAGCGACGGGTGTGCATTCGATTCGATTAACAGGTGCAGACTTTCGTGCAGCAGCACCGCTTCCAGCGTTCCGAGGGATCGAAGCAGCGTGATGGGCTGCATGCGCACCACCGTTCCGCGCGTGCTCGCGGCTACCCATCCCGGCTGGCCTGTGGCATCGCGAAATCCGGCTACGCTTGGATAGCTGCGTAGGATGGGGCGGAACGCGAGCGGCAATCCTGTCTTACGCTGCGCTTCCTTGAGCGCCCTGTCAGCCAGAAGGGCCAACTCACTGGCGGTGGGCCCGGATTCCGCCGCAACGTCCGCCAACTCGCCGCGCCCTTGCACCCACGCGAATCCCTGCGCGTTGATTCCCAGCTTAGTGCCCGGATAGTAGAACGCCAGAATCTGCCGGTAAGTGCTGCCCGCTTTGCCCCGTTCTTCGGCGCCCGTCTGGCACAGGCCCACTCCATGCCCGGCGCTGAATCCCTGAAAGATGACATGTTCGCCTCTTTGAGTCACGTCGTAGTAATTGCTGCGCAGCGTGGTCCAACCGAACAACTCACCGATTCGTTGGTGAAATCGGGTAGCTGTGATGCGCCGGCCATTCCAGTCAAGCTCGGCCACACGTCCGGATGCCGTCCGGCTTAGAATGTGCGGCGCCGGTCCGGGTCCAAGGTTGCTCGCGAGCACTTCCGACCGCCACGGTGCACGTCCCCGCGAAAGACAGAAGGTGTCTGCTTGCCGCTTCAAATACGGAGCGTGCCTATCGGGCCAGACGCTTTCTACGTCCTCTGTCGAGCCCCCGCAATGCCTGTGATAGTACGTCGCAGCCGGTGCGCCGCCATACCACAGCAACTCTCCTTCGGTCGCTTCCACGGCCGAAATCAACCGCGACGGCGGCGCTTCCGCGATCCTCAAATCCTGACAGTGTGTAGTGTCACAGAGGTCGAATCCTTCTGTGCGGTGACGCCCCCGGTAATGTACCGCGTAGGTTCGCACCGCCACCGCCATCGCTTTCAAAGCTTCGGCTGACGTGAAAACGCTGCTTTCACCGAGCAGCACGGACGCCACATATTGTTCCAGGGAGATTGTGCCTGTTACCAGGAGCCGGCCGCGTCGGGATCGGATCTCCAACGCGTGGGGAAATTCGGCGGCGCCATTCGGGAACTTCAGCGCAACCGTCCCTTCGATCTTTACCACTGGCCCGCTGCAGCGGGGCTGGCCGCTTTGTACGGAATCCGCCGACGCCCGGAGCAATAACGATGCGGTGAGAGGCGAGCCATTGCAACGCACGCTGCCGCGCGGAATCAACGTCAGTTCGGAGGGAGGATGAAGCCAGAAGAGGCGAACGCGATAATCGCCGGGAGCCGCTTGTGCGCACGCGCCCGCTACGAGCAGGAGCACCACAATCGCCAGCGGCATCAAGGAGTTCCTCTCGCAGCAAACCGCTCAAATGCCCGGCGCGCTTCCGGAGCCGCATCCGGCCCGCCGCTGCCTCGCGTAAGCACGACGACAACGAATTCCGGCGCCCCGGCGGGAGCCCATCCGGCAAACCAGCCCAGGGTTCCTGTTCGATTCCGATTCAGTGTTGTGCCGGTCTTTCCGGCAACGCGCAGGCTTACCGGTTTTGCAAGCTGCGCCGTGCCGAACTCCACTGCACCTTCGATACCGCGCCACAAGGGTTCGTAGCGGGCTCCAGCCGTTCGCCGAAAGAGGGCCAGCCGCCGGTAGGCGGAGGCGAACTCCGCGGGTGTGCATTCCAGCTCCCACTGCCCAACTGCCTGCAAGGCGAGTTGATCGGCAGTTCCCGCGACTCCAGTGTTCAAGCCAAAGCGCCGCAGCGTGGCGGCGAGCCGCGCCGCGTCGAGGCGGCGTGACATCGTCGCGAAGTAATGGTTGCAGGAATAGGCGAGCGCCGCGGAAAGGTCCACAGGCATGGCGAGAGCAGGGTGCGAACAATCTAACTTGCGCCCGTTGATTTGTAGCTGGCGTGTGCAGGTCACGCGCTGCGCCGGGCGAAAGGTTGAGGTTTCAAGAAGCGCAATGGCAACGAACGGTTTCAACGCGGAACCCGGTGCGGCGCTTGCGTTACCTGCGGTGTCTTCAAAAAGCACGCGCCCGGTTCGAACGTCTAAGACCAGCGTGGCGGCGCCCGCGGTGGAGGCGATCAGTAGTAGTGCAAACGTGCGGATGATACTTCGATGGTATCCCTTGCGGGCGGACGGCACTATCCGGCGAGTCTGAGCTGCGGCTTCGACGATTTTCCGCTTTGGGATATCGTGGCA
Source organism: Bryobacteraceae bacterium (assembly GCA_035714225.1). GTDB lineage: Bacteria > Acidobacteriota > Terriglobia > Bryobacterales > Bryobacteraceae > CAADGY01. The sequence goes on along the minus strand of DASTMK010000549.1, from coordinate 10,468 downwards.
AGCACGCGCTGAAAGCCTTTTTCCCAGTTGGGGAACATATCCACGTACTGAATTTCGCGAGTAATGCGAGCCGGCACGGTGCACTCGTCCAGTCTGATCGGGATCAGAAAGATTTCATCCAGAGGCAGTTTCGACGCGCATTGAAGTGCGTACCGGAGCTCCGCCTGAAAGTGCCCGCGTTTGGACACGGCCCTCTTGGAGAAACACGCGACGAAAAAATCGGAGATGCCGATGGCCATCTCGAGCGATCGCGGCCAGTTCTGCCCCGGCAGCAGTTTCTTCCGGTCCATCCACGGGGCCAGCCCGGCTACTTCGAAACGTTGGTACAGCCGCTCGACTTCCGCGGCGTCTTCCTCTACGTAAGCCAGAAAAACACGATTGGCCTGCCTCGGTGCGAACTCGATGCCGCCATCGGCTGTGGGACGGAACGTGCCGATCCCATCGATCTCAACCGTCCTGCCGGCCGTGAGGCAACGCCGCACAGCGAGAGCGACATCTTCCGTTGACAGGGTCTTCTGGTTCATTTCCGTGGGCCTTTGCCGAAAGGTCCCTTCGCTGGAAGTTCGCGCTTCGAGTCGCGGTTGCCAACCTTCAGCGTCCCGATTCCCGGCAACGCCACGGTGTGCCCCTTTTTCAACTCCCGAATCATGTCATGGACCACCCGGTCGAGTTCGTCGGCGGCCTTGGCTTTACTCAGGTGTGTCTGCCTGGCGAGTTTTTGCGCTAACTCGTCTTTCTTCATGCCAGTTACATCGTAGCAACGGTCCTTGAAACCAGAGGGTGTGCGGGGCGTCCGGGATACAGGCTAACGTATTGTGAATACGGCAATTGCCTGGGCTGGCAGGTACAGGCGCCGGTTTGTGACCGCGCCTCTCTCAGTGCGGCCGGGGCGAGTAACTTACATAGGCGAAGCGCTTGCTGTCCGGCGACCACGAATTCACGTTGATCGTGCCCTGGCCCCCGAAAAGTTTCACCACCTCGGCGATCTCCGGAGCGGGAGAGGCGTCCGGGGAAAGGCGCATCCTGCGAAGGACGACCTTCTGATTGGCGGGATGCCCTTTCGTACCCTTTTCATAAGAGAGAAAGACGAGCCACTTTCCGTCGGGCGACGGATGGGGGAACCAGTCTTCCATCTCGTCGCTGGTGATGCGTTCCGCGGCCTTATCGTCCGGCCCCGCTCCAGCGGCCGGCATCCGCCAGATATCCCAGCTTCCGGAACGGTCCGAATTGAAATAGATCCACTTCCCGTCCGGCGAATAGTCGGGACCATCGTCATAGCCCGCGTGCACGGTGAGACGGACCTCCTCGCCGCCACTTACATCGATGGCATAAATATCGAAGTTACCGTCACGCCGTGCACAGTAAACGAGTGTCTTGCCGTCCGGAGACCAACCATGATAGTAACTGGGAGCAAGCTGTGTTACTTGTCTTGGCACGCCGCCGGCCCATGGCAGTACATAAATCGGTCCGGCGGAGATAGCGAGCCATTTCCCATCGGGCGATATACCGTGATCGTTATTAATGCGGTTCACATCGCCGGTGGGAATCAGTTCCGGCTCGCCCCCTTCGATTGCCAGCCGCCAGAGTTTGCCCTCGGAGTTCACTACCAGGTATCTTCCATCGGGTGACCAGTTCGGTGCTTCAAAGAGCCGGTCTGAGCTGAATACCTCGCGTTTCCCTTCACCCGAGATGCCGATAACGTTTACATGGCTGCGCACTGCGTCGCGGCTGAGCGGCTGTCCGAATATAGCGGATACCGATAGTACTGCGATCGCCAGGACGCGGGCATTCCTAAAAAAACTGGATCGTATAGTAGGCACGAATACCTCGTCCTATCTCGGGCGCAATCTCTTTGATGAAAGACAGGTGATTGCGGTACAGGTTATTCCCTAAATTGAAGGTATCCACTCCGAACACATGCATAGCGTGCTTTTGCGTGTACACATACGATGCCGCAAGGTCGATCACGCCATATCCCGCTGTCGCCGTTTCGGTAGGGAAGATTCGATCCTGCTGATTCGTAAGCAGTAGTCCGGGGCGGATGCTCAAGCCCTTGTAGCGGACATCCATCCCGATACGCCCTCGCAGGGGAGGGATTCGAGGAAGGGGCATATCCGTGCTCGTGAGAGTCGCGCGGACGGCATCCACTCCGAGGTTCAGCCACAGGTTGGGACAGATTCCTGCATCGATGCGGCCTTCTATTCCCTGGTAATGCGCGTCGCCCTGCCGGTACAGGGCCTCGATCAACCCGTCCTGGATCCCACCCGTCGGTGCGAGATAAACGTAATCCCCGATCCAGTACTGGAAGAAGTTTACCTCGCCTTTGATTCGGGAATGCTCGTGCCGCAGGGACACATCGAGCCCTTCCGCGGCTTCCCGCCGCAAATTGGCGTCGCCGATCTCGAACGTCAGATTGCCGGCATGCGGCCCATAGGAATACAGCTCTTCAAGCGCCGGTGCGCGATAGGAGTGCGTGTAATTCGTAACGAAACTGCCGCCCCGCCACAGCGGTACCTGAATGCCGGCGGCTCCGGAGACGCCTGTGAAGGAACGATCCCGAAGTCCTGAAGGGGTGTAGCCAGTGTTTTCGATACGCCCGCCGAGTTGGATGCGGAATTTTTCAAAGCTGAACTGCTCCAGCGCAAACGCGGCAAAGGCGGTCTGCGTTACCGGTGGAGCGAACGCTTCTTCTCCAATCGCTTTATAGTCGCGGTAGCGGCCCATGAAGCCGAAATTACCGGAATTATGGCCGCGTTTCTTTTGATCGAACACACCGCGGTAGGAGAACTGTTTGTTGTAGAAGCGATTGTGTACTTCGCCCAAAGACATCTCGCGATGATGCCAGTCGGTGTAGTCCAGTGTCAGTGCGAAGCGCTCCATTGACCAGAAGTCCTTCACGCCCATTCCCGTTCTGACGTTATGGCGCTGGAACTTCAGATCCACAAGTTCATGTTCGTCGTGGCCTTCTTCACTATGTAGCAGGTCTTCTACACCCGCCGGTATGCCGTATGTGCCTTCTTGAAAGCCATACCCGAGGCTTGCGAAATACTTACTGCCGTAGTGGCCGAGGCCTACGCTGGCTTGAGAATTATCCGTTTGTGAGTTTTCAATCTTCCCCAGCGGCGCGTGATAGTCACCCGTGCGCTGCCGCCCGCCGCCGCCCCAGAGCAGCCAGTTCCGATAGCCATACTCGAATCCACCGCTACCCCCGGCGAGTCCATTGTTGGAACCGCCCATGCCCGTTAAATGCCCGCGCAATCCGGGGTGAGGATGCTGGTGCACCTGGTGATGGGATGTAACCGCATTCACAACTCCCCCGATCGCGTTGCTGCCATACAGCAGCGTTGCCGGGCCGCGCACAACCTCAACCCGCTCGAGTGACGTCACGTCGACCGGTTCGCCATGGTCGCCCGATTGATAACCGAGCGTGCCGGTCGGCATGCCGTCCTGAAGAACCAGGACACGGTCTCCGTCGAAGCCGCGGATGACCGGTCTTGTCGTCCCCGGACCCGAGCTGCGTTTCGCCACACCGGGTTCGTTTTCCAGCACTTCGCCCAGCGAAGGAGCGCTCTTGGCGGTCAATTCGAGCGTCTGCATGGAGGTGACTGTTTGAAACGCCTCGAGTGCCGTCTCTTCTCTTCCCGAAGCCGTAACTGTGATCTGTTCGTGTACCGCGGCAAGCCGGAGCTTGAAATTCACCGCAGCCACCGCGCCGGAAGTTATCGTTACGCGCTGCCTCTGATCTCCGAGGGGATGAAGATGCGCGAGTACGTCATAAGTTCCCGGAGGCACGTCATTGAACTGATACGCTCCCTCGGTATCGGTCTGAACCGACCTGCCAAGTTGAACGATCATGACTGTCGCGCTGTGCACTGCTTCCCCGCTTGGATCCAGTACTACTTTGCCTTTCAGCACGCCACCGGACTGGGCTCCCAGTATCGCCGGTACAATCAGAAATAAGAAACAGGGGAAAACGGTTCTGAGCATCTACTTATTTCAGTTTGGCATAGGCTCGGCGCCGCGATGTTATCGTTGAGTTGAGTTCCCTTAATCGATGCTGTTGTACGTTCTGACAATTTCTATAAGCGCGTTTTTGCTCTTTGTTGTCCAGCCTGTCATCGCAAAGGCGATTCTGCCCTGGTTTGGTGGCTCGGCGTCTGTATGGGCCACCTGCATGCTGTTTTTTCAGTTCACGTTGCTGGCAGGTTATCTTTATGCTCACTGGTCTGTACGTTATTTGAATGCGCGCCGGCAGTTTCTTGTGCACGCAGGGCTTTTGGCCGGCAGCCTCTTATTGATTCCATTCACGCCCAATCCGGGATGGAAGCCCGCCGGTTACGAAGACCCAAGCAGACTGATTCTGGCTCTGCTGATCACGTCGATAGGGCTGCCCTATTTCCTGCTCTCAGCCACCAGTCCTCTGCTGCAGGCATGGTATGCCAGGACACGCCAGTCGGCTGCGCCATATCGCCTGTTTGCGCTGTCTAATTTTGCTTCCATGCTGGCGCTGCTCAGCTATCCGGTGTTGATCGAGCCATTCGTTTCAGCCCGAATTCAAGCCAGGACGTGGGCGGCCTTCTATGTTTTCTTCGCCATCGTCTGCGCGGTGGTGGCATACCGCGCCCGCTTGACGGGGCTTGTGCCGGCGGTCGAATCCGAATTGGAAGCAACTGAGCCACCGCGCTGGTATACATGGGTCCTGTGGCTGGGGCTGGCGAGTTGTGCATCTGCGTTGTTGCTCTCCGTGACAAATCACCTGACGCAGGACGTTGCCTCTGTGCCGTTTCTATGGATTCTGCCCCTGGCGTTGTACCTGGCGAGTTTCGTTCTCTGTTTCGAGAGCGAAGGCTGGTATCGCCCGGCGATTTTTCACGGCCTGGTACCTCTCGCCGTGGCAGGGATGTGCTATGTGATGTACCGGCAGCCGTCGCCCGAATTCGAATATCTGGTACCGCTGATGGCGTCGGGTTTTTTACTTCTATGCATGTTCTGTCACGGTGAGATCGCGAGAACCAAGCCGCCGCCCAGGTACCTCACCGGTTTTTATTTGACGATCGCTTCGGGAGGGGCAATCGGCGGCCTTTTCGTCGCGGTGGTCGCGCCCCGTGTGTTTAAAGGGTTCTTCGAATTACCCACCAGCCTGGTGTTTGCCGCGGTGCTGTTTCTGATCGTTTTCCGGAAACGGGCCAGGTTGTACTACTACACTTGGGTGGCGCTTGGTCTGTTGCTAGTAGTGTTTGTCGTCGGCGAGTCCCGTGCCGTGGCCGAGGGGACGAAGGTGTTCGTACGAAACTTCTACGGGGTTTTACGTGTTTCCGACGAGGGTGAGGGCGATTACGCTGTCCGCAAACTGCTGCACGGATCTATCAACCACGGCGCGCAGTACCTCGCTGAGGAACGCCGTATGCGGCCCACCACGTATTACGGTCCGAACTCGGGAGCGGGAATCGCCATTCGCAACACGCGTAATTCCACGCAAAGGGTGGGTGTCATCGGCCTTGGAACAGGCACTCTGGCGAGCTACGGGCGGCCGGGCGATTATTACCGTATCTATGAGATCAATCCCCTTGTCGTCCAGGTGGCGAAGGAGGAATTTACCTTCCTCCAGGACAGCAAAGCTCACGTCGATCTTGTGCTGGGAGATGCCCGGTTGTCGCTGGAGCGTGAAGGCTCTCAACAGTTCGATACCCTTTTGGTCGATGCTTTTTCCGGGGACTCTATTCCTGTCCATCTTCTGACCAGGGAAGCATTCGAGATTTATTGGCAGCACTTGAAGCCTGAAGGGATTCTGGCCATTCATATCAGCAATCAGTATCTCGACTTGCAGCCGGTGGTCTACAACCTGGCCGCCGCTTCAGGGAAGGAGGCGCTCCTGGTGGACACCGAGGACGACGAGGATCACGAAATTTTCGGTTCTACGTGGGTTCTGGTGTTGTCGCCACAATTCAACGGCGGGCCGGAAGTACGGATGGCTTCGGTTCCGTTAACCTCGGGCAATAACATCCATCTCTGGACGGACGACTATAGCAACCTGTTTCAAATTCTGAAGTGATCCTTCGTGAAAACGGTAAAACGTCCGGGTTAAGTTCTGTTTTGCGCTAAACTGTGGAAAACTCTGGTGCTCTGCCCGTAAGAGGCCTTCCAGAAAGGCGCTTCTGACGCGGGGCGGCTGTGGAAAAACATCGAGGTTTTTCACAGATTTTTTCACAGGCTAAGCGGTTCGTACCAGAGGGTGCTAACTTCGGTTTGCCGTAAGCCGGCAAAACGATTATGGTAGGACTTCCGAATCATGTCATCCGCTGATGTCGCGCTGGAGAAAGGGCTTCCGGTAAACCTGGATGCCGAGCGATACGTGCTCGGGTCCATTCTGATCGACGAATCGGCTTACGTGCAGGTCGCGGGTATTCTCGAGCCTGAGGATTTCAGTCTCGAGAAACACCGCCGGATCTTTCTCCGGATGAACGAACTGCACGAGCGCGGCGAACGCATAGACCGTGTGACGCTTGCGAACGAACTGATCCGGCACAATCAACTGGAAAGCGTCGACGGGATCAGTTATCTCGTATCGTTGGACGACGGCCTGCCGGCAATCGCCAACCTGGAAAGCTATGTTCGCATCGTAAAGGAGAAATCGCTTCTCCGGCGGATCATATTCGCATCGCAGAAGCTCATCAACCGGTGTCTCATCGGGGACGAACAAGCCGGAAGCATCCTTGCCGAAGCGGAGGAAGGATTCCTCCGGCTTGGTGAATCGCGCGACGGCAATGCGCTGGCGCGGCCCGGCCAGATCATCGAAGAGTTCCAGGGCGGCCTGACTGCTTTTCTGGACCCCAGCAAGCGAATCAAGGGCACCGGTACGGGTTTCCGGAAGTTCGACGAGATGACCGGGGGGCTGCATGAAGGCGAACTGATCATCATCGCTGCCCGGCCATCCATGGGCAAAACGGCTTTGGCCATGAACATTGCACAGCACGTCGCCGGCGGTGAGTCGCCACGAACGGCTGCGGTGTTCTCGCTCGAAATGTCGAAGGAATCGCTGCTCACCAGGATGATCTGCGCCGGCGCCCGGGTGGATCAGCAGAAATTCCGTATGGGCTTCCTCGGCCAGGATGAGCGCCGGAGATTGCAGATGTCCGCCACAGACCTGGTGGAAGCGCCGCTGTTCATTGACGACACGGCATCCGTCAATCTGCTGGACATGCACGCGAAACTCCGGCGCGTGAAAGCGGAGCACGGCCTCGGGCTGGTGGTGGTCGACTACCTGCAACTCATGACGGGCCGCGGCCGGTTTGAAAACAGGAACGTCGAAGTAAGCTCCATTTCGAGAGGGTTGAAACTTCTGGCGAAGGAGCTGCGCGTTCCGTTCATCGTTCTGTCCCAGCTCAGCCGCGCCACGGAAACGCGGGTGGGCGATCACCGCCCGCAATTGAGCGATCTGCGCGAAAGCGGCAGCATCGAGCAGGATGCCGACCTGGTGGGGTTCATTTTCCGCGAAGAGGTATACAAGCCCGACCGCGAAGACTTGCGGGGCCTGGCGGAATTGATTATCGCCAAACAGCGTAACGGGCCGACCGGAAAAGTGAAGCTGGTGTTCCTTCGCGAGTACACGAAATTCGAGAACCCCGTGTCGGACCTGGACGACGAGCCGGCCGGCTGAGAGTAGCGCAGCCCCGGCGATCCGCGCCCATTGGCACTTCATGTAAACTTGTTGTTTCCTTCGTGCTTCTCGAGCTCAAGAACATCCAAAAACGTTTTGGCGGAGTGGTCGCGCTGCGTGATGGGAGCCTTCGCGTGGAGCCCGGCCAAGTTCATCTTCTGCTGGGCGAGAACGGTGCAGGCAAGTCAACCCTGATGAAAATTGTCGCGGGCATCATGGACCCCGACAGTGGCGAAATCATCTGGCGCGGCCAGAGAGTGCAGTTTCGTAAACCGGCCGGAGCGGCGGCCAACGGAATCGCCATGGTTCACCAGGAATCTCTGCTGGCGCCACATCTCTCTGTCGCTGAAAACGTCTTTTTGGGCCGTGAGCTGTGCAACCGGTTTGGTGGGGTCCGCCGCCGCCGCATGCAGCAGGAAACCGCGCGATTGATCGAGGAGCACCGGTTTCCCCTCCGCGCGGAATGGCGCGTCGAGAAGCTGAGTCCGGCCGGAAAGCAGATGGTGGAAATCTGCCGGGCCATCTGTCACGGCTCCAGCCTGCTGATCTTCGACGAGCCCACCTCGTCGCTCTCCGAAGCCGAGACACACGAAGTATTTCGAATCGTTCGCAGGCTCCGCGAGCGCAATATGGGCGTCATTTATATCACGCACCGCCTGGAAGAGCTGCGCGCGGTAGGAGACCGCGTCACCATATTGCGGGACGGCGAAACCGTACACTCCGGAGCACTCCAGGAGCTTCCCACCGAGCGCATTATTCAACTCATGGTGGGCCGTGAAGTAACGGCCATTTACCGGCGCGAACCCCTGCCGCCCGGCGACGTTCTTCTCCAGGTGGAGAATATCAGCCGTGCGCCGCTGCTGCACGACATCAGCCTGAAGCTGCGGGCCGGTGAAATCGTGGGACTGGCCGGCTTGGTCGGCGCGGGCCGCACGGAGTTCTGCCACACGGTGTTCGGTCTGGACCCGATGGACTCCGGCCGCATCCTGGTCGCGGGACGCGAAATACAGATACGCTCGCCTCGTGATGCTGTGCGCGCCGGCATCGCGCTGATTCCGGAAGACCGCCAGAGAACGGGACTGGCAACCCTGCTGCCGACCGGATACAACCTGACGCTGGCAAACCTGAAATCGGTCAGCCGGTTCGGGTTTTTGAACAGTGTGGAGGAGAGACGTGTTGCCCGGACCTACATCGACCGGTTGCGCATCAAGGCGGATTCTCCGAAACAACTGGCGGGCCGCTTGAGCGGCGGGAATCAGCAGAAGGTTGCCATCGCGAAATGGGTAGCACGAGGCGCGCGCATTCTCCTGTTCGATGAACCCACGCGGGGCATCGATGTCGGAGCCAAGGTCGAGGTCTTTCAGGTGATGGACGAACTCGCCCGCGCCGGGGCCGCCATTCTGATGGTAAGCTCCGAGCTCCCCGAACTGCTCCAGGTAGCCGACCGGATCCTCGTGATGCGCCAGGGGCGAATTACCGGAGAACTGCCGGGTAGAACTACACAGGAAGAGATCATGAGCTATGCGGCGCTCGAACACAGCTCCGGCAGGACGGAGGAAAACTCGCGATGATTCAACGGCTCCTGCCGTTTGTAACGCTGGCATTGCTCTTCATCGGGCTTTCGATCGCGTCACCGCATTTCCTGACGAATACGAACCTCTCGAGTGTGATTCGCCAGACCGCCGTCATCAACATCATGGCGCTCGGAATGACGTTGATTATCGTCGCCGGCGGCATCGATCTATCCGTCGGAGCCATTCTGGCCTTCGGCGGCTTGACCGGTACCATGGCGATGGCGGCCGGCCAACCCATCATTGCCGGAGTGGCGATCGGCATTGTCGCCGGTATGTTCTGGGGATGTGTGAATGGCTTGTTGACGACGCGGCTTCGCATCAATCCCTTCATCGTGACCCTGGGCACGCTCGGGATTATTCGCGGAATCACCCTCATCATTTCCAATGGCCTGCCGGTTCATAACGTCCCGCAAGCGTTTTCCTACCTGGGAGAAGGTCTGCTGTTGGGAGTGCCCTTTGTGCTCTGGATTTTGCTCGCCTGCGCGCTCGCGGTGCACGTTACGCTGGAGCACACGCGGCTGGGGCGTTACGCGTTCGCTATCGGAAGTAATCCGGACGCGGCCTACTACAGCGGCATTCCCGTCGCGTTTCACACTACGGCCGTGTATGCGATCGGTGGAATGCTTACTGGTCTCGCGGGTATGATTGAGGCATCGCGGTTGATGACCGGCCAGCCTACCGCCGGTCAGGGCTATGAGTTGCAGGCCATCGCCGCCGTCGTAATCGGCGGCGGAAGCCTCCGCGGCGGCGAGGGCAGCGTCATTGGCACGCTTATCGGCGCATTCATTATGGGATTGCTGTCGAATGGCAGCGACCTGTTGGGCATCAGTCCTTATGTTCAGCAGGCGATTATCGGCGCGGTGATTATTCTGGCTGTGAGTGTGGACGAGCTCAGAAAGCGAAAGATGACGGTATAGCATTGGGTTACTTTTATGGATCCAAAGATCACACTTTTTGTGCTTATTTGCACAGCGTTCGCTGTCTCCAATTCTCCCGCGGCACAGTTCGGCAGGGGAGATGTGACCTTCACTCCCCGGTTTGAATCGACGGATTCGAATCGTTCCTCGGGAGAATGCAAGATTCGCGTACGGATTGATGAAGAAGCGGAAGTCATTGTGAACGGAAACCGGGTGTCGATCCGTACGCTGAGGGGACGGCCGGGCACCGACGCCGGTTCGGAATGCACAAGCCCGCTGCCGGTTCGCGGCGTTCAGGATTTCAATTTCCGGAAGACGGA
>DASTMK010000548.1:0-6756 GCA_035714225.1 Bryobacteraceae bacterium | reverse complement strand
TGAACTACGGCCTGGCGCTGCTGCGCGCCGGGAAAACCGCTGAGGGCGTGGCGGAACTGGAGCGTGTGCAGCAGCAGGACCCCACCCTTCCTCACACCTGGTTCAATCTCGGGATCGAGTACAAGAGGCGCGGCGAAGCGGAACAAGCCATCGCGCAGTTCGAGCAGATGGTAAAGCTGGTGCCGGATGATGCGATTTCGCATTACAATCTGGCAGCCTCTTACCGGATCCCGGGCCGGGATGCCGAGGCAATAAAACATTTCGAGATCGCGGCGAAACTCGAGCCCAACCTTGCCGGTCCGCATTTCCAACTCTTCAACGCCTATCGAGCCGCCGGAAGACCGGCCGATGCCAAACGCGAACTGGAGATTTTCCAAAAAATCAAAAAAGAACAGGAAGGCGCAGCCATTCCGGAGGACATGGAATGGAACGCCTACGCCGAGGTTTACGAAACCATTGACGGTGCGGCAGCCGCGCAGCCGGACGCAAAATACGTCACGCGCAATCTTGCAGGCAAGGTGGATGCCGGTACCGCCGGGATGGCCCTGATCGATGCCGATGGTGACGGCGGCACCGATCTGCTGGTGTGGTCCGGGCAGGGGCTGGCCTTGTACCGGAACGGGTCGGCGCTGGTTGCGAACGCGTTCCCCGCCGGTCCTGTGATCTCGGCGGCGCCCGGCGATTTCAACAACGACGGACTGAGTGATGTCGCGGTGCTGACTCCCTCCGGAGTTGTGCTGTACCGCAACCAGAAGGGCAAATTTATCCTGCAGGAAGCCAGGCTGCCCGAGGGCGTTTTCAACAAAGCTGTCTGGCTCGATTACGACCACGATTACGATCTCGATCTCGTGCTGCTGGGGAAAGAATCGCGTGTGCTGCGCAACCAGGGTGTGGCAGGATTCGCCGACCGCACCGCGGACTTTCCGTTCGTTCAGGGAGAGACGCTCGACGGCGTTGTGTTCCGGCTGGTGCCGGACAGCAAGAGCATGGACCTGGCGGTGAGCTACCGCGAGCGTAAAGGGGTGCTCTACCGGGATCAACTGGGGGGCGTTTACAAAGCAGAGCCTCTCGACACACTTGCGGAAGGAGCCAGGGGGCTCGACGCGGTGGACCGGAATCGCGATGGGCGCTTCGAGGTAATCGCCGCCTCCGGTGCGCCTTCGGTTACGGCGGATTTCGACAGAGATGGCGATTTCGATGTGGTCTCTGTGACTCCCGGCGGCGCCATACAACGCAGGGACAACCAGGCCGGCGGCGGCTCGTGGATAGCGGTGCGGCTGGAAGGAGTCAAGAACCTGAAGCTGGCGCATTATGCCGAGGTGGAAGTGAAGGCGGGCCGCGTGTATGGGAAGCAGATCTACACGGGAGTGCCTCTGTTGTTTCACCTGGGGCCGTACAAAGAGGCCGACACGGTGCGGATCATGTGGCCGAACGGCCTTATTCAAAACGAGATCAGACAACCCGCGGGCAGGATGCACCTGTATAAAGAAAAGCCACGGCTTTCGGGTTCGTGCCCCATGATCTGGTCATGGAACGGGAGTGAGTTCACATTCATCACGGATGTACTCGGGGTCGCGCCGCTTGGCGCGAGCGCCGGCGATGGCAGTTATTTCCCGGTGGATCACGACGAGTATATTCAGATCCCTCGGGATGCGATTGCGGAGCGCGACGGCGCGTACGAGATCCGTATCACGGAAGAGTTGAGCGAAGTCGCATACCTGGATAAAGTCTCTCTGATCGCGATAGACCACGCCGCGGACATCGAGATCTTTACGAACGACAAGTTTAAAGGCCCGCCGTTTCCCGAGTTCCGGCTCTTCGGTATCCGGAACCGGATGGTGCCGCTTCGGGCGCGGCAAAACGGTTTTGATGTTACCTCCAGCGTGCTCCGCCGCGATCGGATCTACGCTGAGCGTTTCCGCCGGAAGATGAACGGAGTAGCCGAAAAATGGGCACTGGAACTCGATTTCGGCGCGGGTGCGGCGCGTGACAATCGGGCGCTGCTGGTGTTGAACGGCTGGGTGGACTGGGCGGACGGCAGTACGTTTCTGGCTGAGGCGCAGGAGGGCCGCGGCGGCCTGATTACTCCGTATCTCGAAGTGCGGGATGCGCAGGGGAAGTGGCAGACAGTGGTCGAAGACATGGGGATGCCGGCGGGCAAGCCGAAGACAATTGTCGTGGACCTGACCGGCAAATTCCTTTCTTCCTCGCGCGAGATTCGCATCGTGACAAACCTGGCCGTCTACTGGGATGAAATTTTCCTGAGTGAAGACACGGCTCCGCCTCAGACCAAGGTGACAGCTCTCCCGCCTGATGCGGACCTGAGCTTCCGTGGTTTTTCGCGAGTCGTGATTCATCCGCAGCGTAGGCAGCCGGAGCATTTTCTATACCCCGATCCTCTGCCGGTTTCGATGTGGAACCAGACGCCGGGCCTGTACACGCGCTATGGCGCCGTTGGCCCGCTGCTCAAAGAAGGCGACGACCGCTTCGTGATCATGGGCTCCGGGGATGAACTGCGATTGCGTTTTGATGCACGGCGTCTGCCCGCGCTGCCTTCGGGCTTTTCGCGTGATTTTCTGCTCCTGGTCGAAGGGTGGGCCAAAGATCGCGACGCGAATACCGCGTTTTCGCAGGCTGTGGAGCCGCTGCCGTTTCGCCGCATGAGCGCCTACCCCTATCCGCCGGCGGAACGGTATCCCGATACGCCCGTTCACAGCGCCTACCGGCGGGAGTACAATGTTAGGCCAGCACGACAGCTTCTACGCCCACTGGGATCTGGAGGGCAACCTAGATGAAACGGCTATGGACCGCCGCCGTGGTGTTGTTTGCAATCAACACAGCGTACGTTGCCGCCTTCGCTACGCCTTCGATCTTTTATATGGCGAACGTGGTGCTGCACGTGTTTCTGGGGCTTGTCCTCTCGGTGGTGCTCGCATGGCGTCTTGTGCGCAACCGGGCGCTGCGGACGCTAATCCCCACTTCGAGCCAGGTGCTTTTTGCCGCCGCCGTTTTTGCCGGCGTGTACCTGCTCGCTCGCGGTTCGCTGCGGGAGCACCGCTGGGCTCTTTATGCCCATGTGATTACGGGTGTCGCCGGAGTGATGATGCTGGCAGCGGTTCGTGCCTGGAGGCCGAAGGTGGCGGGCGCACTCGCACTGCTGGCCTTGCTGACACTCGCCACCTATAGCTATGGACGGCTATTTCCGAACCCGCACGATCGCATTCGCAATCCGAAGATTGTGCCTGCTTCGATGCAGGAAGAAGGGGCTGGTCCGCAATCGCCATTCTGGCCATCCTCCGCCGACACGAATACCAAGGGCCTGATTCCGTCCCACTTTTTTCTGGACTCCAAACTTTGCGGCGAGTGTCACAAGGATATTTACGACCAGTGGCAAAGCTCAGTGCATCATTTCGCGTCTTTCAACAACCAGTTCTATCGGAAGTCGATCGAATATATGCAGGACGTAGCCGGTACAAAGCCCACCAAGTGGTGCGCGGGTTGCCACGATCATGCCGTGTTCTTCAATGGACGGTTTGAGAAACCGATCAAGGACCAGATCGACACGCCGGAAGCGCAGGCTGGGCTCGGGTGCGTGTCGTGCCACATGATTACAAGAGTGGACGGCTCGATGGGCAACGGCGGCTTTACCATCGAGTATCCAAGCCTGCATGAACTGGCGGCGAGCAAGAACCCTTACCTGCGCGCCATCGACAAGTTTCTGACATATCTCGATCCCGAACCGCACCGCCGCACGTTTATGAAACCCTTCATGCGGCTGGATGCCTCGGAGTATTGCTCGACGTGTCACAAGGTGCACCTCGACGTGCCGGTGAACGATTACCGGTGGGTGAGGGGTTTCAACGACTACGACAACTGGCAGGCGAGTGGAGTTTCGGGCCAGGGGGCCCGTTCGTTTTATTATCCGGACCAGCCTTCAAACTGTGTCGATTGTCATATGCCGCTGGTGCCTTCGCGGGACCCGGGCCATCACGACGGCAAGGTCCACTCCCATCGTTTTCCCGCGGCAAACATGGCCGTGGCATACGTGAACCGCGACGCGGAACAGATGCGCGTGACCGAGGAATTTTTGAAGTCTGGGTTCATCAGCGTCGATATCTTCGCCGCCTCGCCGGTGGACCGCTCCCCCGGGCAGTTGCAGATGCGGCGGCGCTCCGGTTCGCCGCCGGAGATCATGTCGACGTTCGCCATCGGCGAGGAAGCCGAACAGAGTGGCGAGGTTCTGATTCGCGAGGTTGGCAAGGTCGCCGCTCCTCTCGATGAGGCCGGCGTACGCTTCGAGCCCGGGTCGGACGTGCGCGTGGACGTGGTAGTGCGCACGCGCAAAATCGGTCACTTCTTCCCGGGCGGCACGGTCGACGCCTTCGATGTATGGCTCGAGTTGACGGCGGACGGCGCGGATGGCAAGCGGATCTTCTGGAGCGGCATGGTGGAAGACGGCGGCCGTGGACCCGTGGAAAAAGGCGCTCATTTCTATCGCGCCTACCTTCTGGACGGAGCGGGAAACGCGATCAACAAGCGCAACGCGTTTCAGGCCCGGAGTGTACTGTACGTCAGGTTGATTCCTCCGGGCGCCGCGGATGTCGCGCATTTCCGGTTGAAGATTCCCGCCACCGCGCGCGGGCCCATTAAGCTGCACGCGAAGCTGAACTACCGTAAATTCGCTCACTTCTACACGCAGTTCGCCTATGCCGGGACTCCGGGAGAAGGGTCCGTGGGGCTCGATCACGATAACCGGCCGTTTACTTTCTTCCCCACAAACATTCCGAAAAATGTTTCCGGCCAGATCCGGGGCGAGATCCCTGACCTGCACACGGTAACCATGGCGGAAGCGAAAAGCGAACTGGCGGTCGCCCGGCGGGGAGAGGCGACGGAGTGGAAGCCCGTCGTGCGCAGGCAGGACCGTGAGCGCTGGAACGATTGGGGTATCGGCATGCTGCTGCAAGGCGATTTGAAGGGCGCGGAGTATGCGTTTCGCAAGGTCACCGAAGCGGAACCGGAATATGCCGACGGCTGGCTGAACGTCGCGCGCGCGCTCATCCAGGAGGGCGAGACGGATGCCGCTAAGCCCTTCCTCGAAAATGCAATGGCGGTGAATGCGAAGCTGGGGCGTATCCATTTCTTCAAGGCGCTGGTGCAGAAGGCGGATGGAGACTATGACAGTGCGCTGGCGAGCCTGCGGACGGTATCGGCGCAGTATCCGCGCGACCGGGTAGTGCTGAATCAAATAGGCCGCATTCTGTTTTTGCAGCGCAAATACGCCGAAGCGGTCGGCGCGCTCGAGCGTGTGCTCGAGATCGATCCCGAGGACGTGCAGGCGCACTATAACCTGATGCTGGCGTACAAAGGCCTTGGGGAGACAGAAAAGTCCGCCCGCGCGGAAAAGCTCTTCCGGCGTTTCAAAGCGGACGAGTCGGCGCAGGCGATCACGGCGAAGCCCCGGATGCTGAGTCCGGAAGACAACAACGAAAGACAGATGATCCACGATCACGAATCGGCGGTCTTCCAATGAACACGCTGCTGTTGATCGGCCTGGTGTTCGCGGCGGCAAGGTCCGGATCGAATGCGGACGTACGCTTCACCGATGTGACGCGCGAAGCGGGCATTCAATTCACACATAACAGCGGCCGCGCGGGCAACAAGTGGCTGCCGGAGACCATGGGTTCGGGCTGCGCATTTTTCGATGCGAATCAGGACGGCTGGCTGGATATCTTTGTTGTGAACAGCAAAGATTGGACGGCGCGCGGAAGGCGTTCCCTCCCGGCCCTTTATTTGAACCGCGGCAATGGCAAATTTGTGGATGCCACCAGGGGCAGCGGACTCGATGTGGAACTGTACGGCATGGGTGTGGCGATCGGCGATTACGACAACGATGGCCGCGACGACCTGTACCTCACTGCTCTCGAAGGCGACCGGCTGTATCGCAATTTGGGCGGCGGCAAGTTCGGTGATGTCACTGAAACGGCGGGCATTCGTAACGCGAACTTCGGGACCAGCGCCGCGTGGGTGGATTACGACCGCGATGGGCGCCTGGATCTTTTCGTTGCCAACTACGTCAAGTGGACGCCGAAGACCGATTTGTGGTGCTCGCTCGACGGCGCGACGAAATCCTACTGCACGCCGGAGTCATACAAAGGAACTTCTTCGAAGCTTTACCGCAACCTGGGCGGCGGCAAGTTCGAAGACGCGAGTGCGCGCGCGGGCATCGCCGATCCGCACAGCAAATCACTAGGCGTCGCGGTGTTCGATTACAATTCGGACGGCTGGCCCGACCTGTTCGTCGCCAACGACACGCAACCCAATAAGCTATACCGGAATAACCGCGATGGCACATTCACGGAAGAAGGTCTTTCCGCGGGGGTCGCGTTCGGCGAAGATGGCGTAGCGAGGGGCGCAATGGGGGTGGATGCCGTGGATTACGACCGCTCCGGGCGGCCGCATCTGCTGGTTGGAAATTTTTCCAATCAAATGCTCGGGCTGTACCGCAATGAAGGCAAGGGACTGTTCGTCGACGAGGCGCCGCGCTCCACGGTAGGGCGCGCC
Organism: Bryobacteraceae bacterium; assembly: GCA_035714225.1. Taxonomy (GTDB): domain Bacteria; phylum Acidobacteriota; class Terriglobia; order Bryobacterales; family Bryobacteraceae; genus CAADGY01. The sequence goes on along the minus strand of DASTMK010000548.1, from coordinate 195 downwards.
AGTCTGTTGAGCCTTGCCTTCGGAGTGTTCTTTTTCGACTACAACCTGGACGGCTACCAGGACATTTTTGCGGCCAATGGGCACATCGACGAGGAGATCGGGCGCGTGCAGCCGAAGGTGCAGTTCAAGCAACTGCCGCACTTGTTCCGCAATTTGGGGAAGGGGTCTTTCCGGGAGGTTACAAGCACCACGGGC
>DASTMK010000547.1:0-2512 GCA_035714225.1 Bryobacteraceae bacterium | reverse complement strand
GACGAGAATTACCCGTTAAGAGCCAGCAGCCCTTATTCGGCCTCGAAAGCCGGGTCCGATCTGCTGGCGCTGTCTTACTTCACCACTTACAGACTGCCCGTAATCGTCACTCGCGCATCCAATAACTACGGCCCGTACCAGTTTCCCGAAAAGCTCATTCCCCTGATGATCTCGAATGCCCTGGAGGATCGTCGCCTGCCCGTATACGGAGACGGCATGCAGGTGCGCGACTGGCTTTATGTAGAGGACCACTGCCGCGCGATTCGAGAAGTTTTGAAGAAGGGCCGTGAAGGCGAAATTTACAATATCGGCGGAAATTGTTCGCTGCCGAATCTGGAAGTGATCCGCCGCATCCTGGCGGCGACACACAAACCGGAAAGCCTGCTGGAGACTGTGAAGGACCGTCCCGGACACGACCGGCGGTATGCCCTCTCGAGCGCCAAGCTGATGGCCGAAACAGGATGGAAGCCGCTTACCGGTTTTGATGAAGGACTGGCGCGCACCATCGACTGGTATCGGCAGAACTCCGGCTGGGTGAAGCGGGTGAAGTCGGGCGAATATCAGAACTACTACGCCCTCAACTATGGTGCACGCGGGACCGTTTGAACGGCCCCGGCGCCGGGCTGCCGCTCAGAAATCGCCGTCTTTGATATAGGGCTGGCTCCACAGTATGACTTGCAGAAGGACGGACTTCACCCAGGCCTGGTGCATCCCCTCGACCTCGCCGGCGGTATTGCCTTTCTTCGCCAGGAACGGCTTCAGAGTGGCCGTAACCGGATAGATCAGCGCCGGCAGATAGCGATAGCTGATGTTGTCTACCGACTGCACGCCATCGGTCGCGTTCTTAGCCGTGCGATGATGCCGCCTTCCGATTTCATGCTGGTAATCGAGCCACTTCTGATCGTAGTTGGCGGCCGCGGTGTCCAGAATCCATTGCTCAAAACGTTTCCGGACAGCCGCCAGGTATTCCCCGTCGGGCTGGCCGTCCTGCTTCTTTCCGAAGTAGTAGACCAGGTGGGGATGCGACGCGACGAACCCATACCAAACATCGAGGATGGCGCCCGTCTGATCTTTGAGGATGTCGAGCGACATTCGCAGATAGTGCGTGTCTTCGTCGGTGAAGAGAACCGTCTGTTTGAGCAGATCGAGATCTTCGAGGCTCACCGGTGAATGCGCCAACCGCGGTTGGCCATAGGCGTATCCCGGAATTTGTGCGGACATAGCTTTTTTCCTTTCGTAGATGGCTTATTGCGTTACGGAACCTCTACCTACCCAGGCGTCCCAACCCTCGGAGGTTGTCGCTGCAACGAAATCACCACAATCGATCCGAATGAATTCGTCGCCGAAAGCGGAGTCGATAAAATCGCAATGGTGCGGCGTGCGGCTGCCGGCATGGACGTTCGGCCGGAAGTACGTGCAGTGCGCACACATGCGGGCTACCGGGATCTGGCCGCGTTCCTGTAGCGTCCCGATCATCTTCACCAGACCCCGGTGAAACGCGACTTGCTCATCGGGAGAAAGGGTGTCGACGGCGGTAGCCAGAAAATCGGGCCACGCCGCCACTGCCTTCGCGGTTTTCTGCCCGGCGCGGGTTGGCACAATCGAAAGCGCACGAGCGTCCTGCTCGGACGTCCGCTTTTCGACGAGCCCCTTTTTCGCCAGGCTCGACACGGCGTCGCTTGCCGTCGCCAGTGTAACCGCAAGGAGTGCTGCCAGCTCCGACAGCCGTAGAGGACCCCGGGTTGCCAGCGCGGCTAGAATTTGGGCTTGCGTGGGCGAAAGTTGAAGCTTCGCGGACTCACTCCACTCGTTTGTCTTCATAGCGAGTCCAATCTTCATCAGGCCTTGAGCGATACGCCCGGAAAGGGAGAGATCTTTCATTTATTAGGAGTCCTAATCAATAATAAGGCTGCCCTGCCGGCCTGTCAAGGGGCGTGTACCGGAAAAGCGTTTACAAGTTCCAGTCCTTTAGTCCTGTTGTGGGTATTGGTTCCGTGTGGTGTACTTGAAGAAAGTAAGCGATGGCCTCCACTGAGACCTCTCCCCAGTTAGCAAGTGCTCCCGATTCCCGGTTCCGTTTTACTTTGATTTCGATCCTATGGTTCGGAGCGTTGCTATTTGCCGCTTACTGGCCTGTGCTGACGCGCCTGTTCAACCAATGGATGAACGACGAGGATATGGGGCACGGGCTGTTTGTGCCGGTCATCGCCTCCTACATCGCCTGGCAGCGGCGGGACAAGGTTCTTGCGGCCGCGGCGAAGGGTGGAAGCTGGCTGGGCCTGGTTGTGGTGTTGTACGGAGCGCTGCAACTGCTGGTGGCCACACTGGGCGCCGAACTCTTCCTGGCGCGCACCGCCTTCATCATTTCGCTGGCGGGAGCGCTGATGCTGCTGGGAGGCATGGCTACTATTCGTGCGCTCGCCTTTCCGCTGTTTCTGCTGCTGTTCATGGTTCCGATTCCCGCCATCATTTACAACCAGATCACGCTGCCGCTACAGTTATTCGCCAGCTC
>DASTMK010000546.1:0-6173 GCA_035714225.1 Bryobacteraceae bacterium | reverse complement strand
CCTTGTTCCGTGCGATGCTGCAGCCCACGTACGCCGTCAGGCTCTACGGCGATGGGGAAGAGGCTCTGGCCGCCATGGCGCGGGAGGTTCCCGATTTGGTTTTGCTGGACATCTCTCTGCCGGGAATGGATGGGATAGAGGTTTTGCGGCTAATGCGTGCGGACGAATCGTTGCGTTCCATCCCGGTGGTTGCGGTTTCGGCCCATGCGATGGCCGGAGATCGCGAAAGATTTCTTTCCGAGGGATTCGATGAATATGTTACGAAGCCGATATCTTCCCGCGCGGCGCTGCTGGCTGTTGTAGAACCGTTACTTACCTTTGGTACCGGCAGGGCTCACAGACACCAATCTGGAACGGCCAAGTAAACTATCATGATGAGGTAGTGAACCGCCGCTCCATAACGCTGCTCGCCATTGACGACGATCCGGAGTCCCTTGCGCTTGTCCGGGCTGCGCTGAAGCGCGACGATCTGGAGATCCTCACTACAGAAGATCCGGAAGCCGGTCTCGACATGGTCCGCCGCCTGCGCCCGCAGATTGTCCTTCTCGATCTGATCATGCCCAAGTTGTCGGGGCTCGAGATCCTGGGCAGCATCATGAGCATCGACCCCGCCACGGAAGTCGTTTTGGTTACCGCTCATTACTCCAGTGAGACGGCTGTCGAGGCGATGCAGAAAGGCGCCAGCGATTACCTGGACAAGCCGCTACAGATCGACAAGCTGCGCGAGCGGATCGATCGTCTCATCGCAGATGTCCGGCACCGCAATCGGGCGGACGAGCTGAGCGAGGAGATGGTGAAGGCCTGCCGGTTCGAAGGGATTATCGGCCGCAGCCCGCTGATGCTCGACGTGTTCGCACGAATCCGCCGGATTGCTCCGCATTTTCGTACCGCTCTGATCACGGGCGATACCGGAACCGGCAAGGAACTGGTGGCGCGGGCGATCCACTCGCTCAGTCCCGTAGCCGGCGGACCCTTTGTTGTCGCCAACTGCGCGGCGATTCCGGAAAACCTTTTAGAGAGTGAACTGTTCGGACACGTCAGGGGCGCATTTACCGGTGCCGTCCAGGACAAGGCGGGACTGTTCGAGCATGCGAATAACGGAACGCTGTTTCTGGATGAAATCGGCGAGATGCCGCTCGCGGCTCAGCCCAAACTTTTGCGTGCGGTGCAGAACCAGGAGCTTCAAAGGGTCGGTTCCCTCGCGACTCGCAAAGTGAATGTCCGAATCCTTGCGGCCACCAACCGGGACCCGCGGACGTCGATGAAGGACGGGGATTTCCGCGAAGACCTGTTTTTCCGGCTTTCCATGGTCCAGATCAAGCTTCCGTCACTCGAAGAACGCAAGGATGACCTGCCGCTTCTGTTGCATCATTTCATCCAGCATTTCGCGCAAACCTATAACAAGCCGATCGTTGGGATCAGCCGGCGCGCGGAGGCGGCTTTGCTGCGCTATCGCTGGCCGGGAAATATCCGGGAACTCGAGAATGTCATTGGCTACGCCTGCATGATGACGGATTCGACCAAGCTGGATGTGCAGGATCTTCCCGACCTGTTTGGCAGCGCTTCCGAGCCGGATGCCTCCGCACCGGCACCTTTGGTTTCGTTGGACGAGATGCAGCGCATCCACGCGCGGCGTGTCGTCGATCAGCTCGGGGGCGACAAGACCCGCGCTGCGGAAATTCTTGGTGTCAGCCGTGCGACCCTATACCGTTTGCTGTCTCCCAAAGTGGGGACGGCGCACTTCACCGAATAGGATTTTCACCGCGAAGCCCCGCATCGAATGTGTCTCCGCCGCGAGATTTCCGTCCGCGCCTGAGACGAACGGGCTTGGTGAGATCGTGATAACCGGCGGGAAAAGGTGTAAATTCGTATGCGGCCCGTGGCTTGCTTGCTGAGCGTTGGCTCGCTCGTGCAGCTTTCCGAGCCACGACCGCCCAGGGAGTGGAAAAGCATTGGTGGGCTTCCGAAAAGGAGGATAGCATGTCACTACAAAAACGAGCGTTTGCCGAATGCATCGGTACGTTCTGGCTTGTCTTCGGAGGCTGCGGCAGCGCGGTTCTCGCGGCGGCGTTTCCCGATCTTGGAATTGGCTTTCACGGAGTGGCCCTCGCTTTCGGCCTTACGGTGCTGACCATGGCCTATGCCATCGGTCACATTTCAGGGTGTCATCTGAACCCCGCTGTTTCGGTGGGGCTGGCTGTAGGCCGAAGATTTCCAGCTTCCGAGCTGGGAGCTTATATTGGCGCTCAGGTCATCGGCGCCATTGCTGCGGCCGGTGTGCTGTATGTCATTGCCAGCGGAAAGGCAGGGTTCACCCTGGCGGCTGGCTTCGCTTCCAATGGATACGCTCAGCACTCGCCCGGCGGCTATTCCCTGATGGCCTGTCTGGTGGCCGAGGTGGTGCTGACGTGTGCATTCCTGCTCATCATCATGGGTGCGACCGACAGGCGCGCGCCGCAAGGCTTCGCGCCCATCGCCATCGGCCTGGGGCTTACGCTCATCCACCTGATCGGCATTCCGGTGACGAATACCTCCGTCAATCCGGCACGAAGCACCGGCCCGGCGATCTTTGTGGGCGGCTGGGCGCTCGAACAGCTTTGGCTGTTTTGGGTGGCGCCGATCGTTGGAGCAGCCATCGGAGCCGTGATATACGGGGCGATCGCGAAGGAACCCGCGGCGGTGAGCGCACGCTCCGCGCGAGTTTGAGCGATCCGGGGCGCTATTTCCGCTCCCATACGATCTTGCCATCGATGATGGTGGCTACCGGTTCGACGGCTTTGATTTCATCTTCAGGGCATGTCATATAGTCCCGGTCGATGACGACCAGATCGGCGAGTTTGCCCGGCTCGATGGCCCCCTTTTTTTCGTCGTCGAACTGTAGATAAGCGGCCCAGATGGTGTACATTTTGAGCGCTTCTTCGCGCGAGATCCGTTCTTCCGGATGAAGGACGGCCCCGTCCTTCATCTTGCGTGTGACCGCGGTCCACATGCCTAGGAACGGGTTGTAAGGATTCACTGCCGAATTTTTGTCGAAGCCGATCATGTGGTCGCTGCCTCCCGCGACGATGATACCGGCGTCTACGTACGACCGCAGCGGAAAGAAGTAACGCATGCCATCATTGCCGAACACCTTCGTGAGGGCCGGCCCATCCAGATAGAGCCATGCCGCCTGTACGTCCGCCAGCACTCCCAGGCGCTTCATTCGGGCAATGGCTTCGGGACTTTGAAAGCTGGCGTGCATCACGTGTGAGCGCGTCGGCGCGATGGGCCTTTCGCGGTTAAGCGTCTCGAAGGCATCGAGCAGGGCATCCACGGCGCCGCCGCCTTGCGAATGGGCGGTCAACTGCCATCCCTTATCGCGCGCGGTATCGAGAACGGAGGCGAGCTTCTCCGCTGCGATGAAGCGCTGGCCGCGATCGTCCGGGTCCGTTTGCCCATAGAGCTGTTTCCCGAACACACCGTAGGGATATCGCTGGTAAGCGGTTCCGATGGTCATGCCGCCATCCAGCGTTAATTTGAAGGTGCCGAATTTCAGCCAGCCGTCGCCTTGATTGGTTGTCCAATTCGACTTGCGAATCACGGCGGCCACCTCCTCCGCGGGCGGGGCGGAGCCCAGCCGCCACGTCAGTACCGCGCGAACGGGAAGCGGGCCGCGTGCGCGCAGCTTTTCATACAGTGCCACGCTATCCACGCTCACAGCACGATCGCCGATGGTGGTGAGGCCCGCCGCGGCGTAACGTTTGAGCATCGCTTCGAGCGCTTGCAGCCTCTCTTCCTCGCTGAACGTCTCCGTGCGCCTCAGGCCCTTCAGCAATGCTCCGGCGTTTTTCAGAATTCCGTTCGGATCCCCCTTTTCGTCTTTCACGATGACGCCGCCGGGCGGGTTGGGCGTGTTCCGGTCGATGCCACTGACCTCGAGCGCCTTCGAGTTCACCACCCACACGTAGCTGGCGTCGAACATGACGGGATGCTCTTTGGTGACGTCGAGCACCTCGCGCGTAGGCATGCGCATCTCTTTAAGGCGCGTTGGAAACGTGCGGGGCACAACAATCCACTGCCCTTTCGGTGTCCGCTTCGCTTGCTCCCGGATGTAGGATTGAACGGCCGCGTAGGAGTCGAGGGGAGGAAGGGGAGCGCGGAATTCGCTCAGGCCCGCGCCCAGCGGATGAACGTGCGCGTCGATCAGACCGGGTAGAACCGTGCGGCCTTTCAAGTCGATCACACGCGTCTGAGTTCCACGTTCCGACTTGAGAATCGCTTCGCTGGTTCCGGCGGCTGCGATCCTGCCGTCCTTGATTGCGACCGCCTGACGAATGGAAAAATTTCGATCGACGGTAACGATTTTTCCGTTATGCAGAATCAGGTCGGCATCCGCCGCCTGCAGCAGCAACACGGACGCGGAAATAGCCAGGAAATGATAGATTGCCCTCACATGAAAACTCTATCATTCCTGTACCGGCAGGGTCAGATAAACGCCACCGAGCCGTCTTCGCGGTAATCGAACCCCCGATGCCAGCGTTTAGCCGGATAGTGGCGGAAGGCTTCCTCGTTCAGCTCGACGCCCCAGCCCGGTTTTACCGGTACGGGAATGTAGCCGTCCTTCACCATGAGCGGCTCTTTGAGCAGATCTTTCCGCGGCGCGCTGTCGTCGGGGTGATATTCGAGCACGAGAAAGTTCGGTGTGCTGGCCGCGAAGTGCACGTTGACAGTAGTCGCCAGCGGCCCCATAGGGTTGTGCGGCGCCACCATCACGTAGTGGGCTTCCGCCATCGCCGCAATCTTCTTCATCTCCATCACGCCGCCGCACACGCAGATGTCCGGCTGAATGATGTCGAGCGCCTGAAGGGCGAGGATGTTGCGAAACTCGAACTTCGTGTAGTTGCATTCGCCGCTCGCGAGCGGAATGTTCACATGCGCCGCGAGCTTGGCCATGGCGTCGGGATTCTCCGGACGAATCGGCTCCTCCAGCCACATGGGATGATAGGGCTCAATCTCGCGCGCCACGCGGATCGCGCGGGAGACCTCGAAGAACTTGGCGTGCACGTCTACGCCGATGTCCACGTCGGGCCCCAGCGCTTCGCGCACGGCGCGCACCCGCTGTCCGGCCGCCCTGGTCACGGCGTTGTAGGGAAGAGCATTTCCTTTCGGCGGATGCGGCTGCATCTTCACGGCTGTGTAGCCGTATTTTTCCACCAGCCGTTTCGCGTTTTCGGCCACTTGTGAGGGCTCGCCGCCGCCGGCGCTCTGGTACACGCGGATACGCTCGCGGACCTTCCCGCCCAGCAGCATATAAACGGGCAGTCCGGCTGCTTTCCCGGCGATGTCCCACAACGCGTGCTCGATGCCGCTCATCGCTGCATTCACTACCAGCCCGCCGGGGAAGCGCGTGAAGTTGTACAGGGTGGCCCAGATATGTTCGATGTTTCGCGGGTCCTGTCCTACCAGCCAGGTCTTGAAGTCGGCGATGGTAGCCGCTGTTGCCTCGTCGGGACCGCAGGAATAGGCTTCACCAATGCCGTGGATGCCCTGGTCGGTTTCGACCTTTACAAAGACCAGATTCCGGCCTCCCGCTCCTACCAGAAAGGTTTTGATATCGGTGATCTTCAGGGCGGGACGGCCGCCCGCCTGTGGAGCGGCCTGGAGCAGCGGCGCAACCGCGCTCTGTGCCAGAAAGTGCCGGCGCTTCATAGATAGGGTTAAGTGTACCGCGGTATGCCTGGGTCGATTTCCAGGCTCCAGCGGTCGATGCCGCCCTGCATGCTCTGGACGTTTTCCACGCCCTGCCCGCGAAGCCAGTTGGCCACGTGCAGGCTGCGCACGCCGTGGTGGCAGAAAACCACCACGGTTGTTGCATCGTCCGCCGCCTGTTCGATAGCCTGAAGGCGCGAAGGTACGTCGCCCATCGGGATGAGTTGCGCATCCTCGATCCGCGCAACCTGGTGCTCGGCGGGTTCACGAACATCGATCAGTTGAATCCGCTCGCCCGACCGCATGCGGCTCTGAACTTCGGCCGGAGTAGTTTCGAGCGGCAAGGGACTATCAAACATTTCGTATTTCCTATTGTTTGATGATGGTTCCGTCGCGGCGGCGAATCTCACCCCATCCGCCGTTCAGCCGCCCGCGTTCGCCGCTTTCGAAGGTCCCGAACGGATACTTCGCCGCCAGCTTTTCGT
>DASTMK010000545.1:0-4091 GCA_035714225.1 Bryobacteraceae bacterium | reverse complement strand
CTGGATTGTGCGTGGGTCTCCCGCGCTGTTGATGCGTCCGACTGTAGCCGGGACGCTGATATTGCCGGCGGGCAGACCGAAATTCGCGTGATTGGGGAAATTAAAGAACTCTGCCCGGAACTCCAACGTCGTTCTCTCGGTGAGAGCGGTGTTCTTGAAAATGCCGACATCCCAATCGAAGTAGCCTGGACCAAAGAGCATATTGCGAGCGGAGTTGCCATATAGGAACGGTGCCGGCGCCGCGAACGCCGCCGGATTGAACCACTGCGCAATGGACCGGCCGCCAGGCGTGGGATCGCCGACAATATCCGCCCTACTGCTGGGCCAGCCCAATGTGGTGCTGGTGAATGTCACTGAGAACGGTTCACCCGTGCCCATACCGACGATGCCCGTAAGCTGCCAACCGGTGAGCAGCTTGTCAGCCACGCCGGTAACAGAATTGAGAAACTTCTTCCCTCTGCCGAAAGGCAGATCGTAAACGTAGTTGGCTCGCATGGCGTGACGGCGGATGAAGTCGAGATCGCCGCGGTCAAGGCGAGTGTTCCGGTTATCCATCGGCGAGAGACCATACGTTTGTTCACCCAGCGCTTTGTTGTACTGGTATTCCAGTTGGAACGAGAAGCCGGAAGCGAAGCGCCGGATGGCCGAGAGCTGGATGCCGTGGAGAATCGAGCTCCTGCCGGATTCCACGTAAGTGATTGCTCCGAACGGCTGATAAGGCCGGCGCGGCTGTACCGCTCCAGGCGCCGGCGGCGGGTCGTTCAGATTGAAGGATCGCTCCAGATGCGTGCCCATGTTGCCGATGTAGCTGGCTCGCACAGCCGTGTTGGGCAGCAACTCATATTCGAGCGTGAAGTTCCACTGCTGGTGATAAGGAGTTCTGCGGTCGCGCGAAAACGTCGTCAGCGTAGGGTTTCCGCCAACGGTACCCGCACCGGGGAACGCATTCGCGAAAGTGAGGCTGGGCACCGATCCTGCCGCCGGCTCGAAAGTCTCTGAAACGCGGAAAGGCGGGTTGGTCGCGAAACCGAAATAGCTGTAGCCCGACACCACGTTGTAATAGATGCCGTAACTCGACCGCACCACAAACTTCGTGGTACCCAGCGGGCGCCAGGCGAAGCCGAGGCGGGGCGCCCAGTTGTTGCGGTCCTTGTTGAGCCAGTTGCCGGTGTCCAATCCCACATCCGAACCCATCACGACGGGCAAGGCTGCCATCAGGCGCGGGTCGGGAGTGCCCGAGATCACCACCAGTTGCCCAAGGTCCGGGTAGAAATTGGACAAATCGCCCTGGCTGTTCGCGAAAAGGCCGGCATACTCGTAACGCAGACCCAGGTTCAACGTCAGTGTGCGTGAGACGTTCCAGTCGTCCTGCACGAAACCGGCCCACCGGCTGTTCTGTGGCTCGGCGATGACGTTCTTGCTCACGCGCCCGGTGAGCGATGACGTGCCCAGCAGAAAGTCGGAGAATGGATGCCCCGTATAGCGGCCGTCGAAGTTGAACTGCCCGCGGTAAGGCGGTGGGTTCTGCCAGTTGAGCGAGGATGCCCGTTGAAATTCGAATCCGCCTTTGATGGTGTGCTTGCTGAGCGTCGCCGTTACGTTTTGAAAGAACTCCCAATTGCGCTGCCGGTCGCCCGAGCCGGGTTGGTCGTTGAAGCCGCGGAAACCCGTGATGTTCACGGTGGGCAGGCCGCCCAGACCTTCCGCCGGAGAAATCAGCCCCGGAATGATGGTGCTCGGGTCGAACGAACTGTTCTGCGGAGTGCGGAAGTACCGCGTGTGCGCGAATCCGAAGCGCGATTCCGCAATCAGCCGCGGCGAAAGCACACGCGTATAGGATCCCATCGCGTTCTTGGTGGCAGTGCCGAAGCCGTCCCATCCACCGAATTTGCCCGCGTTGCCCGTTACCTCATAAGGTCCGTTGTCCACCTGAAAGTAGCGCGCTGTGAAGTTGTTCTTAGGCGTGATCTGGTAGTCCACGCGCGCCGTGTAACGATCGTTGAACTCTCGCGTCGGGGCATTGACGATGAAGTTGTTGCCCAGACCGGCCGCACCCGTCCCAGGGGTATTCGGATCAGAGGTGAATTTCATCAGTTCGGCGGACGCGGAGCTGATGCGCTCCGCTGGAATCTGGTTGTTTGGAAACGGTGCACCGCCCGCAAAAGGGTCCCGAATAGCAGGAAGACCGGAGAAGTCACCACGCTTCAACGCCACCGTCGGCATGGCGGACGTGCTGGTGCTGCTCACCCGCTGTCTCAAACCTTCGTACACACCAAAGAAGAACAGCTTGTTCCGGACCACAGGTCCGCCCAGCGAACCGCCGAATTCGTTCCGGTTGAACTTCGGCTTCGGCAGACCGGTGGCGAAGAAATTCTTCGCGGCGGTCACGCGGTTGCGGTTGAACGCGAACAGGCTCCCGTGAAACTCGTTGGTTCCCGCGCGAGTTGCCGCGATGATCTGCGCGCCTCCCCGCCCGTACTCCGCCGATGCGCCATTGCCGATAACGCTGAACTCTGCGATGGATTCGAGCGATGGCGCCAGCGGCATCACGCGCTCGTTGCCCACATCGACATTTGCAGCGCCGTCCACGGTCATGTTCGCCGCGCCCACCCAACTGCCGCCGGCAATAACGGGATTGATGGCTGCCCGCCCAACTCCGGGCGCCAGCGCCATCAGGCTATAGATGCTCGCACGGCCATTCAGGGGCATCGAGACAATCTGAGTACCGTCCACCACGCTACCCACCGACGATCTCTCCGACTGCACAACCGGAATGGTGGCCTGCACCTCTACGCTGGTTGCCACTTCACCGACTTCCAGTGTGACGTCTACACGCGCGGTCTGCGCCACAAAAAGGGTGACGTTTTGGATAACGGCCTTTTTGAATCCCTGCGCGGACGCCGAAATGGCGTAACTGCCGGGATCGAGACTCACGAAGGTGTACTCGCCCGTCGTGCCCGTCCTGGCAGCGGAGGAAAGGCCTGTCTTTTCGTTCAGAAGTGTAACTTCTACGTTGGGAACCGCCAGTCCGGAGGAATCCGTGACGCGTCCCAGGATGACACCGCGGGTTTGCTGGCCCTGTAAAACAGAAGCCAGCAGTAGCATGACAAGTGGCGCAACAGCCGTATACAGAGCCTTTTGCGGCGGCATGGGGTTCTCCTTGCGTAGCCCAGAGTCTTCACGGCACGATGCCGTATTGATGCGACTGTATCGCAACCACGTTACAGCGTCAAAAGGAAATTGCTCGTGGGAGCGGCTATTTGGACGTCCGCTTGCGAGGAACCGGCGGCTTTTTCGCTACCGTTTTCTTTGCTGCTTTACGCGGCGCGGGCTTACGTCTGGTGACGCCCAGCCCTTTTTCCAACATCTCTTCCAACAGCTTCTTTTCAGCCGCCGTAACCGTTTTGTTGAAATTTCCAGGCCGCTCCGCCAACACGTTCCGCACTCTGGACATCCATTGCAGTGACGCAGCCGCCGGGTGCTCACCGGTGTTCTGGAGCAGTTGGAGGGCTGCGTCCAAATCGGGGATGGAGCGATAGCAGCTCAGAGCCTCTTTTGTGTTGCCTGCTGCCAGATGGCACTCGGCGGCGCGGCAAAAATCACCGGCACCCTCATGGCAGGCGGCCTCCAGCTTCGGCTGGCGTTCCGGCAACGCCTGCAACAATTCCAGAGCGGTTATGAATTGCTTATCTTTGATGAGCACCTGGATGGCGCGTTGCTGAAGCCGTTCGATACGCGCAACCCGTTCGGGAACATCCAGCGCCTCATAAAACGGCGGCAGAATAGTGGTCAAGACGGTCGCGTTGTGGCCGTTGAAGAGCAAGCTTTCCATCTCCTCCAGCCAGCGCTTGCTCCTGGCACTCATCTCTACCGCAAGCCAGGACTCGATCTCCTCCCGATATCTGGGAACAATCTGAGCGAGGTGCACCAGGGCATGAACCCGGTCCTCGGCGCTCACACGATGCACACGCCCGATCGCATCCAGGATCGCGCCGAGTCCGAAGCGGTTTGCGTTCCGTGCCGCTCGCGAAGCTTCGAGGAACAGGTCCGGCCGGCCCAATTCCGGAGGAAGGCGAGTGTTGCTAATCGCA
>DASTMK010000544.1:0-11479 GCA_035714225.1 Bryobacteraceae bacterium | reverse complement strand
CCGATGAATTGACTGGAGGATGTTGTCGCTGTCCTTGGAACGGGAGATGGCCGGTACAGATACAGCCAGGCCGAAGGAGAACTGGCACACCCTATTGGTGTGCCCCGACGGCGGGATGGCCGGGCAGTTTCTTCCGTTAATGCCGCAAGTACCTGGTTTGGCACCGGTCACGGAGATGCGAACGTACCCGCCGGCCGAGGCCCTTGGCGAATTCTTTTCCGGGAGGCAAGTCAATCCCTGCTTTCTGGACGCTTCCACGAACAAGGACACAGCACTTGCACTGATCGCGGACTTGTTGCGCCAGGATCCAACGCTGCAAATTGTGGTTCTACTCGCATCGACAGATTCGGATTTCATTCTCCGCTGTTTGCGTCAAGGTGCAACCGGCTTCCTGACCGCTCCTTTCACCGCGGGGGAACTGGAACCTGTGATGGAGCGGCTGGCAAGAATGCGTCCCGAAACCTACCAGGTTTCGCAAGCCGGCGGAAAAGTATATTGCGTAATGCCTGCCAAAGGAGGGTGCGGCGCCACAACATTGGCTTTTCACCTTGCACATCAGTGGAAGCGCAATGGCTCAAAGCGCATTCTGCTGGCAGACCTCGATCCACTTACGGGAACCGTCTCATTTGCGTTGAAGCTGACCTCCGCCTACAGTTTCATGGACGCTCTCCAACGCGGGGACAGCCTCGATGTGGATATTTGGAAGGCGTTGGTTGCATCGTGGAATGGGCTCGATGTTCTGCTGTCGCCCGAAGATCCGGCTCGCGGTATCGGCGACCTGCCGGATCCCGGTCACCTGATAGAGTTCGCGAAATCCTGCTATGACATCGTCGTTCTGGATACCAGCGGAGTGTACGGCAACTGGAACGGGCAGCTCGCGGCACATGCGGACGAGGTGTTGCTGGTGATGACCAACGAATTGCCCGCAATCCAGGCCGGGCAGCGCGCTCTTTCCTACCTGGAACGGCGTAAAGTGGATCGCTCCAGGATCCGCGTCGTCGTCAATCGTTTCAGTGAGGAGCTGGGTGTCAGCGGCGAGACCATCGAAACCGCACTGAAACTGGAGGTTTGCCACACCATGCCGAGCGACTACGATGCCATACAGAAAGCTACGATGGAAGGCAAAACGGTTCCTCCGCGGGGGAAATTCGGAAAGAGTCTCGCCGCCCTCTCAGCGGCAATGACGGGCGGGTCCGAACTCCCGGATGAAGAGCCAAAAAGTTCGGCGCTGGGCAAGGTGCTATCGCTATTTGCGCGCCGGCGCTGAAGTACCCGGCAGTCCGGTTTGCTATCATCGGCACTTGTTCGAACTGACTTTGTCGACCGCTCACGAATATGTAAAGGCTCATTGCGGGACGGACGCGGGTGCGATCGGGATTCGCGAGCTCGGCGGCGGCGTATCGAACACGGTGCTGCTGGTAGAGTGCGGAACGAAGCGTTTTGTTCTGAAACAGTCCCTTGAGAAACTGCGAGTGGAACAGGAGTGGCTCTCGGACCGCACACGGATTCACCGGGAGTGCGCGGCCATGGAGGCCCTCGGCCCTCATCTTCCGCCGGACTCGGTCCCCCGTATTCTCTTTGAAGACCAGGCGAACTGCATCTTTGCCATGTCGGCAGCTCCGGCGCACGCGGCGACCTGGAAATCGCTTCTGCTGGCGGGCAACATCGATACGGGCATTGCGGCCAAAATCGGCCAGATGCTCGGCTGCATTATCGGCGAGAGCCGCAAGCGGCCCGATTGGAAAGCCAGGTTCTCCGACCAAACCGTCTTCGATCAACTGCGGCTCGATCCCTACTATCGCGCGACAGCCCAACGCCATCCCGGACTGGCCCTGTTCTTCGAACGCCTCATTCAGAAAGCGCGCACCCGCCGCATTTCCCTGGTGCACGGCGATTGGAGCCCCAAAAACTTCCTGGTGGATGGCGGATCGGTGATGGCGATCGATTTCGAAGTGGTGCACTATGGCGACCCGGCGTTCGATGCGGCGTTTCTGACGAACCACCTGGTCCTGAAGACCTTCCACCGGCCGTATTGGCGCTCCGGGTACCGCTCGGCGGCCCTTGCTTTTCGCGACGCGGTGATGGACACTGTTCGCGAACTGCCGGAGGAATTCGAGCAGGATACGATCGAGCACCTCGCCGGGCTTCTGCTTGCGCGCATCGACGGCAAATCGCCCGCCGAATACATACAGGAGGAAGCGGCGAAGGCCCGCGTGCGCGCGTTCGGACTGGGACTGGTAGCCGATCTGCCTTCGAGCACCGAAGAGCTTTTTGACCGCATACCGGAATGACTCTCACCATCAGGCAGCTCAGAGCACTAGAGATCCTCGACTCGCGCGGCAATCCCACTCTTGCCGTGGAAGCGCAGCTTTCCGACGGCACAACCGCGCCGGCGCAGGTGCCTTCGGGCGCCTCCACGGGACGTCACGAGGCTGTCGAGTTACGGGACGGCGACGCTCGCTACGCCGGCAAAGGAGTTCGCAAGGCCGCCGCCAACGTCAACGATATCCTGTCAGCCGCCCTCGAAGGCGCCGATGCGGAAGACCGGGCAGCCCTCGACCGGAAGATGATCGAACTGGACGGCACCAGCAACAAATCGCGTTTGGGTGCTAATGCCATCCTGGGGGTCTCTTGCGCGGTCGCGCGGGCGGTAGCGCAAGCCCGTAAGGTTCCTCTTTGGCAATCTCTCGCGGGTGCGAGAACTGCCGTGCTCCCGGTGCCGATGATCAATATTCTCTCCGGCGGATGGCATGCCGGCCACAACATCGAATTCCAGGATTTTCTGATCATTCCGCACGGCTTCGACAACCTGGCGGAGGCGCTGGAGGCTTCGGTCGCGATTCACCGGCAGGTATTCCTGCTGTGCCGCGCCAGAGGTCTGACACTGACGGGAGTGGCAGACGAAGGCGGTTGGGGTCCGCTGCTTTCGACCAACGAAGAAGCGCTCCAGCTTCTGACGGAGGCCATCGGGAGCGCGGGGTTCGAGCCCCGCGAACAGGTCTCGATTGCCATCGATGTCGCCTCCAGCCATTTCTTCTCCGAAGGCGAATACCACCTCAAAACCGAGGGCCGTAGGCTGACAGCAGCCGGCATGATTGCCCTGTTGCGGGACTGGTGCGTGCGTTATCCCGTCGTGTCCCTGGAAGACCCGCTTCACGAAGACGATTGGGGAAACTGGCCGGAACTGACGGCGGCGCTTGGCGGCGGGCGGCAGGTCATCGGTGACGATTTTCTTACGACGAACCCCGCGCGCGTGCGAGAGGCGATTCAGCAAAAAGCGGCAAATTCTGTTTTAGTTAAGATGAATCAAATAGGCACCTTATCTGAAACTTTTGAAGTATTGGACGAAGCCTTGGCTGCCAATTGGACCGCGGTAGTTTCGGCGCGTTCCGGGGAGACCGAGGACTCCTTTCTGGCGGATCTCGCGGTCGCCAGCGCTTCCGGACAAATTAAGATTGGCTCCATCACACGCTCGGAGCGATTGGCCAAGTACAACCGGCTTCTTGAAATCGAAGCCCGCTGGCGCCTTCCCTATCCTGGCCGCGAACTGCGTTTTATTTCACGTTGATGGTGCCGCGGCAGCCCGATGCGCCGCAGCGGCAAATGTAGGTCTCGATGTCTTTCGCGAAATGGTAATCGACGGTCAGTTCCTCCCCCGGCTCGATTACCCGCTTGCTCATATAGAGGATGTGGTCTTTGATAATGCAGGAGTACAAATTCGGGTCGCAGGAATGGTTGATCAGTTCGGCACCGCTGCCGCCAACCGCTCCATCGACGCACCAATAGCTATTCAGGGTGAATAAGTAGACGTATTCGCGAGATGAGCTGCGGCGTTTGGTTTCGATCCGGCTGATCCGTTCTCCGGTGTACTCGATTATTTTGCGGCGCGCAGGAATCCGCTCTTCGGCGAAAACACCCCAGCGATGAATTCCGGACTTCGCCACTCTCAGCCGGAAAACGGCGTACTTCGGGTCGATGTACGGCCGTATCTGTTCAGCCATGGCTCCCTTGGGCGTTTCGGGATCAGCCCATCTTCTGCTTGATCACGTCCACCAGTTCCTGCACGGCAGCGGCGCTCTTGTCGAGCATGGCTTTCTCTTCAGCGGTCAACTTCAACTCGTAGATCTTTTCGATTCCGCGGGCGCCCAGTTTCACCGGCACACCCACAAACAGCCCTGAAATGCCGTATTCGCCTTCCAGCAGCGCAGCGCAGGGCAGTACCTTTTTTTTGTCCTTCAGAATCGATTCCACCATCTCCACCGTCGCGGCGGAAGGTGCGTAGTAAGCACTGCCGGTTTTGAGATACCGTACAATCTCCGCCCCGCCGTCGCGTGTGCGTTGAACAAGCCTGTCGATGGCTGCCTGGTCCAGCAGTTCGGTCAGGGGAATGCCGCCGGCGGTCACCAGGCGCACGAGTGGCACCATGGTGTCGCCGTGGCCGCCGAGCACCAGCGCGGTGATGTTCTCGACCGAGATATCAAGCTCCTGTGAGATGAAGGTCCGAAAACGAGCGGTATCGAGAACGCCGGCCATGCCGATGACACGGTTCTTGGAGAACCGCGAGACCTGCTGTGCGGTCCAGCACATCGCATCCAGCGGATTGGTAACCAGGATGAGGATGGAATCGGGAGAATATTTGATGGCTTGTTCCGTGGCCGTTTTCACTACCTCGTAATTAGCCAGAAGCAAATCGTCGCGGCTCATTCCGGGTTTTCGCGGAAAGCCGGCGGTGATAACGACGATATCCGAATTGGCCGTCGGCTCGTAATCGTTGGCGCCGGTGATGGAGACATCGTAGCCCTCGACGGGTCCGGACTGAAGGATATCGAGCCCCTTGCCCTGTGGAACTCCTTCCACCACATCAACCAGCACAACATCGGCGAGTTCTTTGCCGGCGATCCGCAGAGCGCAATTCGCGCCCACGTTTCCCGCTCCGACGACAGTAACTTTCTTTCGCATAAGGATTCCTTTGCTCCAGCGGAATGAGTGTAGAAGGGAAATTATAGCGAACTCGTATGCTCATGGGCCGAAAAATCGTTGCAGGCGCAAGCCCGGCGAGCGTGCGTACAATAGAAATTTCACCTGCCCATGCTGGAATCGACTTTACGCGACCTGGAGTGTAGCGCGCGCGAGCGTATCGCTGCCGCCGAAGCGCCTCAATCTCTGGAAGCCGTGCGGATTGAAGTGCTCGGCCGCAAGGGGACCCTGGCTCAGATCAGCAAAGAACTTGGAAAACTTGCTCCCGAAGAGCGGGCGCGAATCGGAAAACTGCTCAATTCGGTCAAGCAGGACCTGGAGACGGAGCTCGATTCAAAGAAGGGCCAGTTCGATCAGGAAGCGTTGCGAGAGCGCCTGGAATCGGAATGGGTGGACTTGACGCTGCCTGCACCCGGAACCCGGCCCGGCGCCCTGCATCCCATCGCCCGCATCCAGACCGAAATCGAGGATCTCTTTATTTCATTGGGCTTCGCCGTTCTCGACGGACCGGAAGTGGAAACGGAGTACAACAATTTCGATGCGCTGAATATCCCGCCGCATCATCCCGCGCGGGACATGCAGGATACCTTTTGGCTGACGGACGGGCACCTGCTGCGCACGCATACCTCGCCCGTCCAGGTTCGCGGCATGGAACGGATGGGTCCGCCTTTGCGCATGATCGCGCCGGGACGCGTGTTTCGCAACGAGGAGGTTGACGCCTCGCATGAGCACACGTTCTACCAGCTTGAAGGCATGATGATCGACCGCGATGTATCCGTGGCACACCTCATCTTCTTCATGAAGACGTTGCTGAGCGCCATTTTCCATCGCGATGTCGAAGTACGGTTGCGCCCGGGTTATTTTCCATTCGTCGAACCCGGCTTCGAGCTGGACATCAAGTGCCTCATCTGCGGTGGAAGCGGATGCCCGGTTTGCAAGCAGTCCGGTTGGGTCGAACTGCTTCCATGCGGTTTGGTGCATCCGAACGTGCTCCGTATGAGCGGAATCGATCCGGAGGAGTGGAACGGCTTCGCTTTCGGTTTGGGTTTGACGCGCCTCGCCATGATGCGCTACGGCATCGACGATATACGGCTGCTCCAAAGCGGCGACCTTCGTTTCCTGACTCAGTTTTAACGCTGGACAAGAATGAAATTCTCCTACAACTGGATTCGCGAACTTGTTGACGGTCTCGATATCGACCCCAAACACCTGGAGCAGTTGATCACCATCAAAACCGCTGAATGCGAAGGCATTGAGCCATCTCAAGGCAGCCAGCCGGGATGCACGCCGGATAGCATTATTGAAATCGATAATAAGTCGATCACGCACCGGCCGGATCTTTGGGGCCATGCCGGTATGGCGCGGGAAGTGGCGGCGATCACCAGGAAGCCTTTCCTCGATCCCGTGCGAGTGGATCTGGTGCCGGCCGGCTCCTCTCCGGCGCGAATCTCCATCGAAGACTTCGAATTGTGCCCGCGATACAGCGCCCTGGTTTTCGAGAACGTCTCCGTTCAGCCGTCGCCCGCATGGTTGCAGTGCCGCCTGGAGGCCATTGGCCTGAATCCCATCAACAACATTGTCGACGTGACGAACTATGTGATGGCGGAGATCGCACAGCCCATGCACGCGTTCGATGCCGATAAGCTTCACGGCGATACCATTTTCGTGCGGCGGGCGCACGTGGGCGAATGCCTCGCCGCGCTGAACGAGGAGCGGTACGAGTTGTCCGCCGGGAATCTTGTCATCGCCGACGCCAAGGGCGCGATTGCGCTGGGCGGAGTTATCGGAGGGCTGGAAAGCGCAATCAGCGGCGCCACCACGCGAATCGTCCTTGAAAGCGCGAATTTCCAGGCGGTAAGTATTCGCAAGACTTCGGCGGGGCTGAAGCTTCGTACGGACGCTTCGATGCGCTTTGAAAAGTCGCAGGACCCGGCGAACACCGTGCGCGGGCTGGCTCGCGCGATTGAACTGCTGAACGAAGTCTGCCCCGGCATACGCCTCATTGGCGGGCTTGCCGACCAGGCGCGGGTGATCATACCACCGCCGGCGATTTTGCTGCCGCTCGATTGGCTGGTGAGAAAGCTTGGGCTCGCGATTTCCGAAGAGGAAGTTCGAGACATTCTGGAGCGCCTGCAATTCGGGGTGGAAGCATCCTCGCCCGGCGTTCTATCGGTGACAGTGCCGGGTTGGCGGGCCACGCGAGACATCTCGATCAAGGATGACCTCGTGGAAGAGATCGGGCGCATGGTGGGATACGACACCATCACTCCCACGGCTCCCCTGGTGACGGCAACCGTGCCGCCGGCGAATGAAGAGAGACACTTTCATCACCGGGTGCGGGAGATGGCTGCGGCGCAAGGCTACACCGAGGTCTATAACTACTCGTTTATCAGCGGGGAGATGGCGCGCGCTTTTCATTTGGACCCGAATGCGCACCTCGAAATTGCCAACCCGATCAACTCTGATCAGCGATTGATGCGATGCAGCCTGCTGCCTGGTATTTGGAAGAATATCGAAGAGAACAGCAGGAACTACGACTCTTTCCGGCTGTTCGAGATCGGATTGGAAATTCATAAACGCGAGGACGCCTCCAATCTGCCCGACGAAATTCCTCACCTGGCGGCGGTGGTATACGGCCGCGGAGACGGTGTGGACGGACTCTTCGAATTGAAGCGCCTGGCCGAGTGTTTGATGCCGGGTGTTGGTGTGGCGCACTGCGAACCGCGTCCTTATGAGCACCCGCATCGCAGCGTGGCGCTCCGATGGCACGGGAACACCGTGGGGCGGTTGTTCGAATTGCATCCTTCGATGGTGGCGGGCCGCGCAGCCATTCTCGATGTGAACTTGCAGCTTATGTATAAGCTCCAGCCCGGCGTCGCCATGTACAAACCCATACGCCGCTTCCCATCGAGCGCTTTCGATCTCTCCGTTATCATTGGCCTTCGGGATGAAGTGGGACGCGTGGGGGAACTGCTGGCCCAGTTTGCCGGTCCCAATCTGGAAGCTCTGGAGTTCGTCCGCCAATACTCCGGCCCGCCGCTCGCCGCCGGTCAAAAGAGTGTTTCTTACCGAATGACTCTCGCCGCCGCGGATCGTACACTTTCCGCCGACGAAGTCAGCAGCGTCCGGAACGGCATCATCGAGGCGATGCGTGCGCGTGGATACGATTTGAGGATTTGAGGCCGCTCCATGAATCGGCGTGTATTTATGGCGATGCCCGGGGCCTTCGCCCCGCTCCAGAAAACAGGCGAAGCTATCCGGCCGAAAGCGCTGAAGCCCGGCGACACCGTTGGACTCATCACGCCCGCGACTTACGTTTCCGATCCTGATGCGCTGGCCACGGCCGAACGCACTCTTCGGCATTTCGGCCTGGAGCCGAAATTTGGAGCGAACGTGCGCAGAAGGAACGGCTATCTCGGCGGGACGGTGCAGGAGCGCGTCGAAGACCTGCACGCCATGTTTCGCGATCCGGATGTGAAGGGCATATTCGCCATCCGGGGAGGATATGGCTCCGGTCAACTTCTGGACCGCATCGACTATGATCTGATTCGAAAAAATCCGAAGGTCTTTCTGGGGTACAGCGACATCACGACGCTGCTGATTGCGATCCGTCAGCGGGCGGGGCTGGTGACGTTCCACGGGCCTGTCGTCTTATCGAGGTTTTCCGATTATACGCAGAACCACTTCCGGAAGACCCTGTTTAATGCCGAACCGGTAGGAGTGGTTACGAACCCGCCGGAGTCCAACACGCTGCGGCCCGTGCACACACTTCGCACTATTCGTCCCGGGAAGGCATCGGGCGAGTTAATCGGCGGCAACCTTAGCCTGGTCACGGCCACGATGGGTACTCCTTATGAGATCCAGACGGCGGGCCGGATTCTGTTTCTCGAAGATGTGGGCGAGGAACCTTACAGCATCGACCGTATGCTGACACAACTCCGGTTGGCCGGCAAGCTTTCCGCCGCCGCTGGAGTCGTTTTCGGCGAGTGCCGCAACTGCCATCCGCGCGAGTGCGGCCCGTCATTTGAATCAACCCTCTCCGTTGGAGAAGTGCTGGACAGCATTCTTGGAGAAATAAAAGTACCTGTCCTGACGGGGTTGACCATCGGCCACACCGAGGATCAACTGACGCTCCCCGAAGGCGTTCAGGCCACTTTGGATGCGGACCGCGGAGAACTCACGATCGGACAGGCCGTAGCCTGAGCGCGACCTGTCCGGTAAAAGTCCGACCTTCGGCTTAGGGACTGTCAACCGCTCACTCACGTTCGCGGCTCAGAAACGATTACAGAGCCACGAGCGTTAGCGAGTGGTCTTGGCGAACTGGCACGGTTGTTTCCTGACGGTTCCTTACCAAAGCAGCTTCAATGCGAACTGGATCTCGCGCGCCGGTCCCGCGCTTCGGATTTGACCGAAGCCGGATGCGTTCACCACTGCCACGGGATCGGAGCACCCCCAGGTGGTATCGGTGCATCCCAGCCGCACCTGGTTGAAGAGGTTGAAGAACTCGGACCGGAACTGAAGCCGGAAACGCTCGTTCACTCGAAAGTCCTTGATTGCGGAAAAATCGGTGACGCTCATCCCCGGACCGCTGATGATATTCCGCCCCGAGTCTCCGTACACTCCACGCGGTACCTGATTCGTCGGTATGAAAGCATCGGTGTTGAAGAACCGGGCGATCATGTCGGCGCGGTTCGCGTGATCCCGTGTGACGGTGGCGCCGGGCTGCAACATCGCGTGTTGCTGTCCGCCGCTGACGCCATCCTGCGCGACATCGTCACCCATATACACCGTGAAGGGCGCGCCGCTTTGCAGCGTGTGAATTCCAGTGAACGTCCAATCCTCCAACAGCGTTCTCTGGAACGCTCCGTTCCATTTCCGGGTTGGCGACCACAGCCAGGAGGCGACAAACGCATGGCGCCGGTCGAAATCCGAACGCCCACGGTTCGAGTTCATGTCGAAAGGATTGGCAAGCGGCCAGTTGCCGATGTTTTGCCGGACGATATCGATTGATTTCGCCAGTGAATACGATGCGGAAACGGAAACTCCGCGGGAGAAGCGCTTGATCACCTGCGTCTGGAAGGAGTGATACCAACTGCGGAAGTTGGTGGTCAGCTCATACACGTTCGGAGCCAGGATGCCCGGCGCCAGGCTGACGCGGTTGTTGACATTCTGAAGCGACGGCGGAGCGCCGGTAATCGGATCGTTAATGTAGCGGGCCGGATTCGGCGACCACCATCCGTCCAGGTGTGTGCCGATCTTGCCGATATAGGCGCCCTGGAGCATGATGTCCGAAGTCAACTGCCGTTGTAGCGTGAGATTCCAGCTCTGTATATAGGGCGTTGTCAGATCGCTCGAGACGAACAACCCCGCCATCGGCAGCGGGAACAGGCTGCAGCGCTGGCCGGGGAAGGTCGGGATCTCAACACACCCGAAGCCGCCTTCACCGGGAACCACTGGCGGCGGGGTCAGGCCCAATGACCCAAAAGGGTTCTCGGCGCGGCCGTCGAAAATCTGGAAATTCCCGGCCCACGGCGCGCCCTCCTGCGAGACGGAGTCCGCTTTGATGTAGTCGTAGAAAATACCATAGGAGCCACGGAGACTCGTTCTTCCATCGCCAAAAAGATCCCAGGCAAATCCAAAGCGCGGCGCGAAATTGTTTTTGTCCGGACCGCTGATGCCTCTGGGCACGCCCGGATCCCCGGCGAACAGCACGCCCGGCGGCGCGTCGGGAAATCGCGTCGATCGCACGTTGGTTCCAATGGCGGCAAGGCTCGTTAAACGATCGTACTTGTCCACCCAGGGGAAGAACGGTTCATACCGGACGCCGTAAGTTAGCGTGAACCTCGGATGTACCTTGAATTCGTCCTGGAAGAAGAAGCTCGGCGCATCCTGGTAATTGTCGTTCGTTCGAACTCCGAAGCCGCCGCTGACCGTCCTGAACGCTCCCAGCAGGAAATCCGCCACGGGATCGCCGGAGCGGCTGCCATTGAAAGACATGCTGGTGGCACCGAGGAAAATTTGCAGATTCGTCAGGTGGAGCCATTCTCCGCCGAACTTCAGGTTGTGCCTGCCCCGGGTCCAGCTAACCTGATTCCGGAATTGCCAGTTGTTGCTTACGTGCGTATACACGCTCCGGCTGCCGAAGTTCGGGCCACCCGAAATACTGACACCCAGCCGTCCGGTAGGCGTGTAGAGCGGCATATTCACGCCAATCTGTTCGTGTGGCACGGTATTGTCGGCGTTGGATTCGTGGACCGGGCGCAGGAATGTGACTGTGAGCTGGTTCAACAGATTGGGACTGAACGTTGAGGTCGCGTTCAGTACCGCCATAGTGGTCTGCTGATTCGTGAAGGTCCCAAGGTATCCCGGAACATTTCCACTCACGAGTTCCGGTCTGATCATGCGATTCCGGTCTACGAAGACCTGGCCCGACAGGATATGTTTCGCGCTGAGATTCCAGTCGCCGCGGATCATGTACATATCGCCATTGCGGGGCCTCGGG
>DASTMK010000543.1:0-21149 GCA_035714225.1 Bryobacteraceae bacterium | reverse complement strand
GCGGGGCCCCGATGCAAGAACTGGGGCAGCGTTTCTGGAAACTACTGGATGGGAAGACGGTGTTCTACTCGCCCAAGGGGCCGCGGAACACCACCGAGACGACCACCGCCGGCATGAAAGGCCGCATGACGGTGAACCAGGGACTGTTTCACGACCGCAAAATTCCGGCCTTTCTGATGGAGCTGATGGTGGAGCCGAGCCCGCGGCTCTCGCGCGAACCGGGAGTTAAAGACCGGCTGCAGTTTGGCGAAGTCCTGGTGCGTGTCATGGCCGCGTCGGTCGCTGCTCCCGCCCCGACATCCGCCGCGCAAGGAACACCGGCGGATATCGTGGAACGAAACGACGCCTATGGCCGTGAACTCGAGCAGCACCTGCAAAACTACCTCATCGAACAGTACCCGGAACGCGCGTCGCGCGCGTGGAAGCGCGACTACTCGAGCCAACAGGCGTTTCTGAAGAGTGTAGGTCCGAATCGCGATCGATATAAAAAGTTTCTCTCGCCGCCGGAATTGCGCGTCACCGGACCGGTGCAGCGCCGCCCGCGGCCTCTCCGCGAGTTGCCACAGGCCGAATGGATTTCCGTGCCGCTCGGATCGTTGAAAGCGGAAGGACTGCTGGTATTCCCGAAGAACACCTCCGGACGCGTGCCGCTCGTGATTGCCCAGCACGGTATCGGCAGCTTTCCCGAGCGCGTGTTCGGTGTAGACGATCCAGGGAACGCGTATCACGATTACGGCCACGCGCTGGTGGAGCAGGGTTTTGCGGTCCTGGCGCCGGCGAATCTCTATAGCGTGGAGAAGCGGAATCGCATCGAGCGGCTGGCGCGGCTGGCGGACACGACACTACCGGGCATCGAGTTCCGCCGCATGCAGGCACTGCTCGATTACGCGCTCAAAGATCCGCGCGTCGATTCTGAGCGCGTAGGTTTCTGGGGCATCAGCCTGGGCGGAATGGCCGGGATGTTCTGGACTCCTCTGGAGCCGCGCATCAAGTGCAGCATCATCACCGCGTGGTTCAATCATCGCCGGAACAAGATGGCACTTCCCGACGAGCGCTACAGTTGCTTCCTCGATACGAAGGAAGAGCATGCCTTCTTCAACGGATGGCTGACCGAGTTCACCGACAGCGACGTAGCCAGCCTGATTTGCCCGCGCCCGCTACTGGTGCAACACGGGAAGAAGGACCGCATCGCGCACTGGCCGCAGGTGGTGGAAGAGTTCGAAGTTGCTAAAGAACACTACCGGAAACTTGGCCTGGAAGACCGCATCGGGTTGAATGTTCACGAGGGTGGGCACGAGATCGTACTCGAAACAGGAATTCCCTTCCTGAAGCGGTGGCTCAACGTACCGGCGTCCGCCGCAAAATAACATCGCTACTTTTGCTTCCCGGGCTGCGGCTGTATAACAGGGGGTATGCGCTCACTTGTTTTCTTCGCAGTGTTCTTTTTCCTGACTTCTATTTCGACATTGGCCGAGCGGATCACTGTCTCGCTGGATGGCGAATGGCAGATCGAGGATAGTGTGGATGCGGACGCCGTTCCGCGCAACTGGACTCATCGCGTGCCGGTTCCGGGCCTTGCCAACCTGGCCCAGCCGGCCTTTGCCGACGTGGACCGTTTCGACGGTAAGGAAGTGTTGTGGAACCGCATCCGCCGGAAGGTAATTCCGGCATCGACATCGCTCGAAGGTCAGGGCATATCCCGGCAGAACAGAAACTACTTCTGGTATGCAAAATCGTTTCGCGTTCCGGCCCGCAAGCAGGTAGCCCTGCTCCGCATCGGCAAGGCACAGTTCGGGACCGCCGTTTGGCTGAACGGTAAGAAACTGGGCGAATACGCGGGGTGCTTCAGCGCTTCGTACTTCGATCTCACGCAGGCGATGGATTGGGCTGGCGAGAACCGTCTGATCGTACGGATAGGCGCGCACCCCGCCGTCCTGCCAGAGAGTTATCCGGCCGGCTCCGACTTCGAGAAGAACCTGTGGACGCCCGGCATCTATGACAGCGTCTCTGTCCTGCTGATGGACAACCCCGTGATCGAAACCATCCAGGTTGCGCCCGCCATTACCCCGCCACGGATTACCGTTCAGACCAGGTTGAAGAACTACGGCGCTGCACCGGCCACTACCACGCTACGTCATCAGGTGAAGGCGTGGAAGGGCGGGCAGAGGGCGAGTCAGTCCACGGCGGAAAAGGTCTCACTTAAACCGGGTGAAGAAAAGACGGTCACCGAAACGATTCCCATTCCCGGTGCACGCCTGTGGTCGCCCGAGGATCCATTTCTTTACGTTCTCGACTCGTCCACTGGAGGCGATACGGCTTCCACAAGATTCGGCGTTCGCGAGTTTCGATTCGATACTCCTACGAAGCGCGCCTATCTCAACGGGAAGGTGTACTTCCTGCGGGGTTCCAACATCACGCTGCACCGCTTTTTCGAAGACCCGGACGCGGGCAGCCTGACGTGGGACGAAACGTGGGTGCGAAAACTGCTCTCCGAAATTCCGAAGAAGATGAACTGGAACATGTTCCGGTTTTGTATCGGACCGGTTCCGGACAAGTGGCTCGAACTCGCCGACGAAACAGGGCTGCTCATTCAGAACGAATTCTTCATATGGACCGGCCACGTGTCCGGAAACTATAAGCGCCAGTGGGATGCGGACGAGCTGATCCGCCAGTACAAGGATTGGATGCGCGACAACTGGAACCATGCGAGTGTAGTGATCTGGGATGCGAACAATGAATCCTACGATCCGGTCTTTGGCGAGAAGGTGATCCCGGCCGTTCGCGATCTGGACCTGTCGCGCCGTCCCTGGGAAAACAGCTACAATCCGCCCGCTGGTCCTGACGACCCCGTGGAGGATCACCCGTACCTCTTCGTCAGCGGGCGCACCGGCAACCCATTCCAGGTGACCTCGCTCGAAAGCATGTCGGGGAGCGGCCGCAACACGGTCACACCAAGCGGGCATGCCATGGTGCTCAACGAATATGGCTGGATCTGGCTGCTTCGCGACGGTACGCCTACCGTGCTCACCGAACGGGTCTATGAGCACCTGGTGGGTAAGACGGCCACCGGAAAGGAGCGGTTGGCGTTAAACGGATACCTGCTCGGCGGCCTGACCGAGTTCTGGCGCGCACACCGCAATTACGCCGGTGTACTTCATTTCGTCTATCTCACATCCTGCTATGAAGGCGCCTATACATGCGACCACTTCAGCGACGTGAAGTCTCTGACGTTGGATCCCACCTTCGCGGACTACGCCGGAGAGGCGTTTAAACCCCTGGGCGTGTACCTGAATTTCTGGCAGCCGAATCTCAAGGCGGGTGCGGAGAGAAGGTTCACTGTGATGATGGTGAACGATTCCAGCGCGCCGGCCAGCGGTAATCTCGTTCTGACGCTTGATAACGAGGGCGGCGAGGCCGTGGCGCGTGTGGAGCGCAAGTATTCAATCCAGCCTCTAGGTCAGGAGACGCTTCTGCTCGACATGAAGATTCCGGATGTTGCGGGAAGTTTCCTGCTCAAGGCCGCCGCGCATGCCGGCGACGGCTCCGGACCCACGCTCAGCCGGCGGCGCGTATCGCTTCAGAAAGAATAGAGCCAGAAATCTCACTCCCACAGTAGGAGTATGGGCAGATCTTTGGGTCGTGCGAGTCGCAACAACTGGTAGCCGATCCCGGAAATCCCTTGATAGAAGCCTGGATTTCGCACCCAGCGCGGCAGCCGGTGCATCACGCGATAGCCGCCATTGCGTTCGGATTGTTGAATACGCACAGAAGCCCATCTCCGGGCTTCTGCCACCAGGCGCGGACGGTGAAGCTGGCAACCCGCCGTAAGAAGTAATTCGATCCTTCCAAAGCTGCCGCAACAGAGATGATCGACATCGTCGTAACGGTACCCCCTTGTGGCCCTCAGAGCGGCCTCGATTTCCTGTGCGACCGGCCCGTCCGCTATGGCAAGCCTGGCACCCAGACGGCTCAGCCCGATGCCAGTCGCCCCATTGCACCAGGCCGTCATGAAGCCGCGGGTTCCCTGCCGTCCTTCTCCGGAACGGAAATCGGGCCAGTTGCCGGCTTCGGCGTCGAACACGGCACGTTCGAAGGCAATGGCTTCCAGCGCAGCTTCGCGAAATGACTCCTGGCCGGTGGTCTCGAATAGCTTCAGGAGCGCATAGGCGATGCCGGCCGCGCCGTGTGAGAACCCGGTGAGCGCAGGAAGCTCGCGAGACTGCCAGGCACGATGCCCGGTCCCCGTCCGCACACGAGCGAGCAGCAGGCGCCGTCCACAGGCAACGGCTTTCGCGAGAGCCGCTTCATCGCCGCACCATTTGTGTAGGGCGAGGAAGCTGAGAAGCGCCCCGGCGGTCCCGAATAGAACGTCAAGGTTTTCATCGGATGCTATCGCCCCCCGCCCAATCCGGCCGGCGGCCTTCGTCGCGTCACGAAGCAGATCTTCATCAGCCAGAAAAGTTCCGATACGGCATATTGCATACGCGATGCTCGCATCGGCAACCTGCCACCCTTTCTCAGTGATGCGGCGCCGCGCCCCATCAACCGCGCCCAGCGCAAGCTCCCGCCATCGCGTCTCGCCGGTAGTTGCCCAAAGTGCGGCGAGAAACAGACCGATGCCGCAGCGGCCGCTGTAAAGCCCGTTGCCCACCGGCTGGTAGTGATATCGCTTCGATTCCGGCCGATAGTCGAGGCCGATCCACGCCGCGCCCGTGCCGTTCACGCGGGCCGAATCTTTCCGAAGTTCTTCGGCGATTCTCTCGGCCTCGGCGATGAACTGCGCTTGACGAAAGGCGCTCGTACCCGGGACATCCTTTCTGCGAAGCGTGCTGACGGAGTTCCGCTGATGAGGTGTCCGTACTGACCGGGAAAAGAAGGACGCTCGAATGAACCGGACCTGTTTGCGAAGATCCTCCGGGCTGGTACCGGCAATCTTGCGCAATACCCGCTCGATACTGGCTCTCTCGAAAAAGCCGGCGATCAGCTTTCCGTCCGGCAACTCAAGATCCCGTGAGCAGGCCCTGGCGCGGAAATAGGGAATATCGAATTGAAGTAGCGCTTCGCGTTCAGAACGGACGATCTTCCACGGCTCGGGTCGCGCTGTATTGGCCATATGCGCGGCGGCGAGGAGTTCCAGATGGAGGGTTTGCGCGATTCCGCTTGTAAGCGCCGAGGGCTGGAGCAGGCCGCGGCGCAGTTCGCAATACACCGTGGTGTCGCGCGCGACGTAGCGGCTCCAATGGCTCCCGAGCGGAAGGACGGGGCTCTTTCGCGCAGTCAGAAGAGCCTTGTGCCGGTCGCAAAAACGGTACATTTCAGAGAAGCCGGCGATCAGCTCGCTTTCGAAAGCAAGGGGCGACTGAGCCGTTTCCCCCAGCATGGGAACGTTGCGGGCAGGCCTCCGGCGGCCCGGGAGCGAACGCAATTGAAGCTCATCGGTGTTGATGTTGTCCCAATGCGGTACCCGCTGAGACGAAGCCTGCTCCCCGAATCCGCCCAGACCGCTGATGTCGAACGGAGTACCGTCGGCTTCGAGAATCCAGCTCGGAAGCATCCCGGTCCGAAACACCGAGTCCCAACATTCATCCTGGGCTTCGAAACCCGATTCAAGGCCGCTACGGTCGCGGACAACGCGGTGATGCAGCAGCGTCTCAGCATCGACCAGAACAGGATCGGCCCTGGCGGCAACGATGTTCTCGAGGTGGCAATCCGTGCCCTCCAGGAGATGTACGATGCAGAGGAGCCCTCCAGCCTTACGATAATAAGAGGCTACCTCATCCCGATTGACACAACTGCGGTGATCCGCGAACTCCACCCACCCGTATGTCTCTCTGTCGATGACTTCGATACCGCGGAGTTGAACCGGCGATCCCTCCCTGTTGAGCCAAGAGAGCAATTGGAAGAAGGCCTTTTCCAATCCCAGTCCCTTCGGCTTGTAGATGACTCGCCGTTCTCCGGAAAAGACAACCAGCATGACCGTCCTGCCCCCGTGATGACGGTCGGAAATATTCATTCGAAGATTGGCAACCGCCGGCCGGCGCGAGCTCACTTTCAAACGTCTGCTCAGGGTGGGCAAATCGGTATCGAGCCGGGTGAGAAACTCGGTCAAATTCTCAATCCACAATTCCGCCAACAGTCCCCAAAACCGGCCGAGTACCGGATACGCCGAGAGCAGATTCAGGAGCCCTCCTGCGTGCATCTGGACCAGGAATGCGCGGTAAAGCTCGTTCGAGCGCTGATCCTTCATTCGGCGTAGTATCCGGAAAATTGTGTCCTCCCTGGCTGAACGGAACGCCTGAAACTCAAGCGCGAGGGTACCTATGGACACCTGCACAAGTGAATCCAATAGCGACAATTCTGCGCCGGCGAGCGCGGTGGTCGAGAGAAGCCGGCTCTTGTCCCCCGCCCTGCGCCTCAATTCCAGAGAGGCAAACTGCACCATCGGGGTAAAGAGATGCTCAAAGAGACGCGGTTGTGGCGATTCGTCGCCACTCGCGAGGAAATCGCCTGGTTTGGATTCCAGCATTCGATTGACACACCCCCGCAAGGTCAAAGCCCATGCGGGCAGATCCGATTCGTGGGGAAGACGTACCGCGCCGAGATAGGGTTGAACGAAACTCTCGGTCCAGCCGTCGAGTGCAAGACGGCGCTTGAATGCTCCTGGCCCCTTGTCCCTGTAGATCTGCTTCCATCGAGCGAGTTCCTGAGAGGTGCTGGAGTCCGGATTGAGATTTGAAACGGGTTGAAAGCCTTTCTGTATTCGCTCGTACAGGCTGCTGGAGGCTGCAACGAGGACAGCCAGATCATGGAATGTCAATGAGTCAACTCCGCCAGTCGCTCAGCTCCGGCGCTGATCGCGCTTACCGCGGTTGCTGTCGTGAACGTCCTTTGCTGATCAAGAGAAATGCCGCGAATCGCCTTGCCCCCTGGATACCAACTGTGGATTCGATTTGGATTCATGCAATCGGTGGGCGGGACCCGGAGCCGTGCCGAAGCAGTCCATGAGCCATCGGGTAGTTGCGCATCGATGAGCCGATTCATGGCCTGTTGAATCAGGGCGGCCTGACCGCTGGAAACCGCGCAAGCTGCAAGGGCCTTAAGACACCAGGCGATGGCAAAGACCTGCGGCGCGCTTGCATCCGGCATCAGGGAGAGATGCTCCGCGAGCCGCAATTCAATCCATCGGACGGCTTTGCGCAGCCTGGAAGCCGGCTCGGGGGTCAAGCCTTCGATCCCGTTCAGCGCGAGGACAGCGAGCGCGGTCGCGTATTCCGGATCCATCCACCAGTATGCGGGCCAGTTTCCATCTTTTCTCTGGCTTCTCAAGAGAAAAGGGATGAGCCTTGCGCGGAAGGATTGGATGTTGGCGGCCAACGCCGTCACGCACGGATGTGCCGTCGTCCACCCGGCATATGACACCTCGGCTGGAAAGCGCATTTCGGCGCGGACTGGCGATTCTTCGGCATAGGTCGCAACTCCGCCGGAAGTCCGCAGATGACTTCGAAGGAAATTCTTCGCCGTTCGGAGTGCCAGAGAACGGGAATCTCCGACGCTCTCTCCCAGCAAAATCGCCCAGGCTGTGCTATCCGCGTCGGGTGAAACTTTCAGATTGTAACCCCAGCCGCCGTGCGGGTGGAGGCTCTGTTTGAGCAGACACCACGCGGCATGAGCCATTTCCCAGCTCTGAGGTTCATCCACGCCGGCGAGCGCCCAGCCAACGTAAGCGGTGACCCAGGTGTCACTGGCGCCGGCAGCCAGTTCGAAATCTTTCCACCATCCGTTCGGGTCGCGGCTACCGGCGAGGAATTCTACCCCAGCAGCGAGCGTATCCCTAACCGAACTCTCGAAGGGAGGCCTGCCGCTGCGCTTGAGTGCCGGCAAATTGGCGGGCATTGTCTCGATCCAGTGCCGCTTGAAGCCAATGTACCCTTTTGCTTCGAAGCCTCGACGAGGTTCGTAGGAGATCTTTACGTGATGAAGTCCCCTGAGAAAGCAGAGCGTCGCGCGACCCCCAAGCAGCTTCGTCAGAGCCAGCAGTTCCTTCGGCTTAGGGGCTCCACCTTCGCCGAAGTATGTTGTCCCGGTCCATCTGCGGATATCGCGCTCGACTTCAGGGGCGCAAAGCCCCTCACGGACCAGCCAGCTCAGCAGGTCCTCCCAACGGCGATCGATTATGGGTCTTTTCGGCCCCCGGAAGTGGGCCTCGATGCCGATCTTGCGCGTGGATATCTCGCCGATGTCGATGTCCAGGAACAACTCGTCAGCAATGCCGGCCAGATCCGTGATCGTATTCTCCAGACCTAATGGCGTGTCACGCCATTCAATTTTCCGCAGATAAGGCGCGATCCCGCCCGGCGGCAGGCCGGAAATGCAGAGCCGCAGCGCGCTGGCGCGATACGCAAGGGGAATCCCTATTTGGAAGATGACGGAGTCCACCGGAAGGCAGGAAGCTGCCCTCAAAAATTCAGACTGAGTGATTCCGGCAAGCGGCGGCGCCCCGAGTGACTTCAGAGTAGACTCCACGATTTCGAGGCTGTTTCCGGGCGAACTCGTCACAGCACGGCTTATGCCGAAGAACAGAGCGGGCGTGAGAGTTGGATTCCCATTCGAGGGCAAATCGAATTCGAGCCAAACGTCGTCGACAACGCCATGTAGTGGGCCTCCTGGTTCGTGCACGCTTCGGCAGAAGGTTCGGATGTGCTGCCAGGTGGGGTCTTCCAGAAGCTCCGGAGCCAGCTCGTGGCTCGGGTTCATCCCTGCGACGACAGAAAAGCAACTGTCGGATGACGGCAGAAACACTGCGAAATCGACACGGCCGCCGACCTCCGCCAAGCGGCACTCAAAGCCGGCAACCGCGATAGGAGGCAGGAGGCCGGCAAGCTCTCGGATGGCTTGCATCTGGCGCGGCCGGATCAGAGTCCGCGGAACGTACCGGGCGACGACCTCAAGCGATTCGGCCAGGGAGCGCCTGTTACGGGACATTCGACACCAACCAGCTACATCAAGCGCGGAGCGTCACAATGGCTGTACTCCGCAATCGGGCGTACAGAAAGGACTTTCGAATTCCGTTTCTCCCGGCGGTTTCGGACACAGATTTTCAATGATCGTCTTGAGCGTCTTGCCGCACCAGCCGCTCGCTTGATACTCGATCAGTTCCTTGGGAATTGCCGTTATTTGCTCCGGCCGGAGGTCCGCTGGAAGCACTGCAACACTTTCGAGCGGTGTTTCCTTTATGACCCTGATTTGAAAGCCAGGCGGAACGTCAACGAGAAATTCCGACTGGAGAACGGACCTGGGATCGGCTGTAAGTTTCTGCAGATATTGGGGATCGCTCACGGCCTTTTTGAGCAGAATGTGCTTGGGGTTTTTGGGATCCAGCCGTTCCGGCATTTTGTGGGGAATGACCAGGTAGAGAAGTTGTTGCGTTTCCTCCACGACGCGGAAAGTAAATCCCGCGGGCAGGGCTTTTTCAACGCCGCCGGTCAGCCGGCTTTTTTGAATGGCTGATGCCGGGTCTTTCAACGCCAGTTTCCTAAACGCGGGATCTTCAAGAGCCTCTTTTATCAAGGCGGACTTGATGTAGAGAGCAAGCTCTTCCGTCGAAAGCTTTTGCGCACCGGCAACTGTTAACTTCTCACCGGACTTCCCATTTCCGTTGCGAGGCTTCTTTGTGGCCAATGGAGGACCTCCGTAAACAGACCTAAATTCCCAGGACAGGACGCCAACGAAAGGCGGATCAAAGAGTTCGACCTTTCAAGTTCCCGGCCAGTATACACCCGGATCCACGAAATTCAGCCCGATTTTCTGATGATAGCGACGCGGCCCCTGCATCAGGTCTGCTTCCTCGAGAGCCACCGGCGAATGAAAACTGCTCAGGCCGGATTCGCTTCTTTTGCCAGCGCCCGGTACACGCAGTCGAGCGTAAATTCCAGGTCTTCAGCTACCGGAGTGCGGCGGAACGCCAATAGCGTGCGGTCTACCAGGCCGCGCATCAGATCGGAAATCATCGCGGCCCCCAGGTCGGGGTCTAGAGGCCGTATCTCGCCTTTCGCCGCGGCGACGGCAAGCACTTGCGCTACCTGTTGTTCACCCTGCCGGACCAGGTCCTGCAACTCCGCTCCGATCGCTTTGCCCTGCATGCACATATTCCGGAACTCTGTGGCGTAAATGCGGAAAAAATCCTGATGGGCATTCAAATACTCCACACGGGTTTCCATGTATGCGCGGATCTTTTCCTGCCAGGTCGCCGCTTCCAGTATCCTTGCGCGGGACCGCGCCTCAACCTCCCGCGCCCGCTCCAGCAGCGCCTCCAGGTAGATCTGTTCTTTCGAGGCGAAATAGAGGTAGACGGTCCCTTTCGCGATTCCGGCGGCTGCCGCGACATCGTCGATCAGTGTATTCGCATAGCCCTGGCGGGCAAATACCGTGCGCGCCGCCTTTAAAATAGCCTGCCTGCGGCTTTTGGCCGCATCCGCGCGGCTGGCACGCCCTTTGATCCCCGGACTTGTGACCACAAGGTCATCGTATTGCAACTGTACTGCCAGCGCAATCAGGAAAAAACCTGCAACTTTGGAGTATATTCATCATCTCAACCAAATGACTGGGTAGTCAGTAACGTTAAAAGAACTTTATGTTCCCATCTTTACCCCGCACTCTCCTGAGCCATCGCCGTTCCCGTAGCGTTCTGTTTGCGCTCACGATTACGGTAACTTCTTTCGGTTTGGCCGGATGCAGGTCTGTCTCGGCCCAAAAGAATTCTGGCGAAGCCGCCCACCCTCCGCTGGTGGAAGTGGTGGAACTTGCTCCCACCACCGCGGAACTGCTTGCGGAGTATCCGGCTCAAACCTACGCCCGGAACATGGTGGAGGTACGCGGCCGGGTTGACGGATACGTGGATAAATGGCTGTTCCGTCCAGGCCAGTTCGTGAAGCAGGGTCAAGCGCTTTACGTCCTGGACCTCCGTCCTTACCAGGCCCAGGTACAGCAGGCGCAGGGCGCCCTGCGCCAGAGTGAGGCCGACCTCACCTTCGCCCGCCAACAAGTCTCTCTGCTGGAAGCGGAAGCCAACCTGGCGTCCGCCGAAGCGAACCTGGTGAAGGCGCGTCAGGATTACGAGCGGTTGCAGCCTCTCGTGCAACAGGACGCAGCCGCCCAGCAGGATCTGGACGCGGCGGTAGCCAACTTGCGTGCGGCCGAGGCCAGTGTGCGCGCCCACAAAGCAAACGTGGAGCAGACCCACCTTACTACCGGAACGCAGATTCAATCGACGGAAGGAAAGGTGGAGGCTCAACGCGGGGCACTCGAGACCGCTTCCTTGAACCTTCAATACGCCACGATCCGTGCGCCCATCAGTGGCATTGTGGGCGATTCGGTTGTTCCCGTGGGTGGCCTGGTGACCGCGAACTCTCCGCAGCCGTTGACTACGATTGTTCCGCTCGACACCATCTGGGTGCGTTTCAAAGTCAGCGAATCCGAGCATCTCGCGCTGACCCGGCGATACACCGGCTCCAAGGACGAAGGACCCGCGTTGCGTATGATATTGGCTGACAACACGGAGTTTCCCCACATCGGCCGTATTCGCAACGCTCTCAACCAGGTCGATCCGAAAACCGGCACCCTGGAGCTACAAGCGGAATTTCCCAATCCCGGGCATACCCTGCTTCCAGGCCAGTTCGGCAGGATTCAGTACATCGCGGAGCGGCGCGAAGGCGTATTAGTCATCCCGCAAAGGGCCGTTCAGCAGAATCAGAATCTGCAACTTGCTTATATCGTTGGCCCTGGCAACAAGGTTGAGGCGCGCTCCATCAAGACAGGCCAGCGCGTGGGCGACTCCCTCCTGGTCGAAGAGGGACTCAAGGCAGGCGACCGCGTCATCGTCGAGGGCCTCATGACGATCCGGCCTGGGGCTACCGTGACTCCGAAGCCCTGGACCGCCAAATCGCCCGCGGCATCACCCGGAAAGGTGGGGTAACAGATGGCCCGCCTGTTCATCAACCGTCCCGTCTTCGCCATCGTTCTAGCGATCGTCATCCTCATTCTGGGCGGCGTCTCCATTCCATTTCTGCCCATCGCGACCTATCCGGAAGTGGTGCCGCCCGTGGTACAGATCACGGCCGTCTATCTCGGCGGCAATGGGGAGGATCTCGAAAAAACCGTTGCACAGCCCATCGAAGAGCAGTTGGTCGGTCTCGACGGAATGCTCTATTACCAGTCCATCAGCTCGAATGATGGCCAGATGAACATCAGGGTGACTTTCGAGCTCGGCACGGACCCGGACATCGCCACCGTACAAACGCAGAACAAGGTGAACGCCGCCTTGCCGCGCTTGCCTGAGGAAGTGCAGCGTCAGGGTGTCAAGGTGCAGAAGGTATCGAGTCAACTGCTCCTGGTCATCAATCTTATTTCCAACGACAAGGCCTACGATTCCCAGTTTCTGGCCAACTACGCGCAAATCAATCTGCTGAACCAGCTTGGAAGCATTCCGGGGGTCGGCGAATCCAGGCTTGCCTCGCAGGAAACCTACTCGATGCGGGTATGGCTCGATCCGGACCGGATGTCAAAGCTCGGGCTTACCGCTACCGATGTCGCCGCTGCAATCCAGGCACAAAACCGGCAGAACCCGGCCGGCGCGGTCGGGCAGGCTCCCACACCCCAGGGGACCGACTTGCAGTTTGCGGTGCGGGCGCCGGGCCGCTTGAGCGACATCAGTCAGTTCGAAGATATCGTGGTTCGCGCTCAGCCAGACGCCTCGCTCCTGCGTGTGCGGGACATCGGACGCGTGGAACTCGGAGCGCAAAGCTATGCCGGCTTCAGCCGCCTCGACGGGCAGCCTTCCGGCGCCGTCATTCTTTACCTGTCTCCGGGTGCCAATGCGGTGGAGACCGCGGACAAGGTGGTGGCGTTCATGGACGAAGCGCAAAAGGCGTTTCCGCCCGGCATCGAGTACAGGGTACCCTACGACTCCACCATGTTTGTCCGCGCCGCCATCACGGATGTCGCAAAGACGCTGATGGAGGCGGTAGCGCTCGTTGTGCTGGTGGTCTTCATCTTCCTTCAGAGCTGGCGCGCTACGCTCATTCCGCTGCTGACTATTCCGGTATCGATTATTGGAACGTTTGCAGTCTTCCCGCTGCTCGGATTCTCGATCAACATCACAAGCATGTTCGGACTGGTGCTCGCCATCGGGATTGTTGTGGATGACGCCATTGTCGTGGTCGAGGCCGTACAGCGCCACATCGATGACGGCATGGCTCCGCGCGAAGCTACTATCCGCGCTATGAATGAGGTTTCCGCGCCGGTGGTTGCCATCGCGTTTATCCTCGCCGCCGTGTTCATTCCCGTCGCGTTCATCGGCGGCATCAGCGGGCAGATATACAAACAGTTTGCGCTCACCATCGCCGTTTCCGTTTTGATCTCCGCATTTAGCGCACTTTCATTGAGCCCCGCTTTGTCGGCCATGATTCTCCGCCCGCACCGGAAATCCGGCGGGCTGGCCGGCAAGTTTTTCGGAGCGTTCAACCGGGCCTTCAACCGCACCAACAAGCGGTACCGGCGTGGCGTGATCCACCTGATCCGGCGTCCTGCGCTCGTTATTGTGTTTCTGCTGTTCGTCGCCTTTTCTTCCGGCTGGCTTTTCCATACACTGCCCACCGGCTTCCTTCCCGATGAGGATCAGGGTGCGTTCTTCAGTTCGATTCGCTTACCCGACGGCGCTTCCACCGAGCGGACCGACGCTGCCGCCCGCAAGGTCGAGAAGCTCCTCGCGGGCATTCCCGGCGTCGAGGGCGTGATGACAATCGGCGGTCTGGACATCGTCACGCAGACCTCCAGCTCAAATGTCGCGACCGTCATCGGGCGTTTGAAGCCGTGGCAAGACCGCAAGACGCGCGAAACGCAACTCGAGGCAGTGCTCGCGGAGGCCTATGCGCGGTTTGCCACGGTGCCGGAGTCTTTGAATCTGGCTTTCGGGCTGCCGCCGATTCTTGG
Source organism: Bryobacteraceae bacterium (assembly GCA_035714225.1). Taxonomy (GTDB): domain Bacteria; phylum Acidobacteriota; class Terriglobia; order Bryobacterales; family Bryobacteraceae; genus CAADGY01. Next base: position 7,163 of record DASTMK010000543.1, on the reverse strand, counting down.
CCTCAGTACCACAAACGGCTTTCAGTTCATGTTGGAGGATCGCGCCGGCACCGATATCCAAACGTTGTCGAAGACCGCGGATGCACTGGTCGCGGCGGCGCGGCAACGGCCCGAGCTGGCCAATGTCATCAGCACGTTTCGCGGGTCGGTACCCACGTATAACGTGGAAATGAACACCGATAAACTGCAGACGCTCGGCATTCCGGTAACCGACGCGTACAACGCTCTGCAAACGTTCCTGGGCGGATTGTACGTGAATGACTTCAACGTATTCGGCCGGACCTGGCAGGTCCGTATGCAGGCCGAGCCGCGGTTCCGCGACGAACCCACCGACATCGATCGCTTCTTCGTGCGCACCCGCGATGGGGAAATGGTTCCCATGGGAACGCTTACGAACCTGCAAACCACGGGCGGTCCGGAAGCCGTCTACCGGTATAACCGCTACCGGTCCATCTACATTATGGGCAACGCCGCTTCGGGCTATTCGAGCGGTCAGGCTGCCGACGCTATGCAGGAAGTGGCGGATGCCACGCTTCCGCCGGGCTTCGGCTATGAATGGACGGGCACTACATTTCAGGAAAAGCAGGCGCAGGGAAACGAGGCCGCCATCTTTGCTTTCTCCTCCATTCTCGTCTTCCTGTCGCTCGCCGCTCTGTATGAAAGCTGGAGCATTCCGTTCGCTGTGTTGTTTGCCATTCCACTCGGGATACTTGGCGCTTTAACTTCCATCTTTCTGCGTTCGTATCCCTACGATATCTATACGCAGATCGGTATCGTCACGCTTATCGGGTTATCGGCGAAGAACGCGATTCTGATCGTGGAGTTTGCCCGCGAGCGATATGAACACGGCCACTCGATAGGTAAAGCGGCCGTTGAAGCCGCCCAGTTGCGGCTCCGGCCGATTCTGATGACGTCCTTTGCCTTCATTCTTGGCGTGCTGCCTCTGGTCATCGCGACCGGCGCCAGTTCGGGAGCGCGGCGCGCGCTGGGTACCGTTGTCTTCGGAGGTATGCTTGCCGCAACATTATTGCCGATCTTCGTCGTACCGGTTTTGTTCGTGCTGGTGGTGAAGTTTGTCGACCAGAAGAAGAAACGGGAGGCTATCGGCCCCGCTCCGGTTCCGGAGGCCGCTCAGTGAAACCGGTATTTTTCACGCTGGCGGCTCTCACGGCACTAACAGGGTGCGCGGTGGGTCCGAACTATAAGAGACCGCAGGTCGCTGCTCCCACCGCATACCGCGGCGCCGTGGCGGAACAGACGGCAAGCGGTTCCTCCGCCTCGCTGGCCGATACGAAGTGGGAGAACCTGTTTCCCGACCCGGCCCTGAACGACATAGTGAGCGCCGCGTTGCGGCAGAACTTCGATCTGCGCGTCGCGGCGGAACGTGTGGAACAGGCTCGGGCGCAACTCGGCATCAACCGCGCGAACCAGTTCCCGTTTCTCGACATTGGCGCCGGATTTAGCAGCGTGCGGAACTCTTCGGTGGGCGCCAACGTTTTCGTGCCCCGGGGTACGGATCTTAGCGCGTCGTTCACGGAGGCCGGCGCGCAGCTGTCCTGGGAACTCGATGTGTGGGGCCGTCTGCGAAGGCTGACCGAATCGGCCCGCGCGCAGTACCTGGCCACCGAGGAGGGCCGTCGCGCAATCACCGTGTCGCTGATTTCCGAGGTGATGAGCACGTACTTCCTCCTTCTGGAGCAGGATCTGGAACTCGCCATCAGCCGCAAGACACGCGACGTCGCGGAGAACAGTTTGAAGCTCGTGCGTCTGCGGCGCGACCGCGGCGCCGCCAGTGGACTGGATGTGCGCCAGGCGGAGCAGCTTCTCTACACCGCCACCGCGCAGATCGCCGCCGTGGAGCGGAACATCGCACAAACCGAAAATGCGCTCAGCCTGTTGCAGGGGAATGCGCCGTCGGCCCAGGTTCGCGGCCGCAGGCTCGAACAGATTCAAGTGCCCGACCAGTTGCCCGCCGGCATTCCGTCAAGCCTGCTCGAACGCCGCCCCGATATCCGGGCTGCCGAACAAAATCTGATCGCTGCGAATGCACAGATCGGGGCGGCCAAGGCGCTCTATTTTCCACAGATCTCGTTAACCGCATTCGCGGGAGGGCAGAGCCGCAGCCTTCTGGATATTGTGACCGCGCCGGCCCGCGTGTACAGCTTTGCTCCCTCGGCGCTGCTGCCCATCTTCAGGGCAGGACAGATCCGCTCCCAGGTGCGCCTGACGGAAGCGCAACAGCGCGAGTTGCTGGTTCGTTATCAACAGACCATCTTCACCGGTTTTCGAGAAGTTTCCGACGCATTGGCGGAATTCGACGGCACCCGTAAGCAGCGCGCCGAACAAACTCAGTTGGTGCGAGCTTTGACGGAGACCGTAGAGCTTTCCGAGGCACGCTATAAAGGCGGGCTCGACAGCTACCTTCAAGTGTTGGATGCGCAAAGGAACCTGTTTGCCGGTGAATTGACGCTGGCCCAGTTGCAGCTACGCGAGCGCAGCGCTGTCGTGCAGCTCTATCGTGCCCTGGGAGGCGGCTGGCAATAAGCGCCAGGCGGCTTTCAAGCCACCGCTCATTCATGTAGAATCAGTTTGTCTGCGTGCGTTCCTCGCATTGTGGGCCTGGAGAAAGGTCTCATGACCGATCAGAATGCTAAGCCACAGCAGGACCTGAAGCATGCCGGCGAGCGGGACGACCAGCGTCCGCCAAGACCCTGGCGTACGGAAGGGCTTCCCGCGAAGGAAAAGCCGCCGGATAAGCGCCGTCGCGACTGGTTCGGGATGGCGGCATGGTTCCTGGGATATCTTGTGTTCTTCGGCCTGCTGACAATGCAAGATCGGATGGACCGGCCCCAGGCGGTTTCTTACACCGAGTTCAAAACACAGGTTGCAAACAAAAATGTCGCGGAGCTATTTGCTCGCGGCGACACGATACAGGGAGAGCTTAGAAAAGCGGTGCCGTTACCCGGCCAACAAGATAAAACCGATCAACAGGTCCGCACATACCAAAAGTTCACGACCGAGCGGCCAACCTTCGCAGCCGACGATCTGTTAAGTGAGCTGGCGAAAAGTAACGCGACGGTGCGGGCAACGCCGTTGGTTAAGCAACGCGGCGCCTTAACGAATCTGCTGATCTCGCTCGCGCCGTTCCTGTTGCTGATCCTTTTCTACTCTTGGATCTTTAAGCGGCAGAAGTCGGCAATGGGCGGCGGGCTCTTTGGCGGCGGCGCGCGCAAGCCCGTCGATCCCGAGGCCGTTCGCGTCAATTTCAACGATGTTGCCGGGATTGACGAGGTGAAGGCCGAGATCAGCGAAGTGGTCGACTTTCTCCGGAATCCCGAGAAGTACCAGCGTTTGGGCGCCCGTGCTCCTAAGGGCGTGTTACTCGCGGGCGCGCCCGGCACCGGCAAGACACTACTGGCCCGCGCCACTGCGGGGGAGGCTGATGTACCCTTTTTCAGCGCTAGCGCTTCGGAGTTCATCGAGATGATCGTCGGCGTGGGCGCCAGCCGGGTGCGCGAGCTTTTTTCCGAAGCCCGCAAGGTCGCGCCCTCCATCATCTTCATTGACGAGATCGACACCATCGGCCGCACCCGCGCGGGCGCGCGCGCCGTTGGAGGTCACGATGAACGTGAACAGACCCTGAACCAGATCCTGACGGAAATGGACGGCTTCTCCGGACACGAGGGCGTGGTTGTTCTGGCTGCCACGAACCGTCCAGACGTTCTCGACCCTGCCCTCCTTCGCCCCGGCCGGTTCGATCGCACTATCATGGTTCATTCGCCCGACCACAAGGGCCGCGCTGATATCTTGCGCGTTCACACCCGCAAGGTTCCGCTCGCGGAGGATGTGGATCTGGACCGGGTAGCCGCCTCAACTCCCGGCATGACGGGCGCCGATCTTGCCAACCTGGTTAACGAAGCGGCGCTTCTGGCCGCCCGCCGCGAGGAAGACGCCGTCTCTCAGCGCGACCTGACGGACGCGCTCGAAAAGGTACAACTCGGCACGGCGCGCAATGTAGTGATACCTGAGGAAGAACGCCGCCGCACCGCCTATCATGAAGCCGGCCACGCTCTGCTCGGCATGCTTCAGCCGGGAGCCGATCCTGTCCGAAAGGTGTCGATCATTCCGCGCGGCCGCGCACTGGGCGTAACCCTGTCCACTCCGGAGTCGGACCGCTACGGATATGACGTCAACTACTTGCGTGGCCGGATCATCGGGGCGCTGGGCGGTATGGCAGCCGAACAGGAAGTGTACGATGTAATCACCACCGGCGCGGAGAGCGATCTGGAGACGGTTACCCGAATAGCGCGCTCGATGGTGGGCCGGTGGGGCATGTCGGATCGCATTGGCACGGTATCCGTTCTGCCGGCGGAAGGCGACCCCCGCATGGCGGGCACCTCTGACGGCATGCTCGACGCCGTCGATCAGGAGGTCCACCGTATCACCGATGAATGCTACGTCGAAGCGAGGCGCTTGCTGCGGGAGAATCGGGACAAGCTCGACAGCATCGTTGAACAACTGCTGATCCACGAAACTCTCGATGAGCCGGATGTGTACGCCGCCGCGGGGATTGCGCGACCGGCAGCGGCGCTGAAACCGGCGCCCGCGCTCCTGTAGAAACTTGCTTCGGGCGCGGTTAGCGCGTGGACATGAGCTGATCGGTCATTGATTTGACCAGACGGTCGACAACCGTTTGTGCCGCTGTTGTGAGGGCGACGACAACACCCGCAACATCCCGCTTCCCGACCGGTATGGTTTGCGACGCCGCTCCGCTCCAGACAATCGCTCCTGTTCTGGTGTCGATCAGTTGCGCGGAGATCGCACATTCAACGCGGACGTCGCGGCCTTCGTCTACTTCCTCCAACCGCTCTATGCCGCCGTTCAATATATAATCCGCTTCGATACCGCGCCCTTGCATTGCGGCGTGCTTGAAAATCGATCGTGCGCGGAGAGTGTCCGCCATCAATTGAGTAATGGATTGGCGGGGGTCCATCGCCCAGCGGTGGTATTCGTAAAATCCGATCTCTTCCGGACGGGGGCGGTACACGATGCGGCCCTGGCAAAGATACTCCAGACACCGAAACTCATTGATAACGACTGGACCGAAAGCCGCATCCGGCGCCACAACCGGCGAAGCGGGCCGCGGGAAATTCAGGATATAGTTTGTGGGATAGCGCACCTTGCCACACGCACTCAGCAACAGTAATCCCAGAAGAGCCGAGGCAAGCAGATGAGGGCTGCCTCCGCGTTTCATTGGGGTACCTTCCTATCGGCCGGCTGTGTAATCCGAATGAGACTGAAGGGACGTTGCTTGAGAGATTCCGTCAATACTTGAAGGTTTTCCGAGGTCGAGCGCAAGTTCTGCATCATCTCGCCGATGCTGCTGTCATTTGTGCGAACTACATTCTGGATGCTGGCCAGAAGCATGCGCGCCTCCTGTAATGTGCCCTCCAATTCGGCAAGGTCTTTCCTCAGCGGTTCCCTGAGTGCGTCCACCGTACCGTTTACATTCATCACGGTACGGTCCACGTTGGCGACGAGCGGCTCGATGGAGCCGACAGCCGAATCTGCGCGCTCCACCAAGATAGAGATCTGATCCGTGATCCGGTCGATTTTCGGCGATTCCCTGGCAAGCAAAGCATTCAGCTCCGCGAGGGCCTGCTCGATCTGTCTTCGGTTCTTCGGACCGCTGATCTCATTCAGATTCGCCAAGAACGTATCTGCCTGGCCTGTGATCGCCGGGATGTCTTCTTGCAGTTGGGTGACAAGTTTATTGGCAGAGTCCGCCACGGCGCCAATGCGCCTTGTGATTTCTTCCAGGCTGACGGCTTCCTCAGAACGTACTGCCTGACCCGCGGTCAGACGCCGCGCGTCATTGCTTCCCGTTGTAATCAATAGTGCCGGACTGCTCATTACGCTTACCGAGCCAACCCGCGCCGTTGAATTCTCGTTTATCGGCGTGCCTGTCTTCACCTCGAAGCGGATCTCGATCAAAGTCGGATCGTTGGACCACGGGTCGACGGCGGTGATCTGGCCGACCTTGATGCCGCCGAACAATACAGTAGCACCTGGAGCAAGTCCACCCGCATAACGCAGATAAGTACTGTACGGCACCTGCCCTTTTACGGTTTGCGTCGTTCGCACGAAGTACACCGCCACTCCGAGAACAAAGATGCTGAGAATGACGAATACGCCTACCTTCGCCTCAGTGCTCATGTTTGGCTGCTCCCCACAAGTAGGACTCTATAAAAGCGTCCGTCATTCCTCCCGATTCGCTGTCCGGCTGCCTGTCCAAGAACTGTCGAATCCGGGGATGAACGTTGCGCGAGAACTCCTCCTTTGTATCGACCGCGATCAGAGATCCCTTGTAAAGCATTGCCAGACGGTCGGCGATGCGGAACGCGCTTTGCAGTTCATGAGTCACCACGAGCATCGTCATATGCAGGGCGTTCTTCAGGAACAGAATCAGTTCGTCCAAGCCCGCCGAAACAATGGGATCGAGCCCGGCCGAAGGCTCATCGAATACCAGGATCTCCGGATCCAGTGCGATCGCTCTAGCGATGGCGGCCCGCTTCCTCATTCCTCCCGAAAGCTCGGGAGGATAGAGCCCGCCGGCATCGGCAAGTCCCACCGCCCTCAACTTCATCCATACCATCAATTGAATTGTCGGTTCGGCTAGCCGTGTCAGTTCTCTGAGCGGTAAAGCCACATTGTCTCGAAGCGATAAGGAATTAAAGAGCGCGGCGGCCTGGAACGCGACACCGATGCGGCGGCGGACCTGTTGCAGTTCGTCCCCGGAACACGCCGTGATGTCGACCCCGTCGATTATGATGCTGCCCGCGTCAGGCTTCTTAAGCCCGAGAACCTGCCTCAGCAATGTGCTCTTTCCCGAGCCGCTTCCTCCGAGCAGAACCAGAATCTCGCCGCGGTGGACGTCCAGATCGACTCCATTCAGCACATGCTGGGATCCGTAAGACACGGACAAATTCCTTATCGAAATGACAGGCTCGGCGGCATTCCCGCTATTAGGGGATATCATCCGGCGGAACTCCATCCCATCAGGTAGAAGATGCCCGTAGCGATCAAGTCGGCGAGGATTACCAGGAACGTGGATTTCACCACCGCCGACGTCGCCGCCGCGCCTACAGCCTCCGGACCTCCTC
>DASTMK010000542.1:0-12237 GCA_035714225.1 Bryobacteraceae bacterium | reverse complement strand
TCCTGACTGCGCTGAATCCCCAACAGCGCGAGGCGGTGGAACACGTCGAAGGTCCGCTTCTGATCCTTGCCGGTGCGGGTAGCGGCAAGACACGTGTCATTACCCACCGAATTGCGCACCTCATCCGAACCCGTGGTATTCCCGGATACCAGGTTCTTGCCGTCACATTTACGAACAAAGCGGCGGGCGAGATGCGCGACCGCGTTCTGAACCTTGCCGGATCGCAGGATCCCCGTTCCGGACCCGTTGTTTCCACTTTTCATTCCTTCTGCGTCCGTTTGTTGCGGCGTGACGGCGACCCGCTGGCAGCGGTTCGTTCCAACTTTACGCGTAATTTCACGATTTATGACGAAGACGACCAGCTTGCGCTGATCAAGGCGATCTTCCGCCACGCGGGGCTCGACGAAAAGTTCATGCCCTACCGCTCGGTGCTATCCCGTATTTCCCACGCGAAAAGCCAGAACCAGACACCCGCGGATCTTTACAGCGCGTCGACGGATCCCAAAAGCTCGCGGCTCGCCTCGCTGTTCGAGATGTATGAAGAGCGGCTCCAACAGGCAAATGCGCTGGATTTTGACGACCTGCTGCTGGAAGCCGTGCGGCTGCTGCGCATTGACGAGCCGACGAGGGCCGCCTACAACCGGCGATTCGGATTCGTGATGATCGACGAGTACCAGGATACGAATCGCAGCCAATATGACCTGATGCGGCTGCTCACCCAGGCCCATCAGAATATTTGCGTCGTCGGGGACGAGGACCAGTCGATATACGGCTGGCGCGGCGCCGACATACGAAACATTCTGGACTTTGAGCGTGACTTTCCCAACGCGAAAGTAATCCGGCTGGAACAAAACTACCGGTCCACGAAGAACATTCTCGAATCGGCCAGCGCGCTGGTGGCGAATAACACGGCGCGAAAAGGAAAGTGGCTCTGGACGCAATCCGGCGCGGGAGAGCCCATCGGCTTCTACGAGGCATGGGACGGCGAAAATGAGGCGTTGTTTATCGCCGATACCATCGAACAGATGTTTTCGCGTAATCCCGCCGAACGCATCGCCGTCCTGTATCGCACCAATGCGCAGTCCCGGCAAATTGAAGAGGCATTGCGGCGCTACGGCCGGAAATACCTGGTTATAGGCGGCTTCAGCTTTTATCAGCGCGCGGAGGTCAAGGACCTGCTGGCGTACCTCCGCGCCAGTGTAAGCCCGCACGATTCAATCGCCCTGCTGCGAATTATCAATACCCCTGCGCGCGGCATCGGCCGGAGCACCATCGAGCAACTCGAACGATTTGCCACAGAGCACAATCTGAGTTTGTGGTCGGCCGTGGATCGCATGATCGAAGAAAAGCAGTTGTCTACTCGCGCCGAGGCCGCGCTGTCTTCGTTCCGGCGTTTATTGGAGGAGTTGACGGAGATGGCTGCCCTGGGAGCCGGGGACCTGTTGAAAGCGGTCATCGACCGGACGGGCTACATGAAGATGCTGGAGACCGACTCCTCTCCGGAAGCCGAGTCGCGCATCGCCAACGTAAACGAACTGCTGAATGCCGCCGTTGACGCGGCCGAACGTGGTGAGACGGTAACGGAGTTCCTGGACCACGCCGCGCTGGTCGCTGATGCTGACGGACTGGACGAACACGCGGCGGTCTCCCTGCTGACCATACACAACGCGAAAGGCCTGGAATTTCCGGTGGTGTTCATGGCGGGTGTGGAAGAAGGATTGTTTCCCCACAGCCGGTCGGTGACCAGCGAGGCGGCTCTCGAAGAAGAGCGCCGGCTGTGTTATGTCGGCATGACACGGGCGGAGAAACGGCTATTTCTAACGTGGGCGCGTTCCCGCCGGCGCTGGGGCGGCGGACAGCCGGAGCCCTGCATCCCTTCGCGGTTTCTGGCCGAAATTCCTCGCGAGTTTGTGCAGGCTCTGCACCGCAGCAGACGCGAAACTCCCCAGGTGGATCTCTTCGTAGAGCAGCACGAGGTCCGTCAGAGCGCCAAGCGCAATACATACACCGGCAAGACTTATAATTCGCTGGACAACATCGCACAATTCTTTACGGAGCGGGGCATCACGCCACCTCCCTTGAACCGGACAACGGCTCCTCCCGGTCCCGCAAGAACGGCGCAAACCGCAAAACCGGCGGCCGACCGGTCCGGTGCCGGTCTGGCTCAGGGATTTCGTAAAGGATCGATCGTTTATCACCCCACGTACGGGCGCGGCCAGGTTGTGCGGCTGGAGGGTGAGGGTGATGACACCAAACTGACGGTCAGTTTTCGCGCCGGCCTGAAGAAAATCATCGCAAAGTACGCAACGCTGAAAACAGAGTAAGCGCGGCTATTGCGATCGGCAGAAGATAAAGAGCTGCGCGATCTTTAAGCTCAAGGCTCCTTCATTTCTCAGAATTAATCGGAATTCCGAGCCGTAGACGCCAAACAAAACGCTGCCGCTGTTTGTGAACGGAAAAGTTTTCCCGAACTTGATCTCCGCCGCGCTGAAATAATCGGCATCCGGTACAGACCAGAACGTCTGTAGGGTGAGGCTTTCGAGATCGGATAGCGAATCGGACGCCGAGCGCACCGCAACAGCCACCTTGTCGAGAGAAGAATAATCGATGCTGGAATCGAGCACTACGCTCTTGCCCGCATCGACTGTGATGTCTTTGAAGATTTCCCACTTGCCCTCGGTCTCAGCCGCCTTTCGAGGCGACTTTTTGATAGTGGTCCATTTCCGGGCAGCACCCTCCGGTTCGGTGCCGCGGGTCTCTGTGTGGGAGGGCGAGACCAGGCAAAAAGATAGCAACAGGCTGCCGGCAAGCCGGTGAACTAGTATCACGCCTGGGACAATTGCATGTTTCATGCCGTCCAAGACAACCGTCAGTATGCTGATTTTAATGGGTTGCACAGCCCCAGTTGGGTGGCAGAAAGTTGTCATCCCGCGCAGGAACGTGCCACTTTCGAATGCCTGTTCCAGGTTGGAACACGAGTAGATAACCCGTCTTCCGCATAGGCCGTTAGCCGTGGTATCAATGGACGAATGAAACCGCTTCTCTGCCTGTGCATTGGCCTCGTTCCGCTGTTCGCCGAACCCGTTGCGGCGATCCGTCCGAAAGAAGCTGTTCAGTTGTTCAATGGCCATGATATCAGCAACTGGTACACCTGGCTGCGCGAGAACCGGTACGAGGATCCGAAACGCGTCTTCTCCGTGAAAGACGGGCTGCTCCGGATTTCCGGGGAGGAGTGGGGCGGCATCGTAACCCGGCAGTCCTGGAAAGACTACCACCTCGTTGTCGAATGGAGATGGGGTGGGCCGACCTGGGGTTCCCGAAAGGACAGGGCGCGCGACAGCGGAATCCTGGTGCATGCGGTTGGGGAGGACGGCGCCGCTGGAGGAATCTGGCTCGAATCGATTGAGGCACAAATTATTGAAGGCGGAACAGGGGACTTCATTCTGGTGGGGGGCAAGAACCGTCCCTCATTGACAGTGGAAAGCCGCGAAGGAAAGGGCGGTGAACTCTACTGGCAGGAGGGTGGCGAACCGCGGACCCGCGACCGGGGCCGTTTCAACTGGTTCGGTCGCGATCCGGACTGGGTGGACAGGATCGGTTTCCGCGGGCCGAACGATGTGGAGAAACCTGTGGGAGAGTGGAACAGGCAGGAAGTGGTTGCGGACGGCGGCACGCTGACCAACATCCTGAATGGGGCGATAGTGAACCGTGGAACGAAGTCGTCGCACAGGGAAGGGAAGATCCAGATCCAATCGGAAGGCGCCGAGCTTCTGATCCGCAAGGTGGAACTCAAGCCTGTTCAGAGGTAACCGCCGAGGCGGCGCGAACAGCATTCAGGGACTCGAGAAGCGACTGAAGTTCAAACGGCTTTGTGACGACTGCATCCATTCCCGCACTCATACATTCCTCCTGTTGCGATTGGCCCGTATGAGCTGTCAGGGCGATCATGGGCGTGCGTTTCCCATTCCGTCCCCGCTCCTCTTCTCGTATCCGGCGAGCTGCTTCCAGTCCATCCATTTCCGGCATCTGAATATCCATCAGCAGCAAGTCGAACTCACGGTCCCGGAACAAGGCAACCGCTTGCTTGCCATTCTCCGCCAGGTCCACGTACCACCCGAGACGCTCGAGCATAGAGCAGATAACTTTTTGGTTAATAATGTTGTCCTCGGCGACCAGCACCCGTAAGTGTTCGAGACCGGGAGTGAGCTTGCAGGTGGTTCCCAGCTCTTCGTCCTCGCGATTGTCATAGGCTTCGGGCAAAGAGAGTTCGAAGGTGAAACAACTGCCGTATCCCAATTCGCTGCGCGCACGAATGGTGCCGCCCATCAGGCTCACCAGACGTTTTGTGATAGCCAGGCCCAGGCCTGTGCCACCGTATTGGCGTGTGTGAGAACCATCAGCCTGAGTAAATGCATCGAAGATCAAACCGATCTTTTCCGCGGCAATCCCCACACCCGTATCTTGCACTTCGAAACGAATCCGGTCCGAAGGCAGCGTTGTCACTGCCAGCCGGATGGATCCGGCCGGGGTGAACTTCACCGAGTTTCCCACCAGATTCACGATGATCTGTCGAAGGCGCGTCGGATCTCCCCGCACCCACTCGGGACACTCCTGGCCGACGGTGAATTGGACGCCGAGGTTTTTCTCACGCAGAGTGCACTCGAACAGGCGGAGTGACTCACTGAGCACTTTCCGGAGTTGGAATGGGATGCTCTCGATCGTCATTTTTCCAGCCTCGATTTTTGAAAAATCGAGGATATCGTTCAACACAACGATGAGCGACTTCGCAGCATTGAGTGCGTTCTCCAGGTGTTCGCGCTGTTCCGGGTCCGCGGAAGTCTCGAGCGCCAGGCCGATCATGCCGATAACGCCGTTCATCGGTGTGCGGATCTCGTGGCTTGTATTCGCGATGAACTCGCTCTTCAACCGGGCGGCGTCCTCGGCTCTCTGCTTTGCCTGGCGTAACTCGATATTCACGCGGCTGCGTTCGGCTACTTCCTCCTCCAACCGGTCCCGGTGCCGTTGCAGCTCCGCATCGCGATGTTGAATCTCATCGAGCATGGCATTCAACGAACTGGCCAGCACACCCAGTTCATCGCGCGAAGCGACATTGATACGCTCTCCATATCCATGTGTGCGGGCGATGCGTCCGGCGATTTCCGCGATCTTCAATACCGGTGTCAGAATCCGAGCCTGTAACGTCACGGAAAGAACCGTTGCCGCCATCAGACTCAGCAGAAGAACGATCAAAGAGCCATCGAGATATTGGCGCAACACTTTGGAAAGCGACGGAACCGTGGCGGAAAGCGCCAGGGTACCGAGACGTTCGCCATCCGAGAAAACGCCGCGCGAAACGATCATGGTCCCGGGGCCATATGTGGTGCCGTCTTGTGGTCTAGGCGGGCAGATGGAAGAACTGTCGCGCTGAAACACCGCGAAGCAACGGTCGTGCTTGTCATAGATGGCGGCATGGCGGATGATACCAACAGCCCGGAGCGATCCGAGAATTTCGCGTGCCGCCTTCGCGTCTCGAAGCGTGATGGCTGGGCCCACCTGGTCCGCAACGATACTCGTGATGGCTGAGATCTCGTCGGTTGTTCGCGCCCAAAAACGGTTTAAATCCAGCCATGAAAATCCACCGGCGGCAAGGACCGCCGCGGCGACGCTGCCGCCGAGCATTAATGCCATGAACTTCGAACGGAGTGAGGATGACCTTCTCATCCGCCGCCTCCTACGGGGACCCGGATGCGCCCGAATCGAAGTAATTTGGAGCTGATGGAGGCGCCCACCCGTTGAACTTCCCTCAAGTTCACTTCGAACCGGATACGCCCGTCCATAAGGTGAACGGCAACGGCGCCGCCGTTTTCAATGAACTGGTCCGCCTCGCCGATCGTGATCGCACGTGCTGCCCACGGCATCGAAAGACGGTGCTTGGCTTCGGAGTTCTTTGTGGTTGCGAAGTACACGATATGGCAGCAGGGGGTATCCATGTCCGTTTCAAGATCTATTACCCGAACCAGGCTGTTTCCAACCGTTTTGCCTTCCAGAGTTCGCTTGAGAGCTTCTCGAAAACCGGGGCGCCCGGTAACGCCTACCCTGATAGTGATGCCCGGAGCGCGAGAGGGCTTCCACTCCGCGTGGCGGATGAAGCTCAGCACAACTGCTGCCTTGAGTTCGTCTTCCGGCTCGGCCGCTTTGAGCGCGGAAAGGGCCAGCATGGAGGCGATGGCAATATACGCTGTCAGACGAGAGCCCGGCACCCGGTTTATGCCTATCTTCAGTCTGCGAAGAACTTGTGTGTCCATTTGACGACGAAAGTCCTGCGTAATGGAATTGCCGCGTACGGCGGTTCGGAATAGCTCTCGACAGCCTGCCGGTTCGTAAGATTTTGCAGCGAAATACTCAATTCGCCGGAACGCGTGAGCCTCCAACTCACTCGTGCATCGGCCAGCACGGCGCCGGGCAGATCGTATCCCTTGTTTCTGGAGCGGGCCCTTGCCATCAGGTCCAGTTGCCATCTTTCCGAAAGATCATGGCTCGAGCGCAAAAGCACCTGATGAGGAGAACCGCCCATGCAATCCTCCCAGGCGTACCAATTAGCGGCTGTGTGAGGCAGCCAGCGATTCTGATTCAGATAGGAATAAGCCGGTGCGAGTTTCCAGGATGGACGCACGTGCCAGGTAGCGGAAAACTCCCCTCCATACGACCGTCCAAGACCGGCGCTTTCCTGCACCAGTGGCAGGGGCGCCGGCGGTGCGCTCACCGGTGAGCCACCCTCCGGCATGGGTGGCATCCGCAAGATTCGCAAGTTCCGATACAGGCTCCTGAAGAGCGCAACATCAATTGACCAACGCTGGCCCGATTGGAGGCGGTATCCGGCCTCAAGACTCCTCTCGACTTCCGCGCGCGTTGTTCGTGAGCCGGCAAGCCCGACCCAAAATGGAACGTCTCCGATGTATTCCCGGCCGGAGGCGGTTCTCAGATCCCGATCGTAGCGGCTGGGCACCCGCACCGCCCGCGAGAACCCGAACCAGGCTGATTGTTTCGCATTCGGCGTGTAGAGTAGGCGGAAGCTGGGCTGGTGTTCGAAATTCCCGTAGGAGTTGTAATCCAGCCGTATGCCGGCCGAAAGAAGCAGACGTCCGGGCAGGAGCTGTATCTCATCCCTTACGATGACGTTACCGGCTCGATACGACGAGTCTTCCGGTGTAAACCAGATGGACCGCCGGCTCACCGTGGAATCCCAATACTGCTGGTAACCGCCGCCCCAATAAAGTTCGTTGCGCTCTCCTATGATGCGGCGCCTTTGGTAATCGATCGTGACGTTGTTCAGTCTCGCGGTGAGATATGGAAAGCCCAGCTCATTACGATCAAAAGAAAACTGAACGCTGTCTTCCATGCCGGGCGCCCTTGTACGGTTCCAGCGGCCTTGAATGGAGCCGCCCTCATAACGAGCGCGTTCCGCGGAGAACTCCACCAGGCCCGGCAGCAATATCGGATAAGTTACCGGATCTTCGCGGCTCAGTTTATAGATGTCACCCTGAAGCAGCCACTCGTCTGTCTTGTTCGGCTGCCAGTCGAGTCTGAACCCAGCACGGCCGGTGGTGGAGTCCAGCCCGTCCAAAGAGGCAACCCTGTAAACATATTTGTTGTTATGGAAGTAATAGCCTGGCGATGAAAAGCTTGGCGTCCTCTGCTCCAGCTTGCCCCAGATTCTGTAGGAGAGCGTGTCGCGCGGCACATCACCCCAGCGGACGAACAAACCCGTCCGCAACTCGTTACCAGCCGCGACACTAACCTCCGTCCCCGTGGTAGCCTTTGTCCTTTTTGTGATGATGTTAATCACTCCATTGACGGCATTCGGCCCCCACACCACCGTTCCCGGCCCGCGTATCACCTCGATCTGAGCGATGTCCTCCAGCGGAACGTCAATGGAATCCCAGACCACTCCGGAAAACAGAGGCGTATACAGGGATCTCCCGTCAATCATTACCAGGATCTTGTTCGAGTAAAGGCGCCCCGATCCCCGAGCCGATACCACCCACGAGCGCCCATCAAGACGTGAAACCGTTAGACCGGGCACCCACCGGAGCACCTCCGGGATCGAGGTCGCTCCCGACCTTCGGATTTCCTCCGCGCTGAGTACGTACACGGCTGCGGGAGCCCGTGACAATTGCTGCGCTTTGCGCCCCACAGAGGTCACCTGGACGCTAAAGAGCTCCTCGACACTCAAATTAGTCAGGTCGCCCGTGGGCGTTCCGACCCGCTGAGGATAGACTGCTATACCACCCATGCAAACCGTGGCGAACAGTAGACGAAAAGCGCCCATGCTTCACTATTCGGTAAAACGGCCGGTTCCCTTTAGCCGCGCGCCATCGAAGACTCCCCTGTAACTTGTGTCACGGACTTGTCCGGTCGCATATTGTAGTCTGAAATCAGGGACACAACGTATGGATTCAGCAGTAACAACGTCACCTCCGAATGACAGCATCATCGTTCCGCACGACGTCACCCTGGAGCTGTACCGGAAGATGCTTACCGTCTTCTACATCGAAGAGCGGATGAAGACGTTCGTCAAACAGGGGAAATGCTCGTTTCAGGCCTCGACGCGAGGTCATGAAAAAGTACAGATCGGGATGACGATGCTGCTCCGTCCGGGGCACGACTGGTTTTTCACCTATTACCGGTCCAAAGCCATCGCGGTTGGGCTGGGCATGCCGCTGAAAGACATCTTCCTGGGAATGCTCAGCCGGGAGGGCGATCCGAATTCGAACGGACGGAACATGTCTGAGCACTGGTCCTCGCGGAAGCTGAAACTGGTGGCTCAGACGGCCGTCACCGGCACGCAGTACCTGAACGCCGTCGGTATGGCCCGCGCGATGAAACTCGGGGGTGGCGACGAAATCGTCCATGTCGCTTCCGGCGATGGCGCTACCAGTGAGGGCGAATTTTTCGAAGCTCTGAACTGGGCACACCGGGAGAAGCTGCCAGTCATTTTCCTGGTGCAGAATAACGGTTACGCCATCAGCACCCAGCAGCATCACCAGACCGCTTCCGAGATCCACCGGATTGCCGGCGGATTCGGGATGCCCAGCTACAGCATTGATGGAACCTGGTTTGAGCCCATGTACCAGACGCTTCCGGCGGCGATCGAGGCCGTCCGGTCGGGAGCCGGACCGGTCCTGATAGAGGCGAGTGTCATCCGGCTGGATCCTCATTCCTCTTCCGACGATCACCGGAAATACCGTGAGCAGACGGAACTGGAAGAACTCAGAGGGCGCGATCCGATCTGGCAGACGGAGCAGTACATCCGGCGGCACGAACTGTTGACCGGGGAGGAAGTCGCCGCCTGGAGGACCAGTGTGAAGGCGGAAGTGGATTACGCCGCGGAGGAGGCGGATGCGCATCCGGCGCCCTCGGCCGTCCACGTGATGGCGCACATTTATGCGGACGACCCGGTTGTGCTTGGAGAGCCGTCCGAACCGCGTTCTGTTTCGGACAAACCCGTTACGATGATTGACGCCATCAACCACGGCCTGCGGGAGGAGTTGGAGCGTAATAGCAAGGTAGTGATGTGGGGGGAGGACATTGCCGATCCGAAGGGCGGTGTCTTTGGCGTGACCCGCGGGCTCTCAACGGATTTTCCCGGACGTGTTTTCAACGCGCCTCTGGCGGAAGCCAGTATTGCCGGAGTGGCCGCGGGTATGGCTATCGGCGGTTACAAGCCCATCGTCGAAATGCAGTTCGCCGATTATTTGTGGCCAGCGGCGCTTCAACTCCGGGAAGAGATTCCGACGGTCCGCTGGCGCAGTCAGGGCGAATGGGAGTGTCCCGTCGTGGTGCGCGCGGCCGTGGGCGGATATATCAAAGGCGGTCCATGGCATTCGACGAACGTGGAGTCCTTTTTTTCGCACATTCCGGGATGGTACGTGGTGTACCCCAGCAACGCAGCGGATGCCAAGGGACTGATTAAGGCGGCCGCGCGCGCCAAGGATCCGGTTGTGTTCCTGGAACACAAAGGCTTGTACCGCAAGGTTCAGGCCAAGTCGCTGGAGCCGGATAGCGATTATATTCTGCCGTTTGGCCACGGCCGCGTTGTGCTTCCCGGCTCGGACGTGACGGTCGTCACCTGGGGCGCAACGGTCTATCACGCGCTGGAAGCCGCCCGGCAGATGAATACGGAAGGAAGTTCGATCGAAATTCTTGATCTTCGGACACTGGTCCCGCTCGATGAAGAACTCATCCTCCGAAGCATCCGGAAAACCAACCGGGTGGTCATTGCACACGAGGACACGCTGACGATGGGGTTCGGCGCGGAAATCGCGGCACGTATCGCCGAGCATTTCCTTGATGTTCTGGATGCGCCTGTCGTTCGTGTCGCCGCAAAGGACTCCTTTGTGCCAAACGCTCCAAACCTGGAAGCCGAGGTGCTGCCGGGCGTGGAGGACCTGCGCCGCGGAATCGAACGCGTGCTGAACTATTGAGCTGAGCCCGATATCAGTTCCGTGAACTCCGGCGTGCCGGCATACGCAGCAGCGCGGCCGCAAACGCTCCTACCGCGGCCAGCAGCGCCAGTTTCCAGTACACTTCGCGATAACCGGAGGCGAGGTCGCCCGAGATACGGGCGGCGTCCATGATTTGTGCGAAATAACCCGGCACCAGGAAGCCGCATGCTCCCCAGGCTGAAAAGAGAAGCCCATAGTTGGCGCCGACGTTCTTCGGACCGTAGTAGTCCGCCGTAAAGGAGGGCATGAGCGCCAGGTAGCCGCCATACGCGAACGCGGCCAGGCACAATCCCGTGAGCAGCGGCCAAAACCCGGAAGCCGTGCGAAGGAAGCCGAGGCAGGCAATTACCGATACCAGGCACATGGCAAGCAGGGCGCTCTTCCGGCCGATCCGGTCCGAAACGCTACCCCAGGCCAGCCTTCCCGCCCCATTGAAGATGCTCATAATGCCCAGCGCCGTTCCGGCCGACATAACCGCGGTAGCACTGGCCATTTCCTGAAGCAAGGGGGTGGCTTCGCCGATTGCCGTCAAGCCAACCGAGGTGCCGAGGAAGTAGAGCAGCCATAGCGCATAGAACTGCCACGTTCTCAGCATCTGGGAAGGCGGAAACTCGATGGCCGCAGCCCGTCCCGGCGGAGGCACCCAGCCTGTGGGCTTCCAGCCTGCGGGAGGCACACGATAGAATTGGGCCGCGCCGATGACGCCAACGTAGAAGATGCCGGCAAGGATGAGAAATGTCCGCGGAATGGTCTCGGCAAATCGCGAGGGGTCGCCGCCGATCAATGCTTCGAGCAATGGGCCAAATACCAGCGGCCCCACTCCGAAGCCCATCACCGCCAGGCCCACGATCATGCCGCGCCGGTCCGGAAACCACTTGATGCACATCGCGATCGGTGTGACGTAAGCGAAGCCGACGCCAAGTCCGGCTACCAGACCGTACGCAATCACCAATCCGGAGACCGTCTCGCCGATCCAGGCCGCCAGCAGGCATCCGGTTCCGAGCAGGAAGCCCCCCGCGGTGGCGACGATGCGCGGTCCCTTGCGATCCTGCCAGAATCCGGCCAGAATCATGCCCACCGCGAATACGAGCAGCGAGTAGCGATACGGCGCGATAGTCTCCGCTTTTGTCCAGCCATGCAGTTGAGCGAGTGGGACACGAAACACGGACCAGGAGTAAAGGACTCCCAGCAGAATCTGCATGAAAATAGCGGCGGCGGCATAACGCACACGGCTTTCCGAGACGACGGGCGCAACAGTCATTCGCCATATTCTAGCAGCGAACGCCAAGGGAATCGTTTTATTTCGTGTTTGGCTTGCGCGCCATGAACGCGATGTGTGTTCGCGGCAATCTGGCGGTTCCATAGCCGCGCAGCGTGCGAACCCGAAAGCCTGTCCGCTCGAGTTCGGCCAGGATCGCAGGTCCTTTGTACAAGCGAAGCACATGGACTTCCTGGCTTTTCCGGAACAGGCGCCCGGCTTTGCGGAAGGTCGTGATGGCGCGGGTAAGCAGATGCCGCCTGCGATCCTCTGTCACCTGAAGCAGAACGGCCCAGTCTTCTCCCTGCCAGTGTTCCCTGCGCTGCGCGCCGGGTGCAAGCTGGCCCGGTTGCGCGATGTCAAACACAAACAGCCCGCCCGGTTTCAGGGCGTTGTACACCCGCTGGAACAACCGGCGCAGTTGCGTCCTGCCGCTGGTAGGATCGAGCGTGTAGTTGAGGCACTCTCCGATGG
>DASTMK010000541.1:0-3521 GCA_035714225.1 Bryobacteraceae bacterium | reverse complement strand
CGCGAGTTAATGATTACGGCACTGATCCGCGGCAGGTTGTGCGAACTGCTCGCTCCTTCAGCCGGGATGGAAAGCCGGAAATCGGAGTTGTTTCTGATGGGGCTTTTCTCACTGCTGGACGCCATCCTCGAGCAGCCGATGAAAACTTTGCTGGAGGAGATACCTCTTGCGGCGGACGTACGCTCCGCCCTGCTTGGTGAGCCATCCGGCTCCCCGGTAGCGCGGTTACACAATTTGCTGGAAGCTTACGAGAGGGGACAGTGGGACGCTACGACGAGGCTGAGCGCGCAGCTTGGAATCGACGAAACAGCACTGCCGGCACTCTACGTCGATGCCGTAGCGTGGGCTGAAGAATGCAGTGTCCAGCACGCGCAGACAACACCTGTCACCAGATAAGGGTCACCGCCGAAGACGCCAACTACCAGCCGCGGGTTTGCAGCAACTCTGTTTCCTGGAGCTTGGAAACGTCGAGTCCCGGCATCGCCATGCCGAGTTCCTCGCTCGCTTCCAGAAGCTTCACCGGATCGTTGTAATACGTAGCGGCCTTCACGATCGCCCGGGCGCGGGCTTCCGGGTCCTCAGATTTGAAAATGCCAGAGCCTACGAATACCGCTTCCGCTCCGAGTTGCATGACCAGCGCGGCATCGGCCGGGGTGGCAATGCCGCCCGCGGAAAAGTTCGGTACCGGTAGCTTGCCGTTCTCCGCTACCCACTGGACGAGTTCGAGCGGGGCTTGTAACTTCTTGGACTCGCTTACCAGTTCCTCTTTGCCCAGAACCGTAAGCTGCTTCATTTCCTTGACGATGGTGCGGATATGGCGCACCGCTTCGACGATATTGCCGGAACCCGCCTCGCCCTTGGTACGGATCATGGCGGCGCCTTCGGCTATGCGCCGCAGCGCCTCGCCGAGGTTGCGGGCGCCGCAGACGAACGGAACCTTGAAGTCGCGTTTAGCAATATGGTGTTCTTCGTCGGCGGGTGTGAGGACTTCACTCTCGTCGATGTAATCGACTTCAAGCGCCTCGAGAATGCGTGCCTCCATAAAGTGCCCGATTCGCGCCTTCGCCATCACGGGGATGCTAACCGTCGCCATGATCTCGCGAATTTTGCGGATAGGAGCCATGCGCGCAACGCCACCCTCTTTGCGGATGTCAGAGGGAACCCGCTCGAGGGCCATAACAGCCGCGGCGCCTGCTTTCTCAGCGATAAGCGCCTGCTCGGCGTTCGTCACGTCCATGATGACGCTGCCCTTGAGCATCTCGGCCAAGCCGACTTTTACTCGAAACGAATCATCCAAATACATTGCAAACTTCTCCTCCAAAACACCCCAACCAAAAGCGAGCGCACCCGGAAAATACCGGCTGGGCTGACCTTACGGTACCGGAAGAAACTCGATTAGTTGATTCAATCCTAGCACACGGATGCAGGTACGGCGATCCTTCTCGCGCGCGCCTTCCGCTCATGACTTCCGGACAAAAAACGGGGTGGCTCAGCTCGTCAGGTTGAAGCTGCGAAGATCGATGGCTTCGTCACGGAACTCGCCCAAACCGAGAGCACCGGCGATCTCGATATGCTCCACTTGCATGTTCAGAAAACGGCTATCCTGATCCGGTTTGGCCAGTGCAATGGGCTGCCTGCCTACTTCCGCGCGTTTGGCGTCAATGACCTTCCACCCTACGCGGTCGAGAGCAACCGGATCGGTTGCCGCATACATGGTCTTGTGCTCCCACATATACTTGCCAACCCTTCCGCCCGGCCCGCCATGATACGCGGCTTTGACCGCATCCAGAATATGCAATACGCATTTCTGGCGGATGATGGGATGGTCCACAACGGTGGGAATGAACGTGCCGCATGCGTTCAAAGTGGAACTGGAGTGGCTGCGGCTGACATTGTTTACCAGCCCATGCGACATGTTCTTCAGCGCCATGGTGACTCCGGCGGACTGGTGGTGTTTCAGCACGCACAAATTCACCATCTTGTTTACTTCTTTTGAAAGAAATTTCGCTACATACGAGCGGCGGTGGTGCGGGTCGGATGGGTTTGCCTTCGGCAACACCAGCGACATCTCGATGTATTGGTCGGCGTCGTAACCGTCCATATCGAGCTGCAAAGGGTGTGTCTTATCGGTTGCGGCCGTCCAGCGGACGCCTTCGGGAAGCCATTTATCGAAGCCGGCATCCAGGAACTCGCGCCGGTAGCGGTCGTACGCAACAATGTCGCGCCTCTTCACGCCAGCCATCTCGAGCCCGGCCACGATCTCCTGGACCACTTCCGGCGAAGACCTGACATGCGGGCGCCCGACGGGATTCAGTTTGATGCCGACCACGTCGCCGGGCTGGAAAAACACGCGCCAGGCTTCCTGAGCCGATGGTGCTCCGGTGAGCTCCATCATCGTTTTGCTCAGCATGGCGCGAACCGGTTCGCGCTGGTACTGTCCCGAAAGAATGCTCCCCGGGTGGTGAGCTGCGGCAACCCGGCCCCGATAGGGTCCCGGCATACCAGGTTTTCCCGCCGCTTGTGGTGCGGAACTCGCGGCCTGAGCCGCAGCGGCTGTCCATACCGCATTCCGAAGGAATGCCCTGCGTGCCTGATCCATTCGAAATCCCCCTCTAAGAGGTTTTCCCCAATTCTAACAGCCCGGACTATTTGCTGCTACGATTCAGAATCCGCCACATGGTACCGCTCATGATGTTGGCCTGGGCTTCTTTGGACACGCCACAGGCGCTCAGCATCTTGCGATAACGGTCCAGCGAGCGGTCAAACTCCTCGATCTCGCCGTCGAAGATATCCGAACCGAATACAATCTTCTCGAACGCGCTCGCTCCCGACGCCGGTGTGTGCGGGCTCGCAACACTGGACCACCAGAAGACAGACTTGAAAAAAGTATAGTCTTCCTGCTTCTTGATCAGAGTCGATCCTGTCAGGTCGAAGTAAAGGTTCGGATTCCAACGCGCGATTTCGGCCGCATTGGCATATTCCGGGTTTCCGAGATGTGCTCCAATAATGGTCAATTTCGGGTAGCGCCGTGCGATGCCGTCGAGCAGCAGAACGCGCATGCGATCGACGCTGACATCTTCCGGGATGTCGGGAGTCGTACGATTCACGATCCCCGTATGAAAGAGCGCGATCATCCCGTATTGTTCCGCGCGGGCGTATATCGGCGAGTATTTCGGATCGTCGAAATTCTTCAAAGGTCTGGACAGTTCGCCGATGCCCCGGAAACCCGCCGCGTGAAACTCGTCTACGCGCTTCACCGCCTCCGGATCGTCAAGATCGATGTCTCCGAATCCCACCAGGCGGTTCGGGTGCGCGTCGATAATGGGCTTCGTGGCTGCCAGATGTTCGGGTTTCACCAGCACGAAGGCCAACCCGTTGAACGGGTCCAGCCTCTTTATGAGGGCTTTCAGGAACGCCGGATCGCCATTATGGTGCACGTGCGCATCCAGAATTTGCGGCTGTGCAGCCAGTACCGGCAGAAAAGCAAATGAAATCAGCGCAACAAACAGTTTCGGTATCAT
>DASTMK010000540.1:0-4560 GCA_035714225.1 Bryobacteraceae bacterium | reverse complement strand
CGGTGAATATTCTGCATGACGGACAGAAATCGCTCTCAAACCAATTCGCCACCATGAATGCTGACCGTTTTTCTGGAGTTGGGTGGAAGGCTGGCAAGGGCGGTTCGCCCCTGTTGCTGGATTGCCTGGCGCAAGTGGAATGCCTCACCCACAAAATTGTCGATGCCGGCGACCACGCGGTGTTCTTCGGCGAAGTGATCGGTGGGGATTTGGGTGAAGGCGATCCGCTACTTTACTTCAACCGCGGCTATCGTACATTAGCGCCAACGGAATAGGCCGGGGCGAAACCGTCAAGCCGCGAAATACGTTCGAGTAGGTAGCAGAGTTTGCATCGGAGCACGCTTGCGCCCGGTCAACTATCTCGGCGTAGCACGAGCGGGATTAGAATTGGCGTGAATGCATGAACCCTCGAAAGGATGGCCGGATCAATGAGTGGTATTGCTCTACGGACCTTCACTGTAATTGCCCTGGCTTTGGCAATGAGCGCCACGGCCTTCTCTCAGGAAACTCCGCCAGCCGCTGCGCCGCCTCATGACGAAGCACTTCCCAAGCTGAAGACTTCGCGTCCCGCCGGGCAGGGCGGATGGAAGTCCGTTGACGCAACGGAAGCTGCGGAAGGCGCCCCATCGAACGAAGCGGCTAAGGCCCCATCGTCAGCGGACGCCGCCTTGGAAGTGCCTCTGGGAACTCGCATTCCCCTTAGCCTCATCAATAGCGTCAGCACGCGCAGCGCCGCGCCTGGAGATCGTGTGTATCTCGAAACAACGTTTCCCATTTTTGCGAACGGGAAGATTGTGATTCCGCCAGGATCCTACGTGCTGGGCACGATCACCACCACGAAGCGCCCGGGGCGCGTTAAAGGCAAGGGTGAGATGCATCTGCGCTTCGACAGCATTACGCTCCCCAATGGCGTTACGCGGGATTTCCGCGCGCGCGTTGGCGGCTTGGATGGCGGGCTCAGGGAAGGGCTCGACCGCGACGAGGGCACGGTGAAGGGCGATTCGAACAAAGGCTCCGATACGATGACGGCGGTAGGCACAACAGTCACCGGAGGGCAGGTGGGCGCGTTGGGCGGCTTGGCTGCGGGGAATGTGGGCCGTGGCGCCGGCGTCGGTTTAGCGGCGGGCGCCGCTGCTGGGCTGGCAACGGTGTTGCTCACCAGAGGCCCCGACGTCGTGTTGCCTTCCGGTACGAACTTGGAATTGGTTACCGATCGGCCGCTGACATTCACTCCGGAAGAGATCAAATTCGACGGACAGATGCAACGCAGTATAATCCGCCCGGCGCCTGCCCCCGAAGTGAACCAGCGCAGCACGGGCCGCGGCGGCATCGGTGGTATCGGAGGGATTGGCGGCCCGTTCTAAGCGGCGGCGCCCTGAGCTTCACGACTTCAACGTCAACCTGCCGCAGATGCGCTAACACAAGCCAGACCTGTCGAAAACTACGCACAATCGAGAAAAAAGCAAATGTCACGACCGACACCCATGCGCATCATTCAAGCTGTGAACGCATTCCAGCTTACAGCGGCGATGAAGGCAGCCATCGATCTGCGGGTGTTTACCGCCATCGGAGAAGGCCGGCTGACGGCCGAAGCGATCGCCGAGTACTGCCAAACGTCCCCGAAGGGTATGCGGGTTCTCTGCGACTTCCTCGTCGTGCACGAGTTCCTGAGTAAAGATGGGCTCCGTTATGGACTTGCACCCGATGCGGCGGCGTTCCTCGACAGGAACTCGCCCACTTATCTCGGTGGGATCGTAAACTTCCAGCTTGGGGACGTGCAGCGGAAAGCCTACGAGGATCTGGTGCCGGTGATTCGCAAAGGCGGCACCGTGCTCAATGAGGCGAGCGGGACTATGTCCAAGGCGGACCCGATGTGGGAAGAGTTTGCCCGTTCCATGATGAGCGCCGTGATGCCGGGAGCCGAAGCGATTGTGACTCTCGTCAATGCCCGGAGCGGTGTCCCGATGAAGGTGCTCGATCTCGCGGCTGGCCACGGCCTCTTCGGCATCACCATCGCGCAGCACAACCCCAATGCCACCGTGTATGCCGTAGATTGGCCCTCCGTGCTGGAGATCGCCCGCGAACATGCGCTGAGCGCGGGCGTGGAGGAGCGATGGAATGGGATCAAGGGTAACGCGTTTGATGTAGAGTTTGGCCAGGACTACGATGTCGTGCTCCTCACGAATTTCCTGCACCATTTCAGCTCCGATATGATTGAGCCGCTGCTGCGGAAAGTGCACGGTGCGATGAAACCCGATGGGGTGGTGGTGACACTTGAGTTTGTCCCAAACGAAGACCGCGTAACTCCTCGCGATGTAGCGGCTTTCGCGATGGTAATGCTGGCGATGACGGCGGAGGGCGATGCGTATCCGTTCTCCGAATACGAAGCGATGTTCAGAAACGCAGGCTTCCAACAAAATGAGCTGCGTCGTATAGAAGGGCACCGGCAGGCGATTATTCTGTCGCGGCGGTAACGGTTGGGCGTTAAGAAATAAAGGGCGGCAACGGCAATCACGCCGGAGCCGCCCTTCTAGTTTTATATCCGCCGTACCCGCGTTACTGCAGCGGCAGCGTTCCCTGCTCGGTGTCCAGCTCATCGCCATTCCCAGGTTCATCAGGGATGATGGCCGCCGCAGCTACCACATCTCCCTCGTCCAGACGAACCACCATGACGCCCTGCGTGGCACGGCCGGCTTTGCGGATCTCATCCACGCCGGTGCGGATGATCTGGCCGTTTACGGTGATCACCATCACTTCCTGAGTGGGCTCCCCATCGGGCCCAATGGGCAATTGAAGCGCCGTCACTACCTTTCCGGTGCGTGAGGTGGTCTTCATATTGATTACCCCCTTGGCGCCGCGGCCGGTTTCGCGATACTCCTTCACTGGTGTGCGCTTACCGAGGCCCTTCTCCGCAATCACGAGGATGGGCGTTTCCGGATCGGTTGGAACCGCCATGGAGACGATGTAATCGCCCTTGGCCAGCGTCATCCCCCGCACTCCGCGTGCGGGACGTCCCATCGGGCGCACCTGATCTTCCTTGAAGAGGATCGCCTTGCCGTCGCGGGAGGCCAGGAAGATGTAGGCGTCGCCTTCAGTAAGGCGGGCAGAGATGAGTTCATCTCCTTCGTCGAGGCCGATGGCAATGATGCCGCGCACGTTAATGTTCGCGAACGCCGTCAGGGTGCACTTCTTGATGACGCCCTTGCGCGTAACCATCACCACATTCTTGCCTTCGGAGAACTCGCGCACGGGAAGAAAGGCCTGTACAGTTTCTCCCGGCATCAGGTTAAGCAGGTTCGAGACATGCTTGCCCTTGCCGGTTGGGCCGGCGTCCGGCACTTCGTAAACCTTATTGATGTAAACCCTTCCAAGGTTGGTGAAGCACATCAATCTTGTGTGCGTGGAGGCGACGATGAGATGCTCCACGAGGTCTTCGGCGCGCGTCGTCATACCGATGCGGCCAGTGCCACCGCGGCGCTGCCGCCGGTACGTGTCGAGAGCGACGCGCTTCAGGTAACCCGAGCGGCTTACCGTAAGAACGACATTCTCGTCGGCGATCAAATCTTCGATATTTAGGTCGCCCGGATCTTCGATGATTTCCGTCCGGCGCGCATCGCCGAACTTCGCCTTCACTTCTTCGAGTTCCTCGACAATTACGCCGCGCAACACTTCTTCCGAACCGAGAATTTCGAGGTAACGCGCGATGCGCACCTGAATGTCGGCCAGTTCGTCCAGGATCTTCTGCCGCTCCATGCCGGTGAGGCGCTGGAGTTGCAGTTCGATGATCGCCTGGGACTGACGCTCAGTGAATTCGAAGCGTTCCACCAGGCGCGCTTTGGCGTCTCTCGGGCTGTCCGAACGGCGGATGGTCTCGATCACTTCGTCGAGGTGGTCGAGCGCCTTCTGGAAGCCCAGCAAGATATGCTCGCGGTCGCGGGCCTTGCGCAATTCGTAATCGGTCCGCCGGCGCACGACATCCACACGGTGGTCGATGAAATGCTTGATGCAATCGATCAGGCCCAGCTCCCGCGGTTGCCCGTTGACGATCGAAAGCATAATCACGCCAAAGCTGGTTTGCAGTTGCGTGTGCTTGTAGAGGTTGTTGAGGATTACCTCAGCATTTTCGCCGCGCTTGAGTTCGAAAACGAAGCGCATTCCCTTACGGTCGCTTTCATCGCGGATCTCGCTGATGCCTTCGAGTTTCTTATCGTTCACCAGGGCGGCGGCAGCTTCGATGAGCCGGGCCTTGTTCACCTGAAAAGGGATCTCCGTCACCACAATCGCCTGTCGATCCCGCCCAATGTCTTCAAAGTGGGTCTTGGCGCGCATGCGAATGCTTCCGCGGCCGGTGTTGAAGGCGTCCCAGATTCCTGAGCGTCCAAGGATGTAGGCGCCGGTAGGGAAGTCCGGGCCCTGCACGAACTTCATGATCTCTGTGATGGGCAGGCTCGGGTCGCGAATCAAGGCGACGGTGGCGTCCACGATCTCCGATAAATTGTGGGGAGGAATCTTGGTGGCCATGCCCACGGCGATGCCTTCCGAACCATTCACCAATAGATT
>DASTMK010000539.1:0-8464 GCA_035714225.1 Bryobacteraceae bacterium | reverse complement strand
GAGTCGGGGCTGAAGGGACTCTCCGGCATCTCGGGCGACATGCGCGAAATCATGGCCGCCGTCGAAGTGGGAAACCGCCGCGCCGGGCTGGCATTCGACGCTTACATACAACGCTTATGCCGCGAGATCGGCGGGATGGTTGCCAGCCTCCAGGGCATGGATGCTCTTGCGTTCACCGCCGGCGTTGGCGAAAACTCCGCACCGTTGCGCGAAGCGGTGTGCAAACGGTTCCGTTATCTTGGCGTCGAAATGGATGCCGCGCACAATGGCGATTCGCCCGTTGACCAGGACATCGCCACGCCGCAGTCGCGAGTACGAGTGCTGGTGATTCGCACCGACGAAGAGTGGCAGATCGCGCGCGAATGCGTACGGCTTCTTCCTTCGCTTAATCGGCGATGAAGCCGTGATACAGGCCCATGTAATAGGGCAGCAGGAACGACGCGCCATCGGCGAGCCGCCGTCCGTTTCCGTGGTAATCGAGCGCCCACGGATCGTGATTCCACTTGTCGACAAATCGCTCGTCGATCGGCAGCACCCTGCCGTCGCGGCGGCTTCCGCGCTGCCCTTCCTCGCGCGCGTAAAGGGGCAACAACACTATGTCTGTGCGATGGCTGTTGGAAAGCCCCCAACTGACCCGATTGATGGGATAGCGCTTCAGCGTGTCGATGGATTCCGCCAGCCAGTCCCCTGCCGGAGAAAGGTCTCCCCGCCCGAAAGCGTTTTCATACTCGATGCCAGAAGCTACCGCTGCATAAATGAAATTGAACAAGGGATTCAATTCGTAGCGCTCCATCATCCAGCGCCGTGAGAACGCGAACGCGAACGCCGAGCGCAGCTTGGGGTCTTTCTCGTACTTGAGCAGACAGTAGAAGTTCATGAACGCCATCTCGTCGTCGGACTGATTTCCGGATCCCGGACCGGCGTTCGTTTTGGCAATCATCACGTTCATCGCATACGCGTGTTTCGTCATCAGCTCGCGCGCCGCCTCGCCGTACTTCGGATTTCCGGTGATGTGTTCGGCGGTACGCAAGTACGAAAGAATACTCAGCGAGTTGAGCGCGCGCTCTTCAAACCAGAGAGGATCGTGATTCAGCTTCTCCGGACTGAAGACACCCCACCGTGTCGGCTTGCCGTCATGATCTACTACGTTGTATCCGTGCCGGATGAGATGGTCCGTGAGACCGGCGACGTGATCGCGTACCTGCCTGCGCTCGTCTTCGTTCGCCGCGACAAGATCGTAATAGACCGCATAGAAGAAATAGTGTCCGTCGAGCTCGTCGGAGCTCGTGTCGGTTTTCCAATACCATTTGCCGTCGGCACTGGTGGGCCATCGGGGCACGATGACTTTCCATAGAGCGTCGCGCGTTGCCTGCCGCTCGCGGTCCCGCTCCGGCGTGTAGACAGTATTCGGATTCGGACCGCTGGTGGGCAGAATCGTGCGCGCCACGAAACCCGGCGGAGCGGGATGACTGCCGCCGCGGGTGACCTCGCCTAGAAAACGAAGGGCGCGAAACGCCGCATCGGCGCGCTTTTTCGCCAAAGGATCGCGGGTTGCCGCATAGGCAAAGCATTCGCCCGCACCGTACATGGACGTCCAGAGTCCATCGTTGTCGCTGTCGTGCTGCGTCCATTTGGAGAGGTCGTCCGGACGCTCCAGGCTGACACTATCCACGTAACCGTAAGGCGTGCGGCGGTGGCGTTTGTCGATGTCGTCTTCGAAGAACCTGGCTTTCTGTGAAAGCGTGGTGGACCGTCTTTCGATCAGCCCGACACCAGCGGGGGTAGCGAACCAGGCATCGCCATCCTCCTCAACGGCGATGCTTCGGACTTCATCGGATGGCAGCCATCTCAGTCCTTGCCGGTACTCCCAAACGCTTCCATCAAACCGGATGGCGCCGCGGCCTGTGCCGAACCAGACCACTCCCTTCTCACCAGTCGCCATCGTGGTGAAGTCGTTGTACGGAAGCCCATCGTGACCGGTGTAAAGTTTCCATGTTCCGTCGAAGCGGCCTACGCCCTGCGGGCTTGCAAACCAAAACCGGCCGCTCACATCGAAAGCCACTCCACGAACGTCTTTCGGATGCCAGCTTCGGGAACCTTCGTGAGGATAGAGGTCACTCCATTTCCCGGAGGGTTCGCGCAGGAAGAGGCCTTCTTCGACTGCGACGGCGACTCTGCCATCGGCATGACTCGCAGTCTGCCGAATCGAAACGCCGCCTGGCAACCCTTCGAGATCGGGTTTCTTCTCCGCCGGGTACTCCGAACGAATCCATTTGCCGTTGCCGAACACCGCGCCGCCCGCAGCGGTGCGTGCGAACAACTTCCCGCCGTGAATAGAAACGGCAAGAACATCATTGGATGGCAGTCCGTCACCGGTGGTGTAAAACGTTCGCACTTCCGACGGAAAGGTTCCGACGCGCACGGCGGCAGCAGCCGCCGTGACGGTAATCGCGGCCACCACCACAGATCGATGAAATAGACTCATTTCGCTTTAACCCAGGTTCCTAACATAATGTTTGCGGCTGTAAGCCAGCCGGAAGCCGCATCGAAGGTAATTGCGTTCCGAGATGCCATCGGGCGCTACCTCAGCGGCAGCGCATGTTGCGCCGATGGCGCTCGCCAAACGAAGCCGTTCACGAATCAGCGCCGTTTGGGCGCCCTTGCCGCGCGCCGTGGGCAGCGTCGCGTCGCAACTGAATATGGCGACACCAGCCGCGGGGACCATCTGAGCACAGGCAATGCAAGCATCTGCGGAGGTGCCCCATACGCCAAGGTTCGCCGCTTCCGGAAGAAGTGCACTCGCCTCCGCGAGATGATGCCAGACAGGCGTATCCGCGGCCTCGAATCCTCGAAACACCAGATCGGCCCATTCAGCGGCGTTCAGAATCCTGATGCCCGACTGAGGCTCCGGTATCTTGAAGGGCGCATCGAGCAGCATTACATGCTCCACCGCCCTCACCTGATATTGCCTGCGGGTAAGGCGTTCGACCGCGGCGGGCGTGATCCACGGAGCAAGTTCGAACACCACGCAGGGTGAGTTGCATTTCCGGAAGAAGGCCTCGGCCTGATCCAGCGCGTCGTCAGAGAGATCGGGTCCGGCCCCTTTGATAGTGGTGAGCGGGGAGCCGGCGCCCGTATATGCAGCAATGCCTCCGGCGCAGTCGGTGGCGGCGGCAAGTACGTCGGTCGTTGCCAGGCGAAACGCCTGAACATAATCGAAGAGGTTTTTCGCGGCGGCGCGTTCGAGCAACTGCCAGGCAGGCGGAATCGAATCCGTTTGTTCGCCGGCGCTCATTGTGAGAGCATATCAGGCCGCCCGAGCACAATCACAAGACGCCGCCCGGCTGCATATTTTCGGATTTCGGCGGACGCGTTGTCAATATCGCTGCCGTGCGCCGCCAACACGAACCGGGTGCCCGGCGGAAATTGCGCGAGCTTGTCTTTCACCTGCTCCATGCCGGTAAGCCCGTAGTATTGCGCGATTCTCGTCTGCAAGCCGCCGAACCCCGAGCCGGTGATTTCAATGCGGAACGGCTCCTGCACGTTCTGTAGATCCTGCCGCGTATCGTAGATGCAGCGTTCCGAGATACAGAGCGACTCTATTGTGCGCAGGTCCGTTTCGGTGGCGAGCCAGCCGCGGCCCCGTGCGATGGCATTTCGCAGCTCCACTTCCAGGAATACGCCTTCCTGATTTTGTTCCAGCTCCGTCTTTTTCCCTTTCCAATACTCGTGAAAGTAGCGGAACGCTTCCCACAATGGGAACAATGCGTCTTTGGAGCCATACAAGCCCAGGGAATACGCCGCCATTTTCTTCACCGGCACGTCGCGGTGCATGAGATAAGCCGCCATGTAACGTTCCAGCACCGTGTGCATCGCCAGACGCGGAGTCCGCTCGAAATACTGCAAGATGCATAGCGGCGGGGCGGCCTGCATGTCCCATTGGTGGTTTCGGAACACGCGGTCCGCGTACGCCGGCTCCGCTCGAAGGAAATACGCCATCAGCTCCGGTTGGCAGGAGACCTGTTGAGACTCGTATATCGCCTGGATGCGGGAGAGCGCGCGTGGTGTAGCGTACTTCGCCAACGCGGCCATTCGCAATGGCAGGTTCCAGCCCCCTTCGCGCTGCGCGGCGGCGAGTGCTTCGATCAATTCATCATCCATCGGCGGCACGGCGGCGGCCGGCAAAAGGTCGAGCTGCGGCGTGTCGAGCCACGTTTTCGGCTTCACCACCTCCGCCAGAATTCGTTTTTCCGCACGCACGCTGTCCAGCGCGTGCAGAACGTGCAGCGCGGACCGCGGGCCTTCATAGTAATCGCCGGGTTTCCACGCGTCGAGCATGGATTCGGCCAGCGAGGTCAACTCGGGGCCTTTGAGGACCGCGGCATACATCGTCAGAGGATGACTCTTCCGCCAGCTCTCGAGCGCGGGGAAGCTCTTGATGAATTCCTGGCGGAGAACAGGAATCCAGTCCGGGGCCGGTCCTTGCGGATCTATACTTCGCCGCTGCTGGATCCGCTGAAGCAACGCTTCGATCGCGATGGTCTTCCCGCCGGCCTGCTTCCGGGGCAGGCTCGCGGCGAGGGTGGATATGGAGCCTCCGAGAATGCGTTCCTGGTAATTGTGCCAGTCTGTCCAGTACTTCTGTCTGGCGTCGTCGCTGGTGGGCGGCGGCGGCAAATCGGCACGGCTACAGAGCCGGGCCATCGTCGAGAGGTACTGGAGAGAGACGGCCTGCTCCGGCGCCGCCGTGCGCGATTGCATCAGCTCGCAAACCCGTTTGGGTTCGCGCGTGGCCGCCAAACCAGAAAGGAAGGTGCCTTCTTCGACAGGCAACAGGTCGAGCGACGCAGTCCACGCAGCGGGTTGATCCAGAAACCGGAGTTGTTGCGCAGCGGCTGTCCGGGCTTCATATCCCTCGCGGCTGCCCGGCTGCGGCTCCTTTAACTTGGCAACGCTCGCTTCGATGGTCCGCTTTACCCAGGCCGGCGGCGCCGCGATCACTTCGAATTCGACGTCGTTCGATACAGCATATTGCGCGGGCGTCGTGTAGCCGTAAGTGGCTGACATGGGGGCCCGGCCGGTTAATACCAGCTTTCGCGCCAAGACGGCCGTGCGATAGCGTCCCGGCGGCAGTTCGCGAAGATATCGGTTCAGAAAGACAGGGCCGGGGCCGCTACTGCCTCCTGGGCCGACACCTATACCTCCTGCGGGATCTACGAAGCCGAAGCACGGTTTCTCAGGACTTCCGCAACCGCGCTCCGGGTTGAGTAAATAGCCCGCAAACTGCCATTGCTCCGGCGGCGGCGGCTCCCTACCGGGAACGAAGTGCGGGGGAGGGTACCTTACCTCTGCGCGGATCAACTCCCCTTCGTGGTAGGCGCGTTGGTTCAGCAAACGGATCGAAAACTCCAGTTGCG
Organism: Bryobacteraceae bacterium; assembly: GCA_035714225.1. Classification (GTDB taxonomy): domain Bacteria; phylum Acidobacteriota; class Terriglobia; order Bryobacterales; family Bryobacteraceae; genus CAADGY01. The sequence continues at coordinate 3,047 of DASTMK010000539.1, read as the reverse complement.
GAGGATTTCGCGATCGCAGTTCGCTCCAGCCGCTGGAGTTCTGCTGGGCGGCGGCGAGCGCACAGGACAGCCCGATCAGGATCAAAATTGCGCGCATGGAACCGGTCCATCAGCTTAGACGGAATCCACGGGATGTAAGGTTCCCGAAGGCACCTGAATGGTATACTGGCCCCGAGTCGAAAGGAGCTTATATGGAGAGTCCCTGGAAAACGGACCGCTGGTTTACCAGCCCCTGGAATCATGCGTCTGAAGTTAAGGCAACTTTGCAGTTCCCCGATAAAATCCGTATCCACGATGTCACGCTGCGCGATGGAGAGCAACAGACAGGTATCGTATTCCGCCGTCAGGAAAAGGTAGCCATCGCCAAAAAGCTCGCCGAAGCAGGCGTACACCGCATTGAAGCCGGAATGCCCGCCGTTTCGAGCGAAGACGAAGCTGCTATCAAGGACATCGTCGCCCTCGGCTTGCCATCGGAGATTTTCTCCTTTGCACGATGCATGCCCGCCGACGTGAAAATGGCGAAGGACTGCGGTGTCTTCGGAATCATTACGGAGATTCCGTCCAGCGAACACATCATCCGGAACGCCTACGGAAAAACGATGGATTGGGCCATCAAGTCGTCGATTGAGACAACGCTGGCCGCGAAGGAAGCGGGTCTCTACACGTCGTTCTTTACCATCGACAGCACACGCTCCGAACTCGAGCCATACATGGACCTGATCGAGCGGGTTGCCACCGAAGGACACATGGACGCGCTGACGCTGGCAGACTCTTTCGGCGGCTGTACGCCGGAAGCCATTGGAATGATCGTCCGCAAACTGAAAGCGCGCTTCAACAAGCCGATAGAAATCCATTGCCACGAAGATTTCGGCCTTGGCGTCGCCAACACCATCGCCGCGCTGGCCAACGGCGCTTCGGTCGCGCACGTAACCGTCACCGGAACGGGCGAGCGCGCCGGGAACGTTCCGCTGGAAGATACCGTGATGGCTCTGCGGTGCCTGTACAATGTGGACACCGGCATCAAGACGGAGAAGTTCTACGAGCTATCGAAGCTGGTGCAGGAGCTTTCAGGCTTCCAGGTGCCTCCGAACCGCCCCATCGTCGGGGACTGGCTCTACAACATCGAATCCGGCATCGTCAGCATGTTCCATCGCCGCTGCAAGAGCGTGGAACCTCTCGAATACATTCCGTTTGCACCGGAACTCGCCGGACGCCCCGGCGTGAGCATCGCTCTCGGCAAAGGCAGCGGTGTGGCCAACGTTGAGGAGCATCTGGAGCGGCGCGGGATCAGCCTGCCGCAGGAGCAGATCGACGCGATTGTCGCCCGCGTGAAACAGACCTCCATCGAGAAGAAGGCGCTGCTGTCGGAAGTCGAATTTGAGCAGATCGTACAAACGGTTCGCGACACGGTTACCGCCGCGGCGAAGTGATGTTCGAAAAACTCGATCAGCTTGTCGACGCCGCACGCGCCGGGGGACCTGTCCAGATTGCAATTGCGGCGGGACAGGACCCCGACGTCATCGAGGCGATGAAGCGCGCCGAAGAGATCGGGCTTGCTAAAGGAGTCTTTGTCGGGCATCCGGACAAGATCCGGTCTCTCGCCGCAGCAGCGGATTGGGAGATTCCGGATGACCAGTTGATTCCGGAACCCGACGATGATGCAGCCGCGCGCAAAGCCATCGCGCTGATCAGGGAGGGCCGGGCGGCCCTCCTCATGAAAGGCAAGATCAAGACCTCGTCCCTGGTGAAGGCGGTGCTCGACAAGGAAGCCGGACTGCGCGCCGGACGCCTGTTGAGCCAGGTGATCGTGTTTGAGGTACCGGGATGGAATCGCCTGATGCTGATGACCGATGCCGCCATTAACATCGCGCCTACGCTCGATCAGAAAGCGGAGATCTGCCGCAACGCGATCGAAGTCGCGCATGCCATCGGCATCGAAAATCCTCATCTGGCGCTGTTGTGCGCGCTGGAACTGGTGAACGCGGACATGCCCGCTACCGTGGACGCGGCGGCACTGACCATGATGAACCGGCGCGGGCAGTTGACGGGCGTGTATGTGGAGGGGCCGATCGCACTCGATGTCCCCCTCAGCCGGTTCGCCGCGGACCGGAAAAAAATCGATAGCCCGCTCGTTGAGAACACCGATATTTTTGTTGCTCCGGATATTGAAGCGGCCAACATTCTTTATCGAGCGATTCTCTATTTTGCAAAAGGCGAATCCGGCGGAATCGTGCTTGGAGCGCGAGTCCCTCTGATTCTGCTGTCGCGCGCGGAGACGCCGGAAACGAAGATACGCTCGATCGCCATTGGAATTCTACTGGCGCGTAGCCAACAGAACAAATTGCGAGCCGCGGTCTGAGCTCGCGTGCCCTGCTACCCATGAAGACCGTCATTCTGGATGGATATTGTCTGAACCCGGGAGACCTCTCCTGGGATGCGCTGCGCGAACTCGCCGAACTGGAGATTCACGACCGCACGCCGGCAAGCCAGGTGGTGGAGCGCGCTCAAGGCGCCGAAGCGGTCTTCACCAACAAGACTCCGCTTCCCCGCGACGTACTCCGGCAATTGCCTGATCTGCGCTATATCGGCGTTCTCGCGACCGGGTACAACATCGTGGATGTGGCCGCCGCCCGGGAAGCCGGTATCACGGTGACGAACATCCCTACTTACGGAACGGCATCGGTGGCCCAGTTCGCTTTCGCGCTGCTGCTCGAACTCTGCCATCATGTGGGCGACCACGCGGCGGCGGTCCGTGCGGGCGAGTGGAGTACAAACCCGGACTGGTGCTTCTGGAAGACACCGCTGGTGGAACTGTCCGGGAAAACAATGGGCATCGTAGGCTTCGGGCGGATTGGCCGCCAGGTGGGCCGCATTGCGGACGCAATGGGAATGAAGGTGATTGCCTCGGACGAAGTTCGCGAAAATACTCCCGGCTACGATGGGTTTCGCTGGGTCGAGGTAGACGACCTGCTCGCCACCGCCGACGTCGTTAGCCTGCACTGCCCGCTTCTCGCCGCCACCGAGGGAATCATCGCGAAGGAGCGGCT
>DASTMK010000538.1:0-5974 GCA_035714225.1 Bryobacteraceae bacterium | reverse complement strand
GCGCTGCGCCCATAGCGCAACGGCCATGCTGAGCCCCGCTTTCGAGATGCAGTATTCACCGCGATTGACGGAAGCCGTATAGGAGGAAATGGACGTAACGAACGTAATACGCCCGGCGCCCTTTTCGAGCATCCAGCGCGCAGCCTGCTGGGTCAGAAAATACGGGCCCTTGAGATTCGTCGAGAGCACCTCGTCGAAGATCTCCTCGCTGGCCTCCACAATATCGCGCCTTTCGCGCGGCGCGATGCCCGCGTTATTCACCAGCAGGTCCAAAGTCCCAAAACGCTCCCTGGCAAAGGCAATCAACGCGTCGCGGCTCGCGGCGGAAGCGATGTCGCATTGAAAAATCTCGACGCCGGTTTCCTGGCGAAGCGACTCGGCCGCGTCCCGTCGGCCTTTGAACGTCGCAATCACGCGGTGCGTGCGGGACAACTCTTTGGCGATGCCACGGCCGATGCCGCGGCTCGCCCCGGTAACAATAGCAGTCTGCATGAGATCGTGCAGCCCGGCCGCCGCCCGAATTTACAGGCGGACGGGCTGTTGGAGAGTGAACTGAAGCCGTGTCTCCGACGGGATGCGAACCTTCTGTCCTTTCGTGAGGACCTGGACGGCGGTGCCTGCGCCGGCGCCGGATACCGCTCCGATGGCGGCACCCCTGCCGCCTCCCGCAATCGCTCCGATAATGGCTCCGAGCGCCGCCGTGCCACCGACGACTTTCGCGCTCTGCCCGGTCCGCGATTCACTGGCCTGGGTGACCGCCTGCGTATCGATATCGACGGTCTTATCGCCGATCTGCAACGACACGAGATCGAGGGTCAGTTCCGTGCGGCCGGTCAGGCGGCCGGACTGCTCATCGGACACCAGTTTCACCGTCACATCGTTGCCGCGAGGAGCAACCACTTCGCCATTCACCATGACGGGCTCGTCCAGGCTGGCTCGAAAGGTCTTGCCTACACTGTCACGCTCGGAATCTACGTCGTCGATCATTCGTATGACGATCGCCGTCTCCGCCGGGATCTCACGGGCTGTCGAAGACGCGCTGGATGCCGTGGTTGTGGCCGCAGGTTCAGGACGGAGAATCTCCGCTTTGCGCGGAGCGGTGCTCGAAACCGGCTCCGGCGAGACTGTCGCAGCAGTGGGCGCGGCAGCGGGTGCCGGCGCGGCCTGTGGAGCACCGAACTGGATACCCGATACGTCGCGGATGTCGAAGGACTCTATCTTGTCGCCGACGGCCAGCCGGATCTGGCGGGAATCCCCGCCCAAAAAAGTTCCCTCAACCGTCCTGCCGCTTCGCAGGGTCAAGGTATCGGCGAGTCCAATTGAAAAAACCAACAGGAAAACGGCGCTCAGTCTCGGGATCATAGTCCACCTCTAGGCAATCCGGTAAATCTGATTATAGACAACCGCTCAGACAGCCGGTCAGACTAACTGGACGTCCCGGGCTCAATGGCGGTTCCTTCACGCCGTTTTATATTCTCGAGTAGCGTGCCCGCGACACGGCGCCCTTTCTCGTAAGCATCGCCAAACATGGCTTTTCGCTCGGATCGGGAGTATCCGTACCCGATGCGGTAGTATCGTTCGATCGAAGACCCGACAACATAGGTTCCCGCGTAAGCAATGGCCGCTTTCGGCAGCAGCCCTCCGCCAAACGGGATCTTCCCGGCAAGCTCCCGTGCCAGAGCACGCCAGCCGAATGCGCTCGCGATGATCGACGCGATTTCCGACTTCTGGTTGCGATAGCCCACGGCGCGATCGCTGGCAGCGGCCATCAGGAAGGCCATACGGATCTGGTTGGTTGTGAGAAAAGCCGTGTCGGATGCGAACTCGCCAAGGGCCCACGGCAAAGCCACCGCGGATGGCAAAACATTGGGCAGCGCCGTCGCAAGCGAAAAAAGCGCATTCTCTTTCGAAACTGTCTTGACAAGATGATGGGACACCGCTTTGCGGAAAGCGGGATAGTAGCGAGCCAAAGCCAAACCCAGGTCGTCGCGCACGGCAAGAATCTCGCTGACGGTCTGCCCCGGATCGCGCGGGTTGAAGGTAAAACCGGTTTCGGAATGCGGCAGTCCTTCCTCATAGATTTCGAGATCGAAATTGTGCGGCGTTCCGATATCACCCACGCGATGGAGCGTGTTCATCGCTTCCATCCGTTTATCGTGAGAGATATTTCCGGGCAGCAGAAAATCTTCCATTTCCGCATATCCCTGGCTTGTGGATGCGATGAGGGCGATGTGAACCGGCCTTTCGGCAGTTGCACGCACCTCTTCTGGATTCAGGCTGGTGATTGCCTGCCGGATCTGTTTAAACATCGTCTCCGCCATGCTGTGAATTTTACCCCGGGCGCTGTGCGCCAAACGCGCGGAATACCACCTTTGGCGTGCCGCGCCAGTCCGGGCCGAGGCCCAGGCGCTGAATCTCTATCTCGCGGGAGAAGTATTGCAGGATCGACTCCGTTGCCGGGTGAAACTGAAGCGCCGGCGCAATCAGCAGCATCCTTGGCGCCTCCGCGGAGAGACGGATTCCCGGAAAATATCCCTGCCCGGAGAACTCGCCGCGGTCCAGGTGCCATTTCACTCTAATCCAATAGTCGAGGGCCTGTATCGGCAGGTGAATGTCCTGCTCCGCCTTGAGTTCCAGTACCGCCAGCCTGCCCTGCCGGTCGACACCCAGCATGTCTATGACACCACGGTTTCCGGCGGCAAATGCCGGGACCTGGCCGTACACAGGATTGGGCAGGAGAGAAGGTTCCAACTCCTCCATGTGCGTTCGCACCTGTGACTCCAGCCAGGCCTCCGGATCGCGCGAATAGAAGGGATTTGAACGATCGCACGCCTGTCCGCTGCGCAAGCGTGCGACTTCAGAAACCAAACGTTCGATCTCCCGCAAATTAGACGCCGTCCCAATCTGCTTGGTTTCGATGCCGAATTGAAGGCACCCGCCGGCAATGCGGGCGAACTCAAGCCCACGAATCCGGAAGCTCAACTCCCCGTTCTTGGAGGCCAGCGTTGTGACGTCGTGAATTCCTGAAATAAGCCGAGCCAGCTCTGCCAGATCCGGAGGACACAGCGCATCCGCGGACAGGCACGGCTCCATGTGGGTGTCCGTATTCCCGTAGTCGCGCAGGTCCACGCAGTCGTCTACTCCTTGTTCGGAAAATACGAATACCTGGAAGGTGGCCGATCGCGGATTCAACCATCGCAGGCGGAGGCAGGTGTTCTGCTCGATGCCAGCAGGCAGGTACAGCAGCAGTCCCTCGATGGTGTGTTTTCGCTCGCGCTGCCGGAGATAGTCGAGCCAAATCAGTCCAAACGTCAGCAGTCCTTCGGCGTTGGACTCCGCGGAGCAGCCGATGGCCGCTATGCCCTGCTGGCCCTTTTTCAGAAAAGCGCGAGCGTAGCTGGGCGACAGGCTGTGTTCAAGATCCTGCTCCGTCGTAAGCTCGCAGAGTCTCCAATCCGTGAACCGCCGCCGGAGGAAACGCCGGAAATGCTCGCGAAAGGCAAGCCGCGCGGCCCTCTTTCCAAGGAATTGATTCGCCGGGCGTCCGGCATCGAAAAAGGTCAGCGTTCCCGGCCGTTTCCCGAACTTCTCCGTGACGACATCCAGGCGGCCGGGCCGCTCCGCACCGACGGCTGTGATGCGCCGTACCAGGTTTCGCTTCTGGTCCCACGCCTGCAACACAAGACGGCTTCCCTGCCATTCAATGACGTGGTTATCTCCCCGTAGCGGCAGGTTATCTTCTCCGGGTTCTTGCAGGAAGGGTTCACTGCTGGCTTTGAGAAAACGCTCAATCGCCTGGCACGCCTCCTGAGCTTCGCGCCGGGGGGCTTCGCCGGAGTCCATGGACATCCGTCATTATTATATTTGACCCACTTGAAAGACAGGTTGGAAGCTGTGGAGGAACGAATCCTCCGCGCCGTTGGACGCTCGGGGCGCAAACGCGAGGAGATCACTTTGATTGCCGTTACCAAAGTGTTTCCGGCACAGGCCATTGTGGATGCGTACGCGCTGGGGTTGCGTCATTTCGGTGAGAATTACGTGCAGGAATTTGATGCCAAATGGGATGCTGTGAAGCATTTGGACGACGCGCGGTTTCATCTCATCGGGCACCTGCAATCGAATAAGGCGCGGCGGGCGGCGGAGATCTTTCACACGATCCAAACAGTGGACCGTTCCAAGCTGGCGCGGCGCCTGGATGAAGCGGGACGCACGCTGGAAGTGATGCTCGAAGTGAAGCTGTCGGAGGAAGAGACGAAAACGGGTGCGGCCCCGGAGGAACTACCGGCTTTAATTGAAACAGTCCGCGCCTGTTCGAACCTGAAACTAACGGGCCTCATGACTATGCCCCCCTGGTCTGACGATCCGGAGCAGGCGCGCCCGTACTTTCGCCGTTTGCGCGAGATTGCCGCACGAAACAGCATCGACGGGCTGTCGATGGGCATGTCCCACGATTTCGAGGCGGCCATCGAGGAGGGAGCCACGCACATCCGCGTAGGTACGGCGCTTTTCGGCGAGCGAAAGCGGCAGTGAGAACCGGATTCTACTCGCCTCTTCCACCGGCGAATACCGGCGTGGCGGACTACTCCGCCACGCTGATCGAAGCCATGCGCGGGTTCGGCCGCGTGGATGTGAACCCCGCGGAGGCGGACGTGCGCCTCTATCATCTCGGCAACAACCCGCTGCACCGGGAAATTTACCGGAGGGCGCTCGAACAGCCGCGTGTCATCGTGCTGCACGACGCCGTGCTGCACCATTTCCTTCTCGGATCTCTGAGCAAGGAACAATACATCGACGAATTCGTGTACAACTACGGTGAATGGATGCGCGATGCCGCGCAAGACCTGTGGCGCGGGCGCGCCCGGTCTGCCGCAACCAGGGAGTATTTCCGGTACCCGATGCTGAAGCGGATCGTCGAAGCTTCTACCGGCGTTGTTGTGCACAACCCGGGCGCAGCCGCGATGGTACGTTTGCACTGCCCCAGGGCGCGCGTTTTCGAGATTCCGCATCTCTATCGCGCTGCAGCCGCCGCGATCGGGGTGGGCCGGTTGAAAGATCGTCTGGGGCTCGGGCCGCATCACTTTGTGTTTGGCGTATTTGGCTATCTGCGGGAATCGAAGCGCCTGATGCCGGTGCTTCGCGCCTTTCGCCTGGTGCGCCGGGCACAGCCGAATGCGGCCCTTCTGGTTGCGGGATCGTTCGCCTCGGCGGATCTCGAACGAGCGGCCGAGCCTTTGCTGGCCTCGCCCGGAGTGATATACACCGGCACCACACCTCAACAGGAATTCGACGCCCTGATCACGCGTGTGAACGTGTGCATCAATCTGCGGCACCCGGCGGCAGGCGAGACATCGGGAATCACCATCCGCGCCATGGGAGCGGGAAAGGCGGTTATTCTCACGGACACTCCGGAGACGTCGCGATTTCCGGAAAACATGTGCCTGCGCATCGCGGCGGACCCGGACGAAGAGCGCACCCTGGCGGCGCTTATGCTTTGGCTGGCACAAAACCCCGCCGCGGCGCGGGAAATTGGATGCCGTGCGGCGTCTTACATTGAACGGGAGCACAATTTGGAGCGTGTCGCGCGTCTCTATTGGGAGGCGCTGGGATACAATCTGGCAATGGCAAAGGAGACCCAACCGATGAGCGTTGATGCGATACAGGCGAAAAGCGGAAGGATTGTCCGCCTCGATTCCGCACTGGATGCGATTGTCTCTGAATCGGCGGCGATTGAGAAACTGGCCGGCGGATTCTCGTTCACCGAAGGTCCGGTCTGGATTCCCGAGGGCTACCTGCTGTTCAGCGATATCCCGGAGAACACGATTTATAAGTGGAGTCCCGATACGGGCATCGAGGTATTTCGCAAACCCAGCGGATGCGACCGGATCGGTGTTGCGCCCGGTGTGTTCCGGGGATCCAACGGATTGACGCTCGATGCCCAAGGCCGGTTGACGATTTGCGAACACGGAAACCGGCG
>DASTMK010000537.1:0-3485 GCA_035714225.1 Bryobacteraceae bacterium | reverse complement strand
GATTTTCCCGCTCCGGCTGCTTCCTCGAGCAGGCTTTTGCGGACCTCCGTCGAAGCCGAAGTATGTTGCGATGCGCCGGTGGCTTCGCTGGTGCACAGGTTGCTTGCGGTGGCACTCGATCTCAGCATCGTGGTAATTGCCAGCGGTGTCGTGACGTCGATGTACTACTTCGCTGGGGGAGAACTCCGCTTTACGAAGCAGACCGTCCCCGTGCTGTTTGCCGTTCCGGCGCTGCTCTATTTCTTCTACAGCGCCATCTGCTGCATTGCGCGAAAAGAGACTCCGGGAATGAACTGGACGGGTCTCACACTACTGAACTTCGACGGGCACCGGCCCACGGTAAAGCAACGCTGGGCTCGACTGGGCGGTACCTGCCTTGCCATACTGGCAGGGGGCTTGGGCATCCTGTGGGCTCTGGGCGATGAAGAGAGCCTGGCCTGGCAGGATCACATTTCCGGCACGTTTCCCAGCTACCGGCTGTAGCAGGCTGCCGAAAAAGGACGAAAACCGCTTGCTCACGCGCGCGGCTCCGCTTCTAAACGGGGAAACACAGGCAAGTAAAATCCATCATGAGTATTCATTTCGACCACACGAATATGCTCGCCGCTATGGTGGGCGAAAAGAATGGCCTCACGGCCCGGGAGATCGACAGCGCCCGCGGGGCGGCTCAGGAGGCGCTGGCCGGTTTCCGGAAGTCGAGCGAACAGGGCCTTTACGGATTTCCTCACCTGCCGTTTCAAAAGGACACGATTCAAGAGATACGGCGGTTTGCGGAAGAAGTGCGGGGCTCATACGATACCGTGTGCGTGGTCGGGATCGGGGGTAGCGCGCTGGGGGCATGGGCGCTCGACAACGGCATGCGCGGTCCGCACCCGGTGCAGGGTGAGTACTCCGCGGAATTTCCACGCCTCGTGATTCTCGACAACGTCGATCCGTCCTTTATCGCGGCGGCTCTCGATTCGATGAATCCCAAAAAGACCCTGGTGGTGGTCATCGCGAAATCGGGTAGTACCGCCGAAACGGTGGCCACGTTTCTGGTGGTCCGCGATTGGATGGTGCGGAAATTAGGCAAGAAGGCAAGCCGGCGCATCGTGGCGGTCACCTCGGCCGGCAAAGGTGACCTGAAAACGCTCGCGACCGCAGAGAACTACCGGACATTTCATATCCCCGATAACGTCGGCGGGCGCTTCAGCGTGCTGTCGCCCGTCGGTCTGGTTCCGGCGGCGCTGATCGGAATCGATATTCGAAAGCTGTCGAAAGGCGCTGCCGCCATGACGCACTCCTGCTGGCAGGAGGACCTGGCCGAAAATCAGGCCTTACGGGCGGCACTGCTCCACTACCTCCTCCTGACCCGAAAGGGCAAAACGATTCAGGTGGCCTTCCCCTACTCAAACCGGCTATGGGGATTGGCTTTCTGGTTCCGGCAGCTATGGGCGGAATCGCTCGGCAAAGCCAGAAACCGCAAAGGCAAGGCCATCTACGCCGGTCAGACGCCCGTGGCAGCGCTCGGAACCACAGACCAGCATTCGCAGGTTCAGTTGTATATGGAAGGCCCGAACGATAAAGTCTTCTCCTTCTGGGCCGTCGGCAGGTTCCCGGACGCGGGCAAGATCCCGAAAAATCGCACAGGCCTGGAAGCTTTCGATTCTCTGGCCGGACAGAGCCTGGAGAAATTGATTCAGGCCGAGCGCGTCTCCACGGCGGCGGCTCTCACTGGAAATGGGCGCCCGAACTGCACCTTCACCCTCGACCGGATTGACGAGGAGCATCTTGGTGCGTTCCTGCAACTCATGGAATTTGAGACCGCGTTCGCGGGCGAATTACTCGACATCAACGCCTTCGATCAGGAGGGAGTCGAGCTCGGAAAGAAGTTCACCTATGGGTTGATGGGGCGTTCAGGATTCGAAGAATACCGCGGACGCTTCGAAGAATATGAAAAAAAGCGCCAGGCCGCCGGGGCGGATCGATAGGTGAGTCAATTAACGAGATCCGGATCTATAAATCGCGTTATTTCACCCCATTCTCTCTGTTACATGGGTTAACCGGCCGCTCGCTCACGCGCGGCTTGATCGCAAGTGCTGCGGTAATAACAAATTTCTCTGAGCCATGACCGTGAGGGAGTGGTCAATTCATTCTGGCACGCCACGTGCTTTCCTGTGATCGAAGGTTGCCATGGCAGCCACAACTGCAACACCGACGCAGTTCGTGCTGACGCCAAAGCCTTCGGATCTACTACTAACAAAACCATCCAGTACGAACACCTACAATGCCGTCGACCACAAGAATTGCGAAGTGATGCCGTTAGGGGTGGTCATCGACGGAGTAGACGAGGTCACGGCGTGCACGAATCATCCCTGATCTCCGGCTTGATCGACAAGGTGGTTGCACTGGCTCACGACAACAATGCGTCGACGGTGAAGGCCGTGGAAGTTTCGATTGGCGCTTTGGCTGGTATCAGTCCCGAATACTTGATGGAACAGTTCCGCGCGGCAGCGGCCGGAACGATTGTCGGGAAGGCGGAACTTCGAATTGACGTCTCAACCGATGAGCATTCTCCTCGTGTACACGAATTGTTGCTGATCACGGTGGAGTTAGAGCGTTGAGTCATTGCGCGCGGTACGAAGGAAGTGAGTGCGCTAATTGACGATAAAAAGATCTTAAAATCGCGTAGTTTCACCCATTACGTTTCGCGGGTGAGGAAACTTCAGTGTTCTTAGTTGCTTAACTGTGGTACGCCAAGTGCTGACTCTGTGGCACGGCGGTTATCATGACGGCCAAAGCTGCAATACGGAAGCAGTCTATTCTGAATCCGGCGGCCCTCGAACAGCTCTTCTCTGTCCTTGAATCCCAGGAATTTCGAATCGTCGGTCCCACCATCAGGAATGGAACCATTCAGTACGACTACATAAAACATTGCGAAGAGCTGCCCTCCGGATGGACCAGCGAACAGGAACGCGCATCCTGCCGCCTGAAAAGGCGGGAGGATGATGCGGTATTCGGGTATGTGCCTGGTGCGGACAGCTTGAAGCGCTTTCTGCACCCGCCGGAGTTGCGTCTGTTCAGAGCTGAGCGGGAGAACGGCGTATTCCGGATTCTCGACAATCCGGCGCCTGCGCCCAAGCTTGCCTTTATTGGTGTGCGAAGCTGCGAACTCCGTGCGCTCAGCATCCTCGACCGCGTCCTGGCGGAAGACCGGTATCCCGATGCGGCATATGTCGCGGCGCGCAGCCGGATTTTCATCGTGGCGGTGAATTGCAGCGATCCTGCGCCCACCTGTTTTTGTGCGTCAATGGGCAGTGGTCCGGAAGCGGCCGGCGGGTTCGACCTGTTGCTGACCGAGCTTGTCTCGGACAACCAGCACGTTTTCGTTGCCGAAGCGGGCACTTCTGAAGGTTCCGGCGTGCTTGCGGCCCTGAATCCCGGGGAGGTTTCCAAGGAAAAAAAAGCGGCACTGCGTGAAACGATGGACCGCTCCAAAGCGGCCT
>DASTMK010000536.1:0-16043 GCA_035714225.1 Bryobacteraceae bacterium | reverse complement strand
TGGGAACCTTGCAATTGGGGAGCAGCCAGTAAACGAGCAGAAGAATCAGAATGGAGATCGGGATGGCGGCCATTTTGAAAAGCACGCCACCCAGAAACGCCGCGGTAACGGTGTTCGTTCCCACGAGACGGGTGAGAAATGTCTGGTTCATCGCCGTTAAGATCATGGAAATCATCGCCAGGGTTCCACAGGCGAAGATCAATCCCAGGCTCACCAGTTGGTTCCGGACGTAGCTCCGGTTCTTCGCGCACCCCCAGACACGATTCAACGCGACTTCCAGCGGCTCGAAAATGCCATTCGCGGTAAACAGGAGCAGCAGTACGCTGATCACCTGAAACGGCCCCCTCGAGGCAACCGTAGCCCGCAGGTTCCGGCGGATGAAGTTGCCCATTTCGCCCGGAAAATAGTCTTCCAGCGCGAGATAGATGGCGCCTTCGGCGGCGGGCCATTGAAGCGCGTACCGGCACAGCGACACCATGACGATCAGAAACGGAAAGAAAGACAGCAGCACACTGGCGCCGATCGAAAGCCCGTAAACATGGACTTCGGTTTCCATCCAGTATCGAAAGATGGGGCTCAAAAACCGGCGCGGCTTTGCGAGAAAGTCCCACCGTCCCGCCGGCGGGGATTGAATCAAGTCGGTCTGGAATCTCCTGTCCACCAGCTTACGGCATGAGCGGCTACACGCGGGGCCGGTTGCGCTAGAATACGAGCGCAATAGAGCCTTGGCACGGTATTGGACAGCGAGGCAGTGTGACGCAAACCAAGTATCTTCTGATACGTGGGGCAAGGCAACTGCTGACGCTTCGGGGCCCAAGTGGGCCGCGCCGCGGCTCCGCGCTCCGGGACCTTGGAATTATCGAGGACGGCTCTGTTCTGATCAGCAATGGGGTCGTTGTGGAAGTTGGCACCAGCCGGCGCGTGGAAAATCTGGCGGAGTCGCGGAAGGCCCACGTGATCGATGCGTCCGGACAGGTGGTAATGCCCGGGTTTGTGGACAGCCACACGCACCTCATCAGCGGCACCCCGCGTATGACCGATCATGAGATGCGGTTAGCCGGCGCCGGCGAGGACGCGATTCGAAAAGCGGGCGGAGGATTTGATGCTACGATGCGCGAGGTCCGGCGCAACTCCGCCCGCCGGCGAGAGTTTTGGGCAGCCAAAGCAATCCGGGCCTTTGTCCGGCACGGAACCACCACCATTGAAGCTAAATCAGGTTACTTGCTGGATCAGGCCGGGGAGTTGAAATGCCTGCGCACCTTCAACTCTCTCAATGGGACGATTGCCGATATCGAGCCGACGTACTTCGGCGCACATCGCGTCCCACCGGAATCGAGCGGCTCCTGCGAGTATCTCGCCTGGATTTGCGCAGAGATGCTCCCTGTCATACGATCCCGCAAACTCGCACGTTTCGTCGATATTCACTGCGGGCCGGACGGCTTTTCGCCGGAACAATGCCGCAAATATCTGGCCTGCGCGAAGCAGCAAGGGTTTCTGCTAAAGGTCCACGCTCAAACTAAAACGCATGATGAGGGCGTTTGCGTTGCTGTCGAAGCCGGCGCGGTCAGCGTGGACCATCTCGACTACGCGAACACGGTGGACGCCGCTCTGCTCGCCCGTTCGAACACGGTTGCGGCCCTGACGCCCGGCATCCTACTTGGAAAAACCGGGCACCTGCCGCCTGCCCGGGAACTGATCGACCACGGTGCAGCCGTAGCGCTGGCCACGGGGTTCGATTCCTCGATCGCTTGCACCTCGAATATGCAAGCCGTCATAGCCTTCGCCTGCGCGCAATTACAAATGACACCCGCCGAGTGCGTTTCGGCCGCCACCGTAAACGGTGCTCATGCCCTTCGGCGAGCCGGCCAGGTAGGCTCCATTGAATACGGGAAGCAGGCGGACCTGCTAATCCTGGACGCTTCCGATTACCGGGAACTATCGTATTGGTGCGGAACGAACCTGGTGGCGATAACAATTAGGAAGGGCGTCCCGATCTACCGTGCGGGCGAGGTCGTAGTCTGACCGCTTGCTAACGCGCACGGCTCGGTTTCTGAGCCGCGACCGTGAGGGAGCGGCCCCGTTGGAGGCATTTTTGGCCAGACAGTTAGTGGAGTGCGTTCCGAATTTCTCGGAAGGCCGCAATCGTGACGTTGTGGAGGCTGTCGCAGACGCTATTCTTTCGGTGCCGGGAACGTTTGTGTTGAGCCGTGAGTTGGACCCTGACCACAACCGTTCCGTGATTACATTCGTGGGCGCGCCCGAAGCCGTTGGCGAAGCTGCCGTTCGCGCCGTTGGCAAAGCAGCCGAGTTAATCGATCTCACCGCGCACAATGGCGTGCACCCGCGAATCGGTGCGGCCGACGTGGTTCCTTTCGTTCCCGTCGAAGGCGTTACCCTCGACGATTGCGTTCGAATCGCGCGCTGGACGGGCGAGCAGATCTGGGCCCGATGGAACGTGCCCGTGTATTTCTACGAGGCGGCAGCCACGAAACCGCGGAACACCAACCTGGAGAACATACGGCGCGGAAATTTCGAGGGGCTCTCCTCGGCGGTGATGACGGATGCGGAGCGCGTACCGGATGTAGGTGGACCGGCGCTGCACCCGACCGCCGGCGCTACCGTAGTGGGAGCCCGGAAATTTCTGATTGCCTTCAACATCAACCTCGGTACGTCCGATCTCGAAATTGCCAAACACATAGCACGCGCCGTGCGCTTTTCATCGGGCGGGCTCCGGTATGTGAAAGCGCTGGGCCTTGCGCTGGAATCTCGCGGCATTGTTCAGGTCTCCATGAATTTGACGGACTTCGAACAAACGCCCATTCACCGCGTGTTCGAAATGGTGAGCCTCGAAGCCAGCCGGTTTGGTGTACCCATCGTGGGCAGCGAGTTGATTGGGCTTGTGCCCAAGAAAGCCATCGAAATGACGGCCGAGCACTACCTGCGTTTCGAAAGCTTCCACACCCATACGATCCTGGAGAACCGGTTGGCGGATGTGGCGGCTTCCGAAACGGGCCTGCACGATTTTCTCGACGCGCTGGCCGCTCCCACGCCCGCGCCTGCCGGAGGAAGCGCATCCGCCGCGGCAGCGGCGATGGCCGCCGCTCTGGGCGCCATGGTGGCGCGAATGGCCGACCAACCCGATGCCGTCTTCGAAGACGCACGGCGACTGCTTCAGGAAGCAGTCACACGGGACAGCGCCGCTTATGAAGCGGTGGTGTCGGCGCGAAAAAGGCCGGGCGCCGAACGGGAGAAGCACCTTCAGGAAGCATTGCAGAAAGCGACGCTCGTACCCCTGGAGGTGATGGAGTGCACGCGCGGCCTCCAACTGGAAATCGAAAAGCTCGAAGCCGCCGCGCCGCCCAGGTTCGCACCGGAAATGGAAACGGCAAAGGCGCTGGCGCAGGCGACGCTCATCGGAGCTCTTGCCAGCGTGACCGCGAATATCCCGCTCGTGAAGGACGCAACGTTCGTAGCAGGCATAGAAGAACGGCTTCGCGCGCTAAAATGAAGCGTAGTGCTGGTTACTCTGGAAACAACTCCACAACGGCCTAAATGGCTGCGCGCTCCCGCTCCCGGTGGCGAAAATTACCGCGAGCTGAAAACGCTGGTGGACGAGTTGCGTTTGCATACAGTGTGCGAGAGCGCGGCCTGTCCCAATGTCGGCGAGTGCTGGAACCGCCGCACCGCAACGTTCATGATTCTTGGAAACGTGTGCACGCGCCGCTGCGGTTTCTGTGCGGTGCAAAAGGGAGGGCCGTTACCGGTGGACTACGACGAGCCCCGGCGCGTGGCCGAGGCTGTCGCCGCGCTGGGCTTGCGTTACGCCGTAGTCACCAGCGTGAATCGCGACGACCGGAAGGACGGCGGGGCGGAGTTATTCAAGCTCACGATCGAGGCGATTCGTCACCGTGTCGCCGGTTGCAGAGTGGAAGTGCTGATTCCGGATTTCCAGGGTTCGCAAGCCGCCATGGAACTCGTAATGAGTGCCGCGCCGGACGTGCTGAATCACAACACCGAGACGGTACCTCGCTTGTACCGGCAGGTCCGGCTGGGCGCAAGATATGAGCGCTCGCTCGAGATGCTGGCGTATGCGAAGAAATGCCGCCCGGAAATCCCCACCAAGTCGGGGCTGATGCTCGGGCTGGGAGAGACGCGCGATGAGGTTTTGCAAGTCATGCGCGATCTCCGCGCCCACGATGTCGACATCCTCACGCTGGGACAGTATCTTCGCCCGTCGCCTAAGCACCTTCCGGTCATCCGCTATGTTCCACGCGAGGAATTCGACCAATATCGCATAGACGGTCTCGAAATGGGGTTCCGCCACGTCGAATCCGGACCCCTGGTCCGAAGCTCGTATCACGCGGCCGAAAGCGCGGGATAAACCTTCCGTATCGCCGCGACGATGTCGTCCGTATCGGCTTTGGTGAACTTCGGATCGATGGAGACCCCTGCGAACCGGTCCAGAATATCGATGGTCCGGGGACAAGCCGCGGGTCCATACTGGATGGCCCGGCCCCGTTCGGACGTGAACGACGGCCATGCCGGATGCGGCGTTCTTTTCGCCATGATGTATTTTTGAACCGGCAGGATCACGGATCCGCCCGGCGGCCTGGCAGGCACGTTCTCTTTCGTCATAGCCTCCACGAAACGGTCACGCCGGTCTTTATTCGGAAAGCCGAGAAAGACCGCGGAACCAATTTCGCCGGACGGGTCGGGCAGCGTGCGCAAACGCGCTCCGGGCAGATCGCGAATCCCGTCATAGACTCGCCGTGCGTTGGCGCGGCAGGAGTTCACAATCATGCCGAGCTTTCGCAATTGGGCCAGCAGCACGCCGCCGCTGAACTCGTTCATCCGGAAGTTCGTTCCCGCAAACCCTTCGTCACGGACCTCGCCAATCCAGTCTTCGTGAGGCTTGCGGATCGCGCCGGTATCGTGAAACCGCGCGGCCCGCTCAAACAGCAGGGGGTCGCTCGTCACCACCGCGCCTCCCTCGCCCGCGGTGATGGTCTTACTCAGTTGAAGACTGAAAATGCCAATCTCCCCGATGGAACCCAGCGGACGCCCTTTATAGCTGCCTCCCACGCTCTGCGCGCAATCTTCGAGCACACGAATCCGATGTTTGCGTGCGACCGCAAGAATGCGGTCCATATCGGCGGGATTGCCCTGAAGATGGACCGCCATAATCAACTTCGTGGCGGGCGTGATCCGGTGTTCGATATCGGAAGGATCGATATTGAACGATTCGTCGATCTCCGCGAAGACCGGCAACGCGCCGGCGCGGATCACCGAACTTGCGCAGGAGTGCCAGGTCCAGGAGGGCAGGATCACTTCATCTCCCGGTCCGATACCGAGGGCGGCCATCGAGCACTCCAGCGCCGCCGTCCCGGATGTGACAGCCAGCGCATAGCGCACCTTCATGAAAGCGGCGAACTCCTTCTCGAAATTAGCGACCTTCGCCGGCGGCTCTTTCCCCGCACCCCACCAGCGGAACGGACGCCTTGTCTCGAGAACTTCCAGGAGTTCGGCCCTTTCCTTTTCGTCGTAATATAGCGGGCCGAAATGGCGGGCCGCCAGCGGTGTGGTGCGAACCGGCGTTCCGCCATTGATAGCCAGCTTCTGTGCAGGCTGCGCCGGTCCGGCAGCCGCGGCGGTGGAAGCCAGAAACGTTCTTCGGTTCATGAACGCGCTCCTTGTCCACACCAGCATAGGCCCGACGCGCGGCCCCGGCAATCGCTACATCGCGAGCACGCCCGCAAGCTCCAACAAGCTCATGTCGAGCGGCTTCTTTCGAACCACCACTTCGCTCAACGGGGTTGTGGAGATTTGGCCGCCCTGCACACCGGCCAGCACACCTGTGTTGCCCTTTGCAATCTGCTCCACCGCAGCCGCGCCCAGCCGCGTGCCGAGCATGCGGTCGGCGAAAGTAGGCGTTCCGCCGCGCTGCACATGGCCCAGTATCGTCAGCCGGAACTGGAAGCCCACGCGGCTGCGATTTTCAATCATGTATTCTTTCAGGGCTTCGCCGTTGTAGTGCGCGCCCTCGGCCACCACAATCAGGACGTGTGGCTTTCCACGCTCATGCGCCGCCCGGACCTCTTCGGCGATCTTGTCCGGATGCAGGTCAACCTCCGGAATCACGATTGCCTCTGCGCCGCCCGCAATCCCGGCCATAAGGGCAAGGTAGCCGCAGTCCCGTCCCATGACTTCGACCAAAAACGCCCGCTGGTGCGAGGAGGCCGTCACTTTCAGCCGGTCTATGGCTTCGAGCGCAATGTTTAGCGCGGTATCGACGCCGAGCGTGACGTCGGAGCCGTACAGATCGTTATCGATCGTGGAAGCGACACCAACGACGGGGAAGCCCATCGCCGAGAGGGCGTGCGCCCCGGTTTGCGATCCGTTGCCACCAATTACAACTAGCGCTTCAATGCCATTCGCAGCCAGATGGTGAAGGGCCTGGCGCCTCACGTTCTCTTCGGCGAATTGAGGGGCACGGGCACTCCCGAGAATGGTGCCGCCGCGCTGCATGATCTCGCTCACATCCCGGCTACCCATCGGCGTGAACGTGCCGGCGACAAGGCCGGCGAACCCGTTGCGCACTCCAAAGGCCTCCCACCCGTTGCCTATCGATGTCCGTATCACCGCCCGAATGGCGGCATTCATTCCCGGAGCGTCGCCGCCGCTGGTTAAAACAGCAATCCTTTTCACTCCTTCATTCTAGTGTTCTGTCTCCAAAATTCGCCGTATATTCGTTCGATACGCGCAACCGCTCCGTGACCGTCGCGGCTCAGAAACAAAGGACTTACTGAGCCGCGCGCGCCAGCAAGCGGTCCCGCATTGCGGTTGACGGCTCCTACCCGATTAAATACGGAGAGGAGGCGGAACACCCCATGCGGGATCGCATTCGGCTGGCGGCGGTAGAGTTCGACGCAGGTACGGCATCAACGGAAGAAAATCTCGAAAAACTGGCGGCGTGGTGCGGCCGTGCGCATGAACAAGGCGCCGAGCTGGCGTTGTTTCCGGAGCTGAGCGTCACCGGATTCATCCCCAATCATCCCGAGGGTGAGCATTCCGCATGGCTGAGGGAAGCCCTGCGAGGCGCGCGCCGCATGGCGGAACGTTTGAATGGATGCGCGGTCCGCCGGCTGTCAGAAATCGCCGCCCACACCGGCATGATGATCGCAGCCGGCATGTTGGAGGATGCCGGAAACGTGCTCTATAACACGCATGTTCTGGTGGGCCCGGACGGCCTTCTGGGAGCCTGGCGCAAATTGCATATTCCGATTTTCGAGATGCCCCTGTACAACGGCGGCCCGGCTCCTCCTGTCGTCGAAACGCCGCTTGGAAAAATTGGCATCAATATCTGTTTCGATGCGTTCCTGCCTGAATCGACCCGGCTGCTGGCGGTGCAGAATGCCGAGATCGTCCTTTTCCCCTTCGCCGCCGACCCGCCGCCGCCCGGTCCCGCCGGATGGGAGCAATGGGCGGAGCCTGTGCTGCGTGCGCGGTGCGCCGAAAACGGCGTGTTTGGACTCGCCTCGAATTACACCGGCGAGGTCTCGTTCGCCGGTGTTCAACAACGTTTCTACGGAGGTGCGCTGGCGCTCGGGCCGGACGGGAACGTGCTGGCCCGCGGCGCTCGGCAATCAAGCGAACCGCGCATGCTCGTCGTTGATTTCGACCGTGAACTGTTGGATTGCGCCCGTGCAAGCTTCGAATACACGTTCCGTTTCCGCCGCCCGGAACTATACGGTTCCCTGGCCCGTTCGTAGCCGGCCGGTTGCCGCCAGCCAATTGCGAAACATTCTCGTGTAATCGCATGCCTGGCGCGACTGGCGCAGCTCCTCTACGCGAAACATCATCTTGTGCCGCCAGTTCGGGTATTGATGTGTTGTGCCAGGCAGGTTTTGCTGTTCGCCGTCTTTGAACAGGTCCTCCTGGTTCAAAACCATCAACCGCGAGGGCGTTGAAGCCAGAAACCCGGCGACGGCATTGTGCAACTCTCCCGTCAGTTCCGGAAGGTCCGCCGCGGTGGTGGGATACGGCTCCGGCAACAAATGGAATTGAAACAGCAGGTCCAGGATCTTTTGCTTCTCGATTTGCCGCTCTTCCATTTGACGGGAGCGTGCGGCCTCGTCGATAAGCCCCACTTCGCGCCGGGCCTCGATGTCGCGTCCCGACCAGAAACCCGCCAGCGTCGGCAAATCGTGCGTCGATACCGACACCAGCGCCTGTACAGGATAGCGATCCGGCGGAAGAAAATTTCCTCCCTTGTCCTTTTCGAAGTAGAGCAACCGGTAGCTGAGCACGCCGAAGCGCTCCAGCGTCTCGCGGATGTAGTCGGCGACGGTTCCCAGGTCTTCCCCAATGACGACAAACTGATTGCGAACGCTCTCGAGAGCAAGAATACGGATCAGGTCGTCGTAATAGTCCTGAACATAAGCTCCGTTTCGCGCGTCCTGGTTCTCCGGAATCCAATAAAGATGAAAGAAGCGCATCACGTGATCGATTCGCAAGGCACCGCCATGCCGCGCGTTCTTGCGGATGGATTCGGTGAAGAGCCGGTAGCCATCGCGGCGGTGCTGGTCCGTGTTGGGCGGTGGAAAGCCCCAGTCCTGGCCATTGGGAGAGAAATCATCGGGTGGCGCTCCGACGCGGCACCCGTTTACATAGAATCTCCCGTACGCCCACAGGTCCGAGCCGTAGCTGTCGGTGGCCAGAGCCAGGTCGTGGTACAGTCCCACCGGCATGCCCTTCGACTGCGCGTATTGTTGCGCCTCGCGTAGCTGCGCGTCGATCTGCCATTGGATGTATTTGTAGAACAGCACGCTGCGCCAATGCTGTTTTGCGAAGTCCCGCACGGCGGGTGATTCCGGACTCTGATACTCCTCGGACCATTGCCGCCACACCCACACATCGGGGTTCTTTTTGTGCTGCCACTCGTCCAGGGCGTAATAGACGGCATAACGGTCGAGCAGCACGCCCTCCTTCTCTACAAACTCCTGAAAGCGTTTGGCAGAGTGTGTATCCCGGCGGAACTCTTCGCGCAGAAAGCGGCGGAATGCGGTTTTGAGCATCCGCAGCTTCAGGGACGCAACCCGTTCATATTCCACGTACTGCGAATCGCGCAGAGCCTGAATCTCGTTCCGCACGCCCGGGCTTTGCATCAGCCGCCTGGCGCACTCCGATTTCTGGAAATCCTCCAGGCGTTCGACGTCGAGATAGATGAAATTCAGGTAATAGCTGGAGTTGGGAAGATACGGGCTGGTGTTGTACGGCGCGCGGTTTGGAATGGCATGCAGAGGGTTCAGCGCGACGAGGCTGCATCCCGCATCCTCGGCGGCCCAATCGATGAGGCCGTGCAGGTCCGTGAAGTCTCCGCAGCCCCAGTTCCTTTCGGACCGGAGACCGTAAAGGGCAACGGCAATTCCCGCTGCTTTCCCCCCATCCGAGAGATCGGGTGGGGTGTATGTCCGGTCGGGACAGACGATGAGGCGCGTGGCGGATTCAACACCGTCCACCTCGGCTCGAACGGTAAGGTGATGATACCCAAGCGGAAGTTTTTCGGCCGCGACCTGCTTTTCAATGTACCGGCGTCCTTCGATTTCGGCGGTCGCGCTGGTCTCGGCGCCCGCCGCCGGGGCCTGCCATTGACGAGTGGTGCCATCCTCCAGGCGCACCTCGAAAACGAGGGAGATTTCCGACTGGGCTTCCGGGAGGCGAACGGGAAAATGCGCACTGTTCTCGCTGACGACGAGCGTCTGCGGGGTATAGGAACCCCATTCGCGTTGGAGCCGGCCGGAAATAATCCGGTTCAAGGTCTCCGCGCTGCCCGCTTCGACCCCCATGGATTCCAGAATGGCCCGCTGAACTTCGGCGGGAATCGCGTGATAATTCCCCCAAATGTCCCAGAAATCCGGCTCGACTCCCCACAATTTCGCGGCTAAGAGCAGGCTTTCTTCATACGTTGAATGACTATGGAAGGACAGCGAGCGGACAGGCATCTCTCTAATGGATTGTACCGGCTGAGGTTCCGTTTCAGGCATGGGATAATAGACCGAAGAGAGAGGCGATGCCGGAAAATTTCGAGATCAGCCAGCCCGCCGAGCTTTTCGCTCGGATCGACAACGAGAATGCGGAACCACTATCCGATGGCGTCCTGTTAACTACGGTAGACAAGGCCATCAACTGGGCGCGCAAAAATTCCATCTGGCCGATGACCTTCGGCCTTGCCTGTTGCGCCATCGAGATGATGGCGATGACGGCTTCGCGATTCGACATTGCGCGTTTTGGAGCAGAGGTGTTCCGTGGATCTCCCCGGCAGTCCGACCTGATGATTATCGCCGGACGCGTCGCGAACAAAATGGCGCCGGTGATACGGCAGCTCTACCAGCAGATGCCGGAACCCAAATGGGTCATATCGATGGGCGCCTGTGCGACTTCGACGGGTGTTTTCAACAACTACGCACTCATCCCCGTGAACCAGGTCATCCCGGTGGATGTCTACGTTCCCGGCTGTCCGCCCCGGCCGGAGCAGTTGATTTATTCGTTAACGCTGCTCCAGAAGAAGATCGAGAAGGAATCCGGAACCCTGCGGAAAGTTTTGAACCTGGCCTGAGAGCCGCGCGGCTCATTTTTACTAAAACTCCGGCGCTCGCGACCGATGAGCTTTTTGAGGAGGCGAGTTCTATCCTCCTCGGAGGTTGCCATGGAAATCGGTCGTACACAACTCAATGTCCACTCGCCGGTGTTACCGGCGACACCCTTGTTATCAGACGATCTGGCAGCGAGAAAGCAACTCATTCAGGCGGTCAAGGCGGTAAACACCGCTGAATTGCTGGGAGAAAACCGGGAGTTGACGTTTTCACTGGATCGCGAAAGCCGCCGTACGATCCTTCGTATCGTCGATCGCAAGACCAAGGAAGTCGTGAAACAGATTCCGCCGGAGTATGTCCTGCGCCTCGCCGAGGATCTGAAAAGAGGAGTATTCGCTTAAAGTTGTGTCCAAGAACCCGCCTCCGCAGCCGATAAGGTTTTTGAGGCGATGATTGATGATCAATAACCAGTTCGATGCTTACCTGGAGGGCGAGATCCTTTCAGCAGACCCGGTGCAATTGGTACGCATCCTTTACCGGGCCGCGATTGAAGCAACCGGACAAGCTCGCCAGTGTCTACGGGAAGGTGACATTACCGGACGCGGACGGGCGATCGCCAAGGCATCGGCCATGCTCAATGAATTGAACCTGTCCCTGAACTACGAAGCCGGTGGAGAGGTGAGCCGGAACCTGGCGGAACTCTACGATTACCTTCAGCGCCGCCTCATGACTGCCAACTTCGAGCAGGTGGACCCACCACTTATCGAAGTGGAAAATCTGCTGTTCACGCTTCTCGACGGCTGGGCGCACCCGGCTGAATCCGAACCTGAAATAGATTCTGCCGGACTGGTTCCGGAAGCGCTGTTCGCCTCGGCCGCGGCAGCCGAATACCAGCCGGTGTGCTATTCGTTCTAACGTGGGAACGTCAGGCCCTTGGATGTTCTTCCACAGGCGAAGTAGTGGTTGTAGGCGTTGTCAACGGTGCGTTGCTCGACGCCCTCACACTTTGAATCTCTTCAATCAGGGCAATCAACAGCGAGACAATTACCGGGCCGAGTAGAATGCCGAGCGCGCCGAAGGCGCTCGCTCCCCCGATCATCGCGAGGCCGATCAGCACAGGGTGCTGCCGGATCCGGCCGCCCACAACCAGCGGCCGTACTACGTTATCCACCGACCCTACCAGCACGGCGCACCAGGCTGCCAACAGGATCGCTTTCCAATAAAGGCCCATCGCCAAAAAAGCGATCACAATGGGCACCCAGACGAGCAGGCTGCCGATCATCGGAATCACGGAGGCGAGGCCGCCGATAACACCCCAAAGTACGGGAGAGTGTAGTCCGACCAGCCAGAATCCAACCCCTAAAAGAATGCCTTGCGCCACCGCTACGGCCATCACGCCGTTCACATTGGCAACAATGGCGTCTTCGATGGTCTGGAAGAGACTCGTTGTGGTCGCATGCTCCAGTGGCAGCAACTCCGCCACCTCCTGCACCCAGGCTTTGCCATAACGAAGCAGAAAATACAGAAATAACGCGATAAAGAACCCCGTAACGATGAAGGAGACCACCCCTTCCACCACCGGTCCGATCATTTTCAACAGCAAACCGGTAAGCGCTTTCAGGCGGGCGATCATCTCCGCGCGGATCTGCTCGCGATTCAGGGGGAGCCAGTCTTCGAGCACGGTCAAAACGCGATCCGTGGTGTGCGTAACCAGCGGCGTCCATCCCCCCTGTTCGATCGATTGCTCATTCAATTCGGAGTACGCTGCGCCCAGTTCCCGCGTCAGCGCCATCCCGGTGAATACGACGATAGCGCCAAAAATGAGAACGGCCGCCAGCGTAGTCAGTACGGTGGCCAGCGCCGGCCGGCCGAGATGGCGCTCGAGCGATTCCTTTACCGGTCCCATGACGATGGCAAGGATAGCCGCCAGCAGGAAGGGGGTGAGGAAGGGCCGCGCAATCTGCCACACGAAAGGCAGCAGTACGAGCGTCACAATAGTGAGAAAAATCAGAGGACCCCGTTGCACGTGCGGCAATACTCCCGTTCAGTCAAATCGAGAATAGCATACCGGCATCATCAGCCCGGCGGCATCAACAGCGTCAGCGCGTTCTCGACGATCTCGACTTGTGCGGGCAGGCGGCCCGCATATTCCCCGTCCACCTGGACGTACACGCGGGAATCCGCCGGGGTGCTGTAGAATCCGGCGCAACGCGTTCGCGTGATGGTTACGCCCCGCAGGCGGTGTGCGGATCGGGTCAGAACGCCTGCCAGATACTTCACATAGGTTATTGCCCGATCGCCTTCAAACACGACCAGTTCGAAATCGTGTCCGAGTAAACAGGCACCGCGGGCGATCTCCAGGTCTCCGCCATAGTTGCGAACCCGCGCGGCGAGAGCGAACCCGCCTTGCATACTGGTGTCGTTCCACCGTGTTTCGAACTGCGCCACGCGCGCCGCAGCCATACGAAACCCGGCTATCCAATAGGCGATCTTCCCCAGTGCACGCTTCAAATCGAGATTCAAGTTATATACGATCTGCGCGTCGAAACCCACACCCGCCATCATCAGGAAATACCGGCTGCGTCCCTCCGCGTTCAGCCGGCCCACGGAGATGCGGCGCGGCGTTGATGCGGGCAGCGCAGCCGCGGCGGCTTCCATCTTCGAGCTCAGCCGCAGTTCATTCGCAAGCACGTTGGCCGTGCCCGCCGGCAGGATTCCCAGCGGCACAGCCGACCCAACCATGCCGTTAGCGATCTCATTGATGGTGCCGTCTCCCCCGGCGGCGATGATCAAATCGGCGCCCTCCTGGACGGCCTCGCGAGCGATCAGAGTGGCGGTAAAGGGTCCGGTGGTTGGCCGCAATTGAACTTCAAAACCCCGATCGGCAAGTACCTGGACGGCGCGTCTTAGTTTCTGATCGCCTTTCTTTAACGCACCTGCGGTGGGATTGTAGATCAGGATTGTATTCTTATAGATAACGATACCCACATTATAAGTTGATGCCAACACCAGCCAGCAGAGAGATCGAACGGTTAAGGGAAGAGCTGCGGCGCCACGAGTATCTGTACTACGTGATGGATGAGCCGGAGATCGGCGATGCCGAGTATGACGGTCTCATGCGCCGGCTACACGCCCTGGAAGAAGAGCATCCGGACCTGGTAACGCCGGATTCCCCAACACAGCGCGTCGGCGGCAAGCCGCGGGAGGGATTTCAGCAAGTACCGCATCTCTCCCCGATGTTGAGTCTCGATAACGCGCTGAATGAGACCGAGTTGAAAGATTTCGACCGCCGTGTCCGGGACGGACTCCGAGGCGAGAAATACTGCTACACGGCGGAGCTAAAAATGGACGGACTCTCGATGTCTGTCCGTTACGAGAACGGGGCGTTCACACAGGCAGTCACCCGCGGCGATGGCCTGGTGGGAGAGGATGTTACGGAAAACGCCCGCACGATTCGCTCCTTGCCGTTGCGCGTGACGGGCGACGCGGCCCTCGAACGCTTCGAGGTGCGGGGAGAAGTCATCATGACCCACCGCGCTTTTGAGCGCCTGAACGAAGAGCGCGACGGGCAGGGTCTCCCGCGATATGCCAACCCTCGCAATTCGGCGGCAGGGTCGTTGCGTCTTCTCGAACCGTGGATCACCGCGTCGCGCAAACTCGACTTTTTCGCCTATTTTCTGCTTGTGGACGGCCAGCCGTATTTTCCAAGCCACGCGGAATCGCTCAGCAAGCTCAAGAGCATGCAATTCAAGGTGAATCCACACTGGAAAGTGTGCGGTGGTATCGAAGAACTGCTCGAATTTTGCCGGGTGTGGGAAGCAAAGCGCGACGAATTGCCTTACGAGATCGATGGCGTTGTGGCCAAAGTCGATTCCATCGCGCAGCAGAAGAAGCTCGGCCGGACGGCCAAAGCGCCGCGGTGGGCTATCGCTTACAAGTATGCCGCTCGCCAGCAGACCACTGTCGTCGAGAATATCGAGGTACAGGTGGGGCGTACCGGCACGCTGACGCCGGTAGCACGATTGCGCCCCGTCATCGTGGGAGGAGTCACCGTTACGCGGGCGACTCTCCACAATGAGGACGAGATTGAAAGGCTCGGCGTCGAAATCGGCGACACCGTGCTGGTGGAGCGAAGCGGAGATGTCATTCCCAAAGTCGTCAAGGTGACGGAGAAATCTCCGAACGCGACGCGTTTCCGCATGCCGTCGCACTGCCCGGTCTGCGGCGGAGAAATCGTACGGGCGCAGGGGGAAGCCGCCAGCCGGTGCGTAAACACGAACTGTCCGGCCCGCTTGAAAGAATCCGTGCTGCATTTTTCCGCCAGAGGCGTCATGGATATCGACGGCATGGGCGAAGCGCTGGTGGACCAGCTTGTCGGCCGTGGCATGGTGAGGAGTGTAGCGGACCTGTACGAGTTGACCTCGGAGAAATTGCTCGAACTGGAACGCATGGGGCAGAAGTCCGCGCAGAAGGTAATTGAAAATATCCACAATTCGAAAAAGCGGCCGCTCCCAAGGGTGATCAACGGGCTGGGCATTCCATTTGTGGGTGAGCGGACGGCCGAAATCCTGGCGGAAACGTTCGGAAGCCTGGATGAAATCGCCCGGGCAGGCGAGGAGGAATTACAGTCGGCGCAGGAAGTGGGTCCTAAGGTGGCCCAGAGCATCCGCCGGTTCTTCGAGGAACCCCGGAACCAGGAACTGGTCGAGAGGTTGCGGGCCGCGGGATTGCACTTCGAGCACCAGCGAAAACGCAAAGCCGGGGGACCGCTGGAGGGGCTTACATTTGTGCTGACAGGTACTCTGCCCACGCTGACCCGCGAGGAAGCCAAAGCGAAAATCGAAGAGGCCGGAGGCAAGGCGACCGGGTCCGTCAGTAAAAAAACAGACTACGTCGTGGCGGGCGAAGAGGCCGGCTCGAAGCTGGAAAAAGCGCAAAAGCTAGGCGTGAAGGTGTTGGATGAATCCGAACTGCTGCGAATGATCGGGTGATGCAAGAACTTGCCGCGTTATTTGTCTCCTGGGGACCATTCGGTCTGTTCCTGGTCGCATTGCTAGACTCCGCCGGCATTCCACTGCCGGCCGGGGTGGATGCGCTCGTGGTGACCTTGTCGGTGATGCGCCCGGAAAGAGCCTATTTTCTGGCGATATTGGCGGTGATTGGATCGCTGATCGGGTCGATGTTTCTGTATTATCTGGCCCGGCGTGGCGGCCAGAGGTATCTGAACCGGTACACGATCTCCGGGCGCGGCGCAAAATTTAATGCATGGTTTTTGAAATATGGTCTGATTACCGTGTTCGTGCCTGCCTTTCTTCCGATCCCGTTGCCTCTCAAAGTGTTCGTCATTTGCGCCGGGGCTCTTGGCGTGCGTCCGTCGATCTTCCTGGTTGTGATGCTGACGGCGCGCATTCCACGGTATTTCGGCCTGGCAATCCTCGGCGCCGAACTGGG
>DASTMK010000535.1:0-3154 GCA_035714225.1 Bryobacteraceae bacterium | reverse complement strand
AACCGGAATCGATATCAACAGACTTCAATACCAGCAGAATGTCCACCGCACCGGTATCGAATATCTCCGGCCGGACGGCATTCCCCTGAGGCGGACTGTTTTTGGAGGAAACGGCGCGTTCGTCCGGTCCGCCTGGGAGGCGGCCGCTTACGTACAGGACACCTGGCGTGTGCGGCCCGGCATCGTGCTGGAACTGGGTCTGCGAAGTGACTGGGACTCTATCCTGCACAACTATAATTTCTCTCCCCGCGCGGCATTCGCCTGGTCGCCAAAAGGATGGGAGAATACCAAGATCTCCGGCGGCTACGCCATCGTATACGAGGCAACCAACCTCCGTCTCTTCACCAGGCCGCTGGATCAGTACTCGTTGGCGACTACTTTCAATCCGGATGGTTCCATTCTTCGCGGACCCGCCATTTCGCTTTACACAATCGACAGTTACAATCTGCGTTCGCCGCGGTACGGCCAATGGAGCCTCGGCGTGGCGCAACAACTGCCGTCGGGTTTCTCGTTGCGGGTCGATCTCCTGCGGAAACGCGGACGGGAAGGCTTGACTTATATGGATCTGACCGGCGGCGGGAAGCCATTGTCCAATGCCGTTCCGTACCTCATCCCGGCGCCCGAAGCCTATGATGTCGACAGCCTCTATACCCTCAGCAATATGCGCAAGGATGTCTTCGATTCGGTGGAGTTTTCCATACGGCAGGTCCTGGCCGGGCAATATGAATGGATGGCCAGCTATGTGCGTTCAAGGGCGCTATCCAACGCCGTCATGGACGTTAACATAGACGACCCCATCCTGGTCTCCGACAATGCCGGGCCGATGCCATGGGATACGCCGCACCGTTTCCTCAGTTGGGGGTACCTGCCCCTGCCATTCAAGAACTGGGCGGCGGCTTATCTTCTGGAATGGAGAACCGGGTTCCCCTTCTCCGTTGTCAGCGCCGATGGCGCCTACACCGGTGGATTGAACACTCAGCGCTTTCCCCAATTCTTCGAGCTGAATCTCCACGTGGAGCGGCGATTCGTGTTAATGGGCCATAAGATCGCGATCCGCGGCGGGCTCAACAACGTCACCAACCACAGAAACTACGACACCGTCAACAGCAACATCGCTTCGGCCGATTTTATGCGGTATTACGGCGGACAGCGGCGCGCGTTGAATTTCCGCATACGGTGGTTGGGACGGCTCTGAAGAAATAGCCTCGTTATTATTTTCGTCAATCGCCCGAACTTTTTTGATTTTGCTCCGTCTCTTTTCACCAGAGAGAGAACAGAATGCGACTACCGGGAGCAGCGGCCCTGCTGTTCACAATATCGGGCGTATTTTGTCATGCGCTCTCACAGGAACCTGTGGAACGCAAGGCACCTGCCGATAGCGTTTGGAGACAGCACTTTGATGCCGCAATGCCACTTAGTGCTGCCGGCGATTATCAAGCGGCCAAAGCGCAGCTCGAGACTGCGTGGCGGCTATTGAAAGACATTAAGCCTCAGGATCTCCGGCACGTCACCGTACTGAACAATCTCGGCTCCACGCGCGAGCGCCTGGGAGCATATAACGATGCGGAGCGCTGTTATCGCGAAGCTTTGAAGATTCGGGCGGCGCTTCCGGAGAAGGAGCGGGAGAACTCCGCCTGGCTCCTCAACAACTACGCCGGCTTGTTGGTCAAGAAGGGAAACCATAAACGCGCGGAAGCCCTATATCACGAATCGCTGGAAGCGCTGATTCGCACCGTCGGTCCAATTCACGCGGATGTGGCCGGTATCTACAACAATCTCTCAGAGCTGGAATTTTTGCACGGAAATAAAAAAGAAGCCGCCAAACTTCTCGAGCAAGCCAAGTCTGTAACGGAACAGGCCATCGGGCCCAACCACGTCTCCGTAGCAGTGATCCTGAACAACCAGTCTGTGCTCTATGAAGCTGAAGAGGAGTTTGATTTGGCTGAAGCGGCACTTCAAAGGGCGCTCGAGATCTGGCGTCAGGCGTCAGGGCCCGATCATCCCGCCACCATCCGCATCGTGAACAATCTTGCGCTGCTGCGGTTTCATCAACGCCGGTTCGAGGAATCGGACGAATTACTTGCCGGAGCGATCCGCACAGCCGAACAAAAGTTAGGGCAGAACCATCCCGACCTGGGGTTACTGTGGGGCAATCGCGCAGTCGTGCTCCGAAAACTGAAGCAAAAAAGTCAGGCGCAGGCCGCTGAAACGAGGGCCACGGACATCCTGGGCCGGGATGTATCGCGCACCTTCCGCCGGCACACCGTAGACGTTCGAGATCTGGGGAGATGAAAGGTTTCCGAGCCGCGACCGCGAGGGAGCGGTGGCGGAGACCGCGCTCCGCCCTGATTGCCGCTATTTCTTCTTGCCCTGATTGGCGACGGCTTCCATCGCCTTCCTGACCTTCTCGGGATCACCGAGATAGTAGCTTCGAATCGGTTTCAAATTGTCTCCAAGCTCGTAAACCAGCGGCATACCTGTCGGGATGTTCAGCTCGAGAATGTCTTGGTCCGAGATATTGTCCAGGTATTTCACCAGCGCGCGAAGGCTGTTGCCGTGTGCTGCAATGATGACGCGGCGTCCGCTCATCACATCGGGCGCAATCACTTCGTGCCAATAAGGTATGAACCGGTTGACGGTATCTTTCAGGCACTCGGCGAGTGGCAGTTCCTGCTCGGGTATGCCGCTGTAGCGTGGATCGTTGCCCGGATAGCGTGGATCGCTTTTTTCCAGGCTGGGCGGCGGAATATCGTAGCTGCGGCGCCAGATCTTAACCTGGTCCTCGCCGAACTTCGCGGCCGTTTCTGCCTTGTCCAGGCCTTGCAGCGCCCCGTAGTGGCGCTCGTTCAAACGCCAGGAACGGTGAACGGGAATCCACATCAAATCCATCTCATCGAGCGCGATCCACAATGTTCGGATGGCACGCTTGAGAACGGAAGTGTACGCTACATCAAACTCGAGACCCGCTTCCTTCATGGCGCGCGCGCCTTCGAGAGCTTCCTGCCTGCCCTTTTCCGTCAGGTCGACATCGGTCCAGCCGGTGAAGCGGTTCTCTTTGTTCCAGACGCTTTCTCCGTGGCGGAGCAGCACCAGTTTCTTCATGCGTCTCTCCTCAACCCACCTTTTGGCGGAAGGCATTCCTGCCGGCGAATTT
>DASTMK010000534.1:0-19454 GCA_035714225.1 Bryobacteraceae bacterium | reverse complement strand
TTGCTTATTTCTGGCTGGTGAAAAATCAAAATCCGGCGCCGGCCATCGGTCTCGACTTCACCAGCGCCGCCGGCAGTATCGGTGCGCAATGGACCCCTTCGTCCAATAAATGGGTATCCGTTATTGGGGAGTACACGCGATCGAAGCTCGATTCCAATATCTCGTTTATCGATCCGACGGATTTCTCTCGCACCCGGTCGATTTATGAGGATCACGCTCACACCGTGACCGGGATGCTGGATGTGAATCTGCCGGCCATTCACGGCCAGCAGCCAAAGCTGACGGTGGGCGGTTCGATGTTCCTCTCCACCGGCAGCCGCCCCACCGATTACTACCAGCCGGTTGGGCGTTTTCTGGTTCCATTCGGCAAGCACGTGCACTGGTACGCCGAATGGCGCTGGTACGGTTTCTTCGAGACGCTCTACAGGTACGAAGAATTCCGGACTCATCATTTCATCACCGGTTTCAGACTGAACTTGTAGAGCTGTAATATGGAGGGCTTATGCGCCCCGTCGTACTCGCTGCTCTCGTAAGTGTATCCACCTTATGTCCTCTGTTCGGCGCGCTGCCGATACCCGGCGACGCCCGCGAAGGGGAGAAGATCTTCACGGAACAACGCTGCATAACCTGCCACAGCATTGGCGGGGTGGGAGGCAAGGCCGCGCCCGATTTAGGCAAACGCACCGGGCGCTCCTATACTCCCAACATGATGGCGGCACTCATGTGGAATCACGCACCGGTAATGTGGAGCGCCATGGAAAAGCAGGGTGTGGACAAGCCCCGACTGAGCCGGGAAAATGCCGCCGATCTGTTCGCCTATTTTTATGCGAAGCGATACTTCGACCACCCGGGAGACGCCGGACGCGGTAAGCGGCTGTTTCAAGCCAAGGGTTGCGATGGCTGCCACGGCATTTCCGAAGCGAAAGCCGGGGGAGGGAAACCCGTTTCCCAATGGGAATCGCTGGGCGACAGCATCGAATTTGCCAAGGCGCTTTGGAATCACTCTTCGGAGATGAGCCAGGCCGCGGCGCAGAAGAATCTGAAGTGGCCGGAGTTGACGTCGCAGCAGATGACGGATCTTCTGGTGTTCTTCCAGAATCTGCCGGAGGCAAAAAAGCGGCAGGCATCGTTCTTTCCAGCCGATGCCACCACGGGTCAGAAACTCTTCGAGCTGAAGGGCTGCGCGGATTGCCATAAGGAATCGAACTCGCTCGAGAACCGGTTTTCCTTCCGGTCCATGCAGGATTTCGCCGCCGCCATGTGGAACCATGCCCCTCTGATGAAGCATCATCCCGAGCTCAACACGGAAGAGATGCGCCGGATTGTAGGCTACCTGTGGTCCATTCAGTTCTTCGAGCCAAAGGGCGATCCGCAGGTGGGCCGCCGCGTCTTCGAGAACAAGCGCTGCGCGATGTGCCATGAAAACGCGCAGAGCGGAGCGCCCCGTCTCGCCGGGCAGGCGCCCGGAACGAGCTTCGAGATGGTGTCGGCTCTGTGGCACCACGGACCGGCGATGCTCGATAAGATGAATCAGCAGAGCTTACGGTGGCCCCGCTTCAACGCGAGGGAGATGGCGAACCTGGTGGCATATCTCAACACGCTGGCAAAGTGAGATGCCGCTGTTCCTGCTAGAATCGTTGGTTTGAACGAGAATAAAGCCGAGATCTTCCGGCGGATTCAACTCTTCGCCGGCTTGAGCACCCCTGAGCTGGAAGCGATCGCGTCACACGCTGTCGAGAAGCGCTATCGAAGCGGCGACGTGCTTTTCAACGAGGGCGAAGAGTGCGACGGTCTGTATGTCATCGCGCAGGGCGCGGTGAAGATCTACAAGACGTCGATGGCGGGCCGCGAGATGACGATCGCGCTCGAGCAGGCGCCGGGCACCGTAGCGGAATTGCCGATGTTCGATGGCGGCGCCTACCCCGCGTCCGTCGCCGCCATCAACGATGTCCGTGCCATTCTGATTCCAAAACGTGAGTTCTCACAGGTGTGCCGCCAGTATCCGGATGTTGCGCTGAAGGTGCTGGCCGTGGTCGGAAAGCGATTGCGGCACCTGGTGACGACGCTCGAAAGCGTCACGTTCGGAAGTGTGCGGCAGCGGCTTGCGAAGTTGTTGCTCGATACCAGCGACCAGGCTGGTTCGAACACGTTCCCCCTTCCCATGACGCATCAGGAACTCGCCTCGCGTCTTGGCACCGTGCGGGAAGTCGTCTCGCGCAATCTCAGCCGGTTTCAAGTAGAAGGTTTGATCGGCATTTCCGAACGGCAGATCGCGATCGCGAATCGTACCGGCCTCGAGCGCGAAGCCGCCACCGAACTATAAATCTAATATATATTCCCTCTGTGACTTCGGTCATAGGTAAGAATACCTCCCTGGAATTACATTTGTTCCAGGACTCACATTTATTATGGTTCAGGAAAAATCAGGACTTTGGAAGCACGGACTTCTTCTGACGCTTCTGTTCGGTTTCACGGTCATGATCGTCGGCGGGTATTCGATGTATCGAAGCCGCGCACCGATTCCCGAAGTGACAGTTGGCCCAAGAGGGCAAACGCTGTTCACAGTGGAAGATATTCAAAATGGTCAAGATCTCTTTCGAAAACGAAATCTCATGAACTACGGGTCGGTGTTAGGGCACGGCGCATATCTTGGGCCGGACTACACCGCGGAAGCGCTGCACATCATGACCGCCGGCATGCAGGCGGCCGGCAGCGGCGGCGCTTACGAAACCTTGGACCTTGGACAAAAAGCTGCAATTGACGCGGAAATCGCTTCGGAATTGCGGCAGAATACTTATGAAAATGGTATCTTGCGTTTTACAGAAAGACAGGTAGCGGGTTGGAACCGGATCGTCGACCACTATGAAAGGACGTTCGCAAAAGGCGATACGACCCGTTCGCTGCCGAAGGGCGCGCTGTTGCCCGAGCGCGAGGGTGGTGGAAATATTACGCTCGACCGGCAAGCGGCCAAGGAACTGGCGGCGTTCGTTACCTGGACAGCCTGGCTGTCGGTAGCCAAGCGTCCGGAGGCGGATCATTCCTACACGAACAACTGGCCCTACGACAAAACTGCCGGTAATACGGCAACCGCCGGTTCCATGATGTGGTCGGCGGCGAGCGTAGCCGGCCTGCTGATGTTTTTGGCGCTGATCCTGTATCTTCATCAGCGTTATCGTCTGAGCCCGGTGGATGTGGAAAATCCGCGGCTGCGGTTCGATGTCGCCCGCAGTCCGCTGACGCCTTCGCAGCGCGCGGCGGCCAAGTTCTTCGTGGTCGCCATTCTGCTCTTCCTCGTGCAAACTCTGCTCGGCGGCAAGATGGCGCACGACTACGCGGAGGGGGCTACCTTTTACGGCCTTGATCTTTCGCAGTATCTTCCGTTTAATATTGCTCGCGGCTGGCACCTGCAACTGGCGATCTTCTGGATTGCGACCGCCTGGTTGGGAATGGGCATCTTCATCGCGCCTCTTGTGAGCGGCCGGGAACCGAAAGGCCAGAAACATCTGGTCAACATTCTGTTCTGGGCGCTGGTCGTAGTTGTCGTCGGGAGCATGACGGGCGAGTATCTATCGGTGAAAGGCTACCTTGGTGAAACCTGGTGGTGGTTCGGCACGCAGGGGTGGGAGTATCTGGAACTCGGGCGCATCTGGATGTATCTGCTGATTACCGGCATGCTCATCTGGTTGTACATCGTGTACCGCGGCCTCAAGGCGGCGCTACAAAGCGAGGGTGACCGCGGCGGGCTCACTCACCTGCTGTTGTACTCGTCGGCAGCTATTCCGATTTTTTACTGTTTCGCTCTGTTTATCGACCGCAACAGCCATATCACCATGGCGGACTACTGGCGCTGGTGGCTCATCCACCTGTGGGTGGAGGGCATGTTCGAAGTTTTCGCTGTCGTGGTCATCGGCTTCCTCATGGTTCGCCTGGGCCTGGTGACGGCGCAATCGACTCTTCGCGCACTGTACTTCCAGCTCATCATCCTGCTCGGCAGCGGCATCATCGGCACCGGACATCACTATTACTGGATCGGTGCGCCAGAAAGTTGGATGGCGCTCGGCGCGATCTTTTCGGCGCTCGAAGTGATTCCACTCACGCTGTTGATGGTGGAAGCTTATGGCCAATACAAGGTGATCCGCGACGGTGGAATCGAATTCCCGTATAAAGCGGCATTCTGGTTCCTGGTGGCAACGGCATTCTGGAACCTCTTCGGAGCCGGCGCACTCGGCTTCCTGATCAATCTACCGTTCGTCAGCTACTTCCAGCACGGCTCGTACCTCACCGCGGCACACGGCCACGGAGCGTTAATGGGCGTGTACGGCATGCTGGCGATCGCGCTGGCGGCGTTCTCGCTGCGGAACATCGTCGATCCGAAATACTGGAAAGAGAAGTGGATCATGACAGGCTTCTGGGGCCTCAATATCGGCCTCATGGGCATGATCGTGACGACACTGTTCCCGGTCGGAGTGATGCAGGCGCTCGAGTCGTTCCGGAACGGCTTCTGGTCGGCCCGTTCGTTCGAGTTTTATCAGCAGCCTCTGGTGAATAAACTGCTGTGGCTGCGAATGGTGCCGGACACTGTATTCATCGTCGCCGGTGTGCTCCCGATCGCGGCGGCAGCCGTTTACGGCCTCTTCCATCTGCGGGCGCTCAGGCCAATACCGGCCGAATTGCCCGTGGAACAGGAAGAGGGAGAACTCGTCGGAGTGTGAAGCAAAGATAGAGTTGGTTTCACGTAGCCGGCCGCTCGCCCAACCGGGATGCGCGGCCGGCTGCCGTCTCGGCGCTCGCCAGCGGCAGTGTGAAATAGAACGTGGAGCCTTTGCTGCTTTCCGAGTCCACCCAAATTTTACCGCCGTAGCGCTCGACGATCTTGTGGCAAAGCGCGAGTCCCATTCCAGTGCCAGGATACTTGCTTCCGTGCAACCGCCGGAACGCGCCAAAAAGCTTCGGTAATTGTCTCTTGTCGATTCCTATTCCGTTATCCCGCACCGAGAAAACACACTGAGCGCCATGGCCGGAGGCTGAGATATGCACTCGAGGTTGCGCTTCGTTTTGGTACTTGAGCGCGTTGCCGATCAGATTCTGGAAGATTTGAACCAGTGGCACTTCATGAGCGACTACTTTCGGAAGGTCGTCGTGGGTGACAACAGCGCCGGTCTCCGCCAGCGAAGCACGAAGATTGCCCAAAGCGGTTTCCAGCGCGGCGTTACAATCCACTGTGACCGGTTCTCCACCGTCTTCACCCGCCCTCCAGTAGTCCCGTAGCGCCTCGAGCAGCGTCCGCATGCGGTTCGCGCCGTCCATGGCAAAGTCCAGGAATTCCCGCCCGTCGCTGTCGAGTTTGTCGTAATAGCGCTTCTTCAGCAGTTGCGTATAACTGGTGATCATACGCAGCGGCTCCTGCAAGTCATGCGAGGCGGCGTAGGCGAACTGCTTAAGGTTGTCGTTCGCCAGCTCCAGCTCGGCCTCCCAGGCCTTCTTCTCGGTAATTTCCTGGAATACCGCACCGATGCCCGCAATGTTCTCGTCCACGCGAATGGGGTAATAGTGGATGGCCCAGGATCTCCGTTTACCTGGCGAGGCCGGAGTTTCGCCGTCCGTCTCGTGGCGGAACGGAGTTCTGGTCTCGCGGACCTGCCGCATCGCCTCGGTTACCTCCGGAGGGAGGCCGGGCAGCAGTTCGTCGATCGTCTTACCGATATGCGCCCCCATCGGCAACCCGGTCATTTCCACCAGCGCCTCATTTACCCGGGTAAAGCGCAGATCCAGGTCCCAAAGAGCGAGGCCGACGGGCGCTTTTCGAAATACGGACTTGATGATATCCCGGGTTTCGGTCAGATCTCGAATGAGCCGCTCGCGTTCCTGCTCCGTGCGGCGGCGCTCGGCAATATTGCGAAACACCAGAACGGATCCAATCAGATTCCCCGATTCATCACGGATGGGCGCACCGCTGTCGTCGATGGGGATCCTGCTGCCATCTCTTTTGATGAGGACCGTGTGATTCGCGAGACCGGCGATGATGCCCTCCCGAAGAACACGGGTAATCGGATCGTCGGCGGGCGCTCCGGTGTACTCGTTGGCGATCTGGAAGACTTGCCGGACAGGTCTCCCGCGTGCATCATCCATAGTCCAGCCGGTGAGCTGCTCGGCGATCGCATTCATGAATTCGATGCGGCCCAAAGCGTCAGTGGACAACACGGCGTCGCCGATACCGGCCAGCGTCTGCTGCGCCAACAATCGTTGACGGCGCTCGGAGGCTTCCGCATCCAGTGCGCGGCGTTTCGTGCGATGGAGTTTCTCCGTCAATGCGCTTACAAAAACGCCGAAGATCAGGTATAGGGCCAGAGCCAGCCAGTCGCCCGGAGTGTCCACGCGGAAAGTTAATAACGGGTCAACGGCGAAGGCCAGCGCGCCAAATACGCCAAGGACCGTTGCAAGCAGCCCGGGCCCGAACCCTCCGTACCACGCGGCCGCCGCTGCGGCGGAAAGAAAAATAAGATACGGGCTCCTCTCCGCCAGAATGGGATCGAGGACGAGGCGCAGCAGAGAGGCAGCCGTGACCAGCAACAGGGCGGCCAAATAGCGCCGTACGGCCGGGCGGGAACTGTCGGAGGACGGCTTAGACTTTGACTCGCCCATAATGACACCCGGAACTCATACTGCTTGTGGTTTGCTACTCATATTATCTGTTTTTGGTTCGCCCTCTGCGGCGGGATGACTGCCCAATGATATTATGACGTCTTGCGGAAGCCCTCCACATGCAACTCACCCCGACTGTAATCCTTCTTTCCATTTCACTTGCCGTGACGGGCTGCAATCGCCCCGGCGAACGCGCGGCCGGCACCGCGGCCGTACGCCAGTTCGGCAAAACGGCCAAAGGAGAGCCCGTGCAACTCTATACGCTGAGGAATTCTAAAGGCGTGGAAGCGAGCATTACCGATTATGGAGCAATCCTGGTCTCACTGAAGGTTCCCGACCGGAACGGCAACGCCACGGATGTCGTTCTTGGGTTCGATTCGCTCGACGGATATCTGGGCGAACATCCTTATTTCGGTGCGGTGATCGGCCGTTACGGAAACCGGATAGCCGGCGGGCGGTTCGTGCTGGACGACGTGGAATATAAATTGGCGCGCAACAATGGCGAGAACCACCTTCATGGAGGGATCCGGGGGTTCGATAAAGCGGTATGGAAGCTGAAGGAGCCGCGGGCAGACGGTGATGACGGCCTGGAGTTCACCTATCTCAGCGAAGACGGGGAAGAGGGTTACCCGGGAAATCTCACGGCAACGGTTCGTTACACGCTCACCGGCGACAACGAACTGCGCCTCGATTACGAAGCCACTGCCGGCAAGCCGACCGTGGTGAATCTGACGAATCACTCTTATTTCAATCTGGCAGGCGCGGGAAACGGAGAAATACTGGCACACCGCATCAGCATCAACGCAGACAGGTTCACTCCGGTAAATCAAGGTTTAATTCCCACCGGCGAGTTGCGGGCGGTAGCGGACACGCCGTTCGACTTCAGACAACCGCATGCCATCGGCGAGCGGATAGACGGCAAGGATCAGCAATTAGTTTACGGAAAGGGCTACGACCACAATTTTGTTTTGAATGGCGCGGCCGGGTCCCTGCGCCCGGCCGCGCGCGTGACGGAGCCTGGTTCCGGCCGCGTGATGGAGGTGCTGACGACGGAGCCCGGTGTGCAGTTTTATACCGGCAATTTTCTGGATGGGACGATCCGGGGAAAAGGCGGCACCGCTTACGGCCATCGCTATGGCTTTTGCCTGGAGACGCAGCACTTTCCCGACTCACCGAATCAGCCACAGTTTCCTTCGGTTGTGCTCAGACCCGGCGCGAAGTATCAGAGCACCACGGTGTACAAGTTCAGTACGGAGCCTGCAAGGTAGCAAGCGCGGGGACCTGGTGCTTACTTGAGGTATGTGCCGTCCAACAGGAAGCGGCGGCCGGTTCCCTGCCGTGTCCAGACCAGGCGTGCATCCGTGACGAACGGCTGTGAGTCCTCTATTGGAAGCGCCAGGCCAGGCGTCCAGGCCAGCAGGTCGGTTGCGCCATTGGGTGTTACGATTTCCAGGTGCCCTACGTTGGAGGTAGCGCCCGCCGCCGTGATGCGCCAGGAAGGAGGCACCGCACCACGTGACGGCGCCAGCAGCGCCGCGGTGACGACAGGCCGGTTGAGGACCGAGGGATAGCGGAACTCAACCAGCGGCGCGGCCACGGAGTTGTCACCGTGCTGCCCCACCCAACCACGCAGCGGCTTGTTGCTTCCTTCGAAGCACTGCATTGTTGTCTCCTTGGGCGCGACCGCCAGTTGGAGCAAAACGTTGACGTCACGATTGGCCGACCACCAGCGCAGCCCCTCCGCATCCTGCGCCCACTTCTCGACTGGTCCCATTTGCCAGCAATTGCGAATCTCGTGGCCGGCATCGGTGGTGAGTGAATCGATAACCACGAGGTACTCCCTCTTCACCCAGAACAGAATGCGCTGGTGCTCGCCCCAGATACCTTCACCGCGGCCCTGGCCGAAGTTCCACCGGTACTGCCCCTTCCACCAGCCGCCTTCGTAGCGTGCGTGAATCAGTGCGATGTCCGGGGTAAACGCAGTGCGGAGAAGCTGGCCGGAGGCGCCGGACTGATTGTAGCCATCGACGTTGAGCGTCGTGTGAGCGGCCGTGGATTTGCCGTAGGGAGCGCGAGGATCGGACATCTCATAGGAGAGGATGCCGGGATCGGCAACCAGTGCGCGACCGCCGGAACGAAAAGCGAAGGAGAGGCGCGAGAGGTGACTGTGACCGCCGCCCCAGGTACTCGCATCGAACGCGAGGTAATCGGCACCGCTCTTCCATGCGGTTCGGCTGAAGACCTGACCCGCATCCGGGAACACCTGGTCGAGCGGCGGTTCCGGGGGTGTGCGATCCGCGAGGTGCAGGACGGCGAGGGAATTCCTTCTTCGTTCCAGCCTGGAAAAGGAGGGCGGATCCAGGTTTGGAGCGATGGAGTCATTAACGCCGAACAATTCGCTTTGCGCGCCGTAGTCGAGAGCGCGCACGGCGCGGGCAGCATCCACTTGGGCGTCGGCGTCCGGGAAGCGCCGGGCGAGGTCGGCGTAATTGACGGCGACCTGCGTCATCCAGTCGTGATAGCCGGGCGTACGCTCGATGTGGACGCCGTCGGGTAGGAACTGGGTTGCCAGGGCATTGCGCATCCCGGTGATGCCGGTTTCAAGAAGCACAGGCGCACCGTCGAGGAAGGGAAAGCGCAGTGCGATGAAGACCAGGGCGTCGAGTTCGGAGATACGCCAGTTGCCCACAGCCGTTAGACGCGCGGCAAGAAATTGGGCCTGGCGAGCGAGTGAGTGGAAGATGCGATCGAGAAATTGGTCGTCGAAGGCAGGGCTCCGAAGAAAGACGGGAAGCGTGCCGCTCCAACCGGAGGCGACGCTGGTGCCGAGGCGAATGCTCATCGTCAGGGCGTTGTCGCCGGGGCGAAAGCTTCGTGTTTCGGGATAGGGGTCTTCGCGCAGCCAGTCCTCGATGTAGGCGCGGGCGGCCCGGGCATAGACTTCATCGCCCGTAGCGAGATAGGCGGAGGCGAGCGGACCAAGATGGAAGAACCGGTTGAGTTGTGCGGGCCACTCCTGATGTTTGATGTGGCCGCCGCTCCAATCGATATTACGCAGGCCAACCTTCACAGGCGTTCGGCTGTAAAAGAAGACCGTTCCGGCGGCGATTTGATCGGCCTTTTCAGAGCGGCTTGCTTCGACCCGCTGGCCGGGAAACGTGGCGAGGGCGTCCGCGCGCTGCTGGATGACGGCGCGGCGATCGAGAGCGGCACCGTGCAACAGAGCGGCGGGAGTGATCAGAAAGACCCGGCGGTTGAGCATTTGGTTCACAGCGTATCACCATACGAGCGACGGCGAGTGCCGCTTGACGAGTGGAAACGCGGCACGCCGATGGTAGCGGCGTGAAACGGCTTCTCCGTCTGTGCTGGCTCCGATCACATAGGTTGCGGGTCCGTTTTGCAACAGAGGACAGGCCGCTATAATGACGTTTCCGGCTAAGCTGGCGATGACAGCACATAGAGAGAGCCGCAGGTACACGTGCTCCGGAGAACGTATGCCGGCCTACGAAGGAGGAAGGCTATGGCCTTGATTGAAGGTTTTCACGTACGGAACTACCGCGCCCTCAAAGACATAACCATCGGCAGGCTTTGGAACCAGCAAAGAACGCCACCGCTTACTGCTCTCGTAGCAGTTATTGGAAAAAACGGAGTCGGCAAGAGCACCTTATTTGACGCTTTCGGATTCCTTTCAGACTGCTTGGCGGTAGGTGTGGAGGAGGCGTGTGATTTGAAGCAGAGAGGTGGGTTCGATCGCTTGGTTTCGTCCGGGGTCAAGGAGCCAATTCGTTTCGATGTCTACTATCGCGAAAGCCCCGGTGACCGGCCGATCACATACGAGTTGTCAATCAGTCGTGACGGATCGGGCCGGCCGTTCGTTGCCGACGAGCGACTCCGGCAAAGACGCAAAGGTCAGAGCCGCGGACGGCCGCTTTCGTTTCTCTATTTGAGAGCAGGGCAGGGCGAGGCGTGGGCTGGCGAAGAGAGTTTCGAAGGCGAAGAAGCAGGACGGATTCCTGTCGAGCTAACAGATAGCAGAAGGCTAGGCATCGCCACACTGGGAACGCTGAGATCTCACCCGAGGATCGCCAAGTTTCGACGGTTTCTTGAGAGCTGGTATCTAAGTTATTTTACGCCGGACGCCGCGCGCAGCTTGCCTATGGCGGGGCCGCAGAAGCACCTGAACATGCACGGGGACAATCTCGGCAATGTCGTTCAGTTCATGGAACGGGAACACAAACAACGATTCCAGTCCATACTAAACCGAATCGCTTCGAAGATCCCTGGTATCGAGAAGATCGATACGAAGAAGACGGACGACGGGCGCTTGCTGCTTCGGTTCAACGATCGTGGGTTTCAAGATCCGTTCTTTGCCCAGCAGATGTCCGACGGCACTCTGAAGATGTTTGCATATATGCTGCTGCTTGAAGATCCGGATCCAGCACCTTTTATCTGTATTGAGGAACCGGAGAATGGACTCTACCACAAGCTATTGGAGACGTTGGCGTCAGAATTCCGATCACACGCAACCGGTCGCAAGAATGCCCCTCAGATCTTCGTGACGACACATCAACCGTATTTCGTCGACGCGTTAAGACCCGAGGAGACTTGGGTGCTTGAAAAGGGGAAAGATGGCTTTTCTGTCATAAGAAGGGCCAGTTCCGATACGACAGTCCAGAGCATGGTGGAACACGGCCTTCCACTGGGTAGCCTGTGGTACAGCGACTATCTGGACGCGAGGTCGGCCTGATGCACTTTGAGATCCTGATCGAGGACAGATCTGGTGAGTTGCTTCTCGAGTCACTGCTGCCGAAGATTTTGGGTGCGAAAGGGGATTTACATACGTGGCGGACTCACGCTTACAGGGGGATTGGTCGAGTTCCTCCGGACCTGCGCGGGAAGACAGATCCCTGGAAGCGGGTGCTTTTAAATCAATTACCGAGGATACTTGGTGGCTATGGTAAGAGTCTTCAAAACCAGGATGCCGCGGTCGTGGTGGTAGTGGACCTCGATAACCGGGAGTGCATCGGCTTCAAGGAAGAGTTGCTCCAGACTCTGCAGAACTGTCATCCACGGCCGAGGGTTTTATTTCGCTTGGTGATCGAGGAGGCGGAAGCTTGGCTACTTGGTGATCGTTGCGCGATCCTCAAGGTGTTTCCGCGAGCAAAAGCAACTGTTTTGAATTCCTACGTGCCGGATTCAATCTGTGG
Organism: Bryobacteraceae bacterium; assembly: GCA_035714225.1. Taxonomy (GTDB): domain Bacteria; phylum Acidobacteriota; class Terriglobia; order Bryobacterales; family Bryobacteraceae; genus CAADGY01. The sequence continues at coordinate 7,605 of DASTMK010000534.1, read as the reverse complement.
GACATGGGAGGTCTTAGCCGACGCCGTCTTTCCGGGCGGGTCCGCAAAGTTAAAATCGGACGGCTATCCGCGAGCAGGAGAAGAAAAGTGTCGATGGGCCGATCTTGTTGGACCGCATATCGACGTGGAACGCAACCAGTCGCCGAGTTTTCAGGCTTTCAGGAGTGGAATGCTGAAACTCGCCACAAAAGGCAAATAAACGGACTCACCTCTATAGTTTTAAGGAACTGTCATGTTGACACGGCGATCTCTTCTTCTCGGCCTCGCAGCCGCTGGAGGCGTGCCTCGGAACACGGTAGTCTTTCGCGCCGGTGACGACGGTTATCACACGTTTCGCATTCCAGCCCTGCTCACTACCAGGAACGGCACGCTGCTGGCTTTCTGCGAGGGAAGGCGGGACAGTTCCAGCGACACCGGAAATATCGACCTGGTGCTCAAGCGCAGCAAGGATGGGGGGATCACTTGGTCTCCCTTACAGTTGGTGGCGGACCATGGGCCCGACACCATCGGAAATCCCTGTCCGGTGCAGGATCGCAAGACGGGAACGATCTGGCTGCCGCTGACCGGCAATCCCGGGCACATTTCGCAGAAGCAGATTCTCGAAGGAGCGGCGATCCGGCGGATGTGGTTAAGCCGCAGCGCAGACGACGGCGCCACTTGGGAGAAACCGGTGGAGATTAGCGGCTCCGCGCGCGATCCGTCCTGGACATGGTGTGCCACGGGTCCGGGCAACGCGATCCAACTCAAGAGCGGACGTATCGTGGTCCCGTGCGATTATGCGCCCACGGGAACGTGGCGCGAGCACTCTTACGTTTTCTATAGCGACGATCATGGCCGAACGTGGAAGCGCGGCGGCGAATTGCCCGAAGGCACCGGCGAGTCCCAGGCCGCCGAGCTGCCGGACGGGAGCCTGGTGCTCAACTGCCGTTCCGATCGCGGCAACCGGCGGCTGGTAGGGCGCAGCAAGGACGGAGGAATGACCTGGGGCGAGTTCGGACCGGACGAAACGTTGATTGAGCCCGGGTGCCAGGCCAGTCTGATTCGTCACGAGAAGTGGCTGTTGTTCTCCAATCCCGCTGCGGAGAAGCGTGTGCGGATGACGGTGCGGGCCAGCAGCGACGGCGGCCGCACGTGGCCTCACGCCAGGTTGCTCCACGAAGGCCCGGCTGCCTATTCATCGTTGGCGGTACTTCGCGACGGCGCCGTGGGCTGTCTCTATGAGTGCGGGGAATCGCGCCCGTATGAAACCATCACGTTCGCGCATTTCTCAACCGGCTGGATTACGTCGTGAAACAGTTGTCTTCAAGTTCTCCCAGATCCGTGCGAGCTGCGCGGTAGCGGAAGCGTAAGCGGTGGCATCGATGCCTGCTGCGTAAATGCGTATCCGCTCGAGCAGTTCCACCCGCTCGAAGTTATCGCTCAGAACGGAGCTCGTTGTCTCCGGAACCAGGGCGAGGTGTTTTTGGGCTTCCGCCAGGGCTTCCTTCGCATGGCCGCTTGCATAGAGACGGATTGCATCCGCTCTGAGAAGATTGTTTTCATTCACCCTGACGCCTGCCTGCCGCAGTTCTTTCAGCAAGCGGCGGGCTTCCGCGATGTGCAAACGCGCCCGCTCGAAATAGCCAAGCCGCACCAGCGGTTCAACTGAACTGGTCAGATAAGCGAAACGCGAATCCAGTCCCGAATGATTCTGATAAGACGTTTCCAGTGCCAGCGAATGGGAACGCTCCAATAGTACCAGTGATTGTGCAGGCTGGGAAGCTGCGAGTGCCACTCCCTGTCTGCTGAATGCCCTGGCGAGGTCCAGTTTTGCGGCTTCATTCCCCGGGTCGGCCTTTACCAGATTTTCCGCGATGCTGCGCGCCTTCTCATAGTGCTCCACGGCATCATCAGAGCGTCCCATGTTAAAGCGCAAAGGAGATCCGAAAACATCTCCGAGCGCAATGTGGCTCCAATACAACTGGCGGGCGCTCTTGGCCCTGTGCGGATCTGAGGCGGTGCTGTTCCCGGATAGCCGGATGGCTTCCTGCAAACTGGCCACGGCGCCGGAAAAATCGCCCCTTAACGCTTGTGCCCGGCCAAAGCCGACCAGTGTGCTGATCAGTTGTGCTTCCGTCCCGGCGGGCTTCGATGGGCTCCGGGAGAGCGTCCGTAAAATCGTAAGCGAGCGCTCGAAAGCTTCCGCGCCTTGTGCTACGGAACCGTTTGCATCCAGATAGCGCCCCAGTTCCTTTAACGCCTGCGCCTGCCGAAGGGGTTGGAGGTGGGGCGCCAGGTGCACCATTCGATCAATAGCTTCGCGCTGCTGTCCGGGCAGTCCCGCTTCCTGAAAAATGGGTACCAGGCTTTCATAGACGGCGAACAGCTTGTCCAAACGATCGGTTCCGGGAGCAGCGGCTTCCACGACCGCGCCCAACTCCAAAGTCTTCATCGCGAAATGGGTACCGCTCCTGGTATCGCCGACACTCGATGCGGCCCCGCCACGGCTCTGCCCCAACCGGGAATAGGCGTTGAGAAGTTCCCAGGCCAGCTCCGGATCACGGCCATAATCCCGTTCGAGACCTTCCAGGTACTGCACCGCGATGGCGCCCAGCTTCTCGCGAGCCTTGGTGCCTCCCAGCACGCCTGCGATTTCATCGTGAACTTCAAACAGAAGCCGGTCGGCAAGCCGGCGGGTTTCCATCGCACGCTGCATTGCGTGCTCCCTTTGCCGTACAGATATGATCGTGACAATCGCCAGGGAGAGGATAAGCGTAGCGGCGGCGGCCAGCGACACCCAGTGGCGGCGCACAAAACGGCTGGCCCGGTACAGCATCGAGTCTGGTGAGGCTCGCACGGGACGCCGTGCGAGGAAACGGTTCAGGTCGTCCGCCAGTTCCGGGACCGATCCGTAACGCCGTTGGGGATCGCGCTGAAGCGCTTTCAGGAGGATGTTCTCGAGATCGCCCTTCAGCTCCGGTTTGATCGACGACGGCCGGATGACGTCTTCCTCCGAAATGCACCGGACCACTTCGCTAAGCGGCCCGCTTTTCAATTCGCGCGGCTTTGCGCCCGTCAGTACGCGGTATAACACCGCCCCAATTCCGTAAACATCCGTGGCGACCGTAGCGGGGAGCCCGCGTGATTGTTCGGGGCTGGCATAGCCGGGTGTGAATGCCCGCATTGCCGTGAGCGTCGCTTCTTCTGCCAGGTCGCTGGCGACACCGAAGTCAATCAGCTTTGGAATTCCGTCGGCCGTGACCAGCACGTTATCCGGCTTGATATCACTGTGTACGATCAGGTTGCGATGAGCGAACTGGACCGCATCGCAGAGCTTCAGAATCAGCCGGATGCGTTCGGCCTGGTCTGGATGCCAGGTATCGCAATAGCTGTCGATCGGCACACCATCGACCTGTTCGATCACGGCGTACGGAATGCCGTCGGCAGTGGTGCTGGCGTCGATCAGGCCCGCGATGTAAGGATGCCGCAGCGACGCGAGCATCTGGCGCTCACGGTAGAAGCGCCGATGAGCGCTCTCGCGAAGTTCCCGGCTGGTTCCGGGCAAGACCTGGGCGAATTTGACCGCCACGCGCTGGCGAACTGCACCGTCGACGCGGTGCCCCTCATAAACGAAACCCATGCCGCCCGATCCGAGGAGCCGCCCCAGTTCGAAGGGGCCGGCTCGCCGTGCGGGTAACACCGGATTCCCTTTCCCCAGCATGGTTCCAATGGCCTCTTGGAACAGTGCCTCGGGAACCGGCAGGCCCGGCGCCGGCCCGGTGTTGCCGGCATCGTATTCGAGAAGCGACAGGACTTCAGAGCGTGCGGCTTCGTCACGGCAGTTGGATTTGAGAAAAGCGGTGCGGCCGCCGGCCGTTACGTTCACGGCCTGTTCGAACCAGTGCCGGACTTCTTCGCCAATCACATCCTTTATATGCGAAAAACAGCTTCACAAAGGATCAAAAAAAATGAGGCAACCCGAAAAAACTTTGGCAGGGCGCTTGGGCGCCGTAACTACGGGCTCAGTTTTCTTCGCAGCCAGGCTTGTGCAAATCGCAGATCGTGACGGACCACATGAACGGACAGGCCGAGCGCTTCGGCCGATTCCTCCGCGGTCATGCCGCCGAAGTAGCGCATTTCGATCAAACGAGCCAGGGGCTCATTCTCCGCGGCGAGGGCTTCAATGGCCTGATCCAGTTCAATCAACTCGATCAGTTCCATACCGTCGTCGCTCTTCACCTCGAGAGTCGTCGTCCATAGCGGCTCGACCCTCGCGCCGCCGGCCCGCTTCTGTGTGGACCGCGATCTTGCATAGTCCACCAGGACTTGCCGCATGACTCGTGACGCGACGGCCAGGAAATGTACCTCGTCGGCGAACTGCCGTTCCCTGGCACCAATCAGTTTCAGGTAGGCCTCGTGTACCAGCGCTGTCGCCTGTAGCGTATGATTCGAACGCTCGCCGCGCAGGTGCCGGGAAGCGATCCGGCGCAGCTCGCCGTATAACGTCGGAGTGAGTTCGCCCAGGGCGGATTCGTCTCCGGTACGCAGCCTTGCAATGAGCTCGGGCACACTTGCGCTCACGGGACGAAGCCGGTCCTTTCCAAAAGGTCGACTGTATCATAGCGCGCGGCAATGCGCACACGCGGTGTCCCTGAAGCGTTCTTCGAATCGCAAATTTAGCGCTCCGATCACGCTTCACCAACAGAAAGGATAGTTTATGTCCCACCATTTACTACGCTTGATCGCAGCCAATGCGATCGTTTTCAGCCTGCCATCGGCGGCGATGGATCAGGCTGCGAAGATGACAGTGCCTTCTATGCCTTCGGAGCTGCAAGTGCCCGCAGGGAACACGCTCTACCTTAAGGGCTATGCGGTTGGCACACAGAACTACGTCTGCCTACCGGGAGCCGGGGGCCCGGCCTGGAGGTTCCTGGGGCCGCAGGCAACCTTGTTTCTCACGATTCCCTGGATACAAGGCGAAATCCGCCAGCAGATTGCCACACACTTTCTTAGCTCCAATCCGGCGGAGGCCGGTACGGCCCGACCGGTATGGCAGCACTCGCTTGATACGAGCGCGGTGTGGGGCAGGGTTAAGGCAAGCTCGACGGATCCGAACTTTGTCGCCGCGGGCGCTATCCCATGGCTGCTTCTTGAAGCCGTCGGCGCACAGCGTGGGCCCATCGGTGGGTCGGCGCTTGTGCAGACTACTTACATTCAGAGGCTGAACACTTCGGGTGGCGTCGCGCCAACCAGCGGCTGCAACGAGCCGGCTTACGGCGCAGTCGTGCTGGTGCCATATACCACCGACTACTTCTTCTATCGTGATGCACGGAGGTGACTAAAGGCACCGGGCCTGGGGCGGCTGCTGATTATCGCCTCCCCAGGCCCGGTCATTCCGCGAAGAATTGGTTCATGCGATACGGTTGTGCCGGTACGTGATCTCGTACCGGCTGTCTTCCGTGCCGCTGACGTACTCGCGGGTCTCTCGGTACTGCAAGGGTACTTTCTCGGGTGGGACTGTCTTATTAACGTTGACCGATATCTCGCCATCTCCCTCCGTTTCGAACGTTGAGGGAGGCGGCGCCGGGAAGCTGGCACTGGTCAGCCGGTCCAGATCAGTGGTTGAGAAGCCGAACGAATCGCGAATGATCGGATCCGCAGGCGCCCACAGAGCGGCAATCACGTTGATGGCAAGCACAACCGCCGCCGCGATGCCGGCGATCCACAGCCCGACTGTTCCCAGCTTCGTCAGCGCGGACGCGCCTCCCAGGGCGGTAATGGCGGCCCCAATGAACTTCGCCTGATCCTTGATGAGCTGGGTAAAAAAGTCCATTCGCGAAGTAATCAACTCGTTGAAAGCGCGTTCGCTGTCAATCTCGAAGCCGGCGAATGAGAGAGCCATACCAAGGATCGGCTGGTCATGACTGAACACGAGTCTGGTGATATCTCTCGACGTCCCGGAATCGAAATCGACATCCCGGATATCTTTGAACTTCTCCTCCTGCGCATCGCCGAAGGTCCCGTCGGCGAAAAGAGCGAAAGCCATGGCCTGGAGACCAACTTCATCCGAGCCGAACCGCGCCGGCGATGTCTCCTGGCGGGCAACGATCTTCTCGGTCACCATCTGAAAACGCGCCGTAGACGGCGTTACTACCTGGATGAATTCGCCGTCGGAGTTGAGAAAGTCGCCGAACGCCGGAATACCTGTGATATTCGGCACGAACACCTGGATCTGATAGATGCCGGGCGACAGGTCCTCAGGTATGCGAAACGTCAGCCTGTCATGTACACGGCAGTCGTTGATCAGGACGGTCTCGCCATTTACAACTTCTGTCACCGGCGTGTCCACGTCGCCCCAAACGTGCGCCTCCACATCGCGAACTGTCGCTCCCGTTTCTCTGTCGGTGATTCGGACCGTTGCGTCCGTACTGAAGTAATTCACCCCTTCCAGCGTCAGGCTGTCTCCGCTGGCTACTTCCAGTACCCGCGCGCAGACCGTCGAATCAATCACGCTGCCGGGGCAGTTCATGGTGCGTACCTGGCAGACCACCTGGGGTTGGCCGTTGACGATGATGGGTGAGCAGTCCTGATGGAGTTCGCTCGGCAGGAAGTCACCTATCGGCGGCAACGGGACGAAGTTGGCTGTGCGAAGCCCATTCACACGGCAGATACGCACCTGCGATGGCGGTATCTCACCGGAAGGTGGAAACACGCGGATTTTGCCGGGACGCTCCTGTTCCCCCGCCAGCGGATCTCCAAAGATCTCCATACCGGCCCGCCCCTTGATTTCCTCGGCCAGCGCGGCCACCAGCATCTCTTCGCTGATCGGCTGGTCCGGATCCATCAGCAGGGAATCGGCAAAAAGGCGCTTGCGCTGCCTGGCCGTGAGCGCGTCAAACGCATCCACAGTGCAGGAAAGCATTTCACCGGAGATCCGCTCGAGCACCGGAAAGGCGGCGGTCTCGAGTGCGTTGGCCGGTTGATGTCCGAGGACGAACCGGCGAGCCATGTGAACGATGCTGGTTGCAATGGAACTGGGGACTCGTACTGTATCGGCCAGTTCGGTCATTTTCAACTGGCGGCTCAGTTTGTGTTTGGCTCCGGCAACAATCGGAATGCAAGTGCCTTGAGCCGCTTCGGGCGGATACTTGTTGCAGTATTCCGGCGGCGCACAATTGTGGATATGCACGTCGCCGCATTTGTCGATTCGGATTCCGTTGCAGCAGCCGTTCTTGCCGTTGCTGCCGGTGTTGGTTGGGGTTTCCGTTAAAGTTTGTGTAGCCATGGGATGGTCCTCCTATGGAAGGAAGCGGAATCTGCAACGAAATTTGGCGGCCGCCACTTGGGTACACTTGGTCTAGCCACCAGGCGTCTCCGATATGCACGCCCTGTCCTTCGCATTGATCGTTGTTGTCATCGCCACAGGGAGTACAAACTTCGTCCTGGCGGAATCTCTGACCCGGCTGGAACGGCAGCGTCTCGTCGCGCACTTGGAGATGACAGAACAGGAACTATCGGATGCGATAGCAGATCTCTCTTCCGCCCAACTTCAATTCCGGCCGTCGGCGGAGTCGTGGAATATTTTAGAGGTGCTGGAGCACCTGGTAGTCGCCGAGCCCATTTACT
>DASTMK010000533.1:0-5727 GCA_035714225.1 Bryobacteraceae bacterium | reverse complement strand
GCTTACAGCGCTGGAGAAAGACGTGGATCAGCCGGACCAAAGCGAGCTGTTCGCGAAATTTCCGCCTGGCGCTCCAGATCATCATATCCGTGACTTCGTCTGCGACACATGGCGGATGGCGATTACCGGCGGACCGTCACCGCACGAGATGGACCTCATGATGGAACTCGACATGGAGGTGCATCATCACTACTCCCATCAGCCTTCCGCAGCGCTCACGGCTGTCGCCGACGCACTGCCGGGGCTGGGCATCGTAGCGGCGGTCCTGGGAGTTGTCATCACCATGGGTGCTTTGGGCGGCCCACCGGAAGAGATCGGCCACAAGGTAGCGGCGGCGCTCGTCGGCACCTTCCTCGGTATTCTGCTGTGCTATGGACTGGTGGGCCCGATGGCTTCCCGCATGCTGCGCACGGCTGAGGACGAAGGACATTTCTATCACGTATTGCGAGTCGCCATCACTTCCTTTCTGAAGGGCTCCTCGCCGATCCTGGCGGTCGAGTTTGCCCGGCGCACGATCCCAGGTCATGTTCGTCCATCTTTCCACGAGATCGAAGGCGCCTGCCGCGGAGCGGCGGGAAATAGCATTTCATGTCCCTTCAACGAGCCGATCCACCGATCATCATAAAGAAGAAGAAGGTGGTTCATGGCCATCACGGCGGCGCCTGGAAAGTAGCCTATGCCGATTTCGTAACCGCGATGATGGCTTTGTTCATCGTGCTCTGGCTGATGAACACGAGCAAGGAAGTGCAGGATGCGATTTCCGGATATTTTCGCGATCCTGCAGGCACCGGCTCCTCCAAAGGCACGGGCTTGGGAGGGCAAGGCAGCGGACTGGAACTTGGCCGCCAGGATCTCGACCAGCTTAAAGAGAAGCTCGAAGCCGCTATGCGCGAAATCCCGACGCTGTCCGCTTTGAAGGACCAGGTGGCGATGACGGTGACCGGCGACGGTTTACGCATCGAGTTGCTCGAAGGCGAACAAGGCACATTCTTTGAAAGCGGGAATGCTCATCCAAGCGCCGCCGGTACCGAGATGCTGGCAATGCTGGCCGTGGAACTCGGAAAGCTGCCGAACCGCGTTCTGATTGAAGGTCATACGGACTCCCGGCCCTTTGCAGGAGACCGGGTCTATTCCAATTGGGAGCTTTCGACAGATCGGGCCAATTCCGCACGCCGTTTGATGGTGGAAAAAGGCATTCGCCAAGGACAGGTGGCAGAGGTGCGCGGCTACGCCGACCAGCGGTTGCGCCATCCTCAAGAACCGCACAATCCGTCGAATCGAAGAGTCTCCATTCTGGTACAGCCGCCCGCTCCAGGTGCAGAGACGGGCGGTACAGATCTCGCCAAGGCCATGCCGTCCCACACGGCGGACACCCACCAATCGAAATAGGGCGTCCGGCTTCTGCTCACACGGCCGTCCAGCCGCCGTCCACCGCGATATTCTGTCCGGTAATGTAGCGGGATGCTTCGGAAGCAAGGAAAATGACGGGACCTTTGATGTCGTCCGCTTCCGCCATACGCCGCAACAACGTCTTCCGCTTGTAGTTCCGCAGAAAGCTCTCCGGCATCCCTTCGGTTTCGAATCCACCGGGAGACAAGCAGTTCACCCTAATGTTGAATGGCGCGAGGAAACTCGCCAGGTAACGGGTGAAATTGATCATGCCGCCCTTGGCGAATGCATAATCGGCGGGGTTCATCATGCTGGTTCCTTCATAGATCGAGAAATCCGGCCCCACCATTCCGTAAATCGAAGAGATGTTGACGATGGACCCGGATCGCTGCGCCTGCATAGGCTCTGAGAAAATACGGCACGCCAGCATCAGTCCGGTTGAGTTCACCTTCATCGCGGATTCCCACTGCTCCGCCGTAACGTGATGCAGATCCCCGCCACCTCGGGCCACGGCGTTATTGATCAACACATCCAGCTTTCCGTAGCGGCCGGTCAGCCAGTCCCGAAGCTCGCGAATATCGTTCTCCGAGGCAAGGTCGCAGCGTTGTGCTTCCACTGCCAGGTCTTCGCGTCGAAGCTTATCCGCAAAGGCCTGGCATTTAGCGGCGTCGCGCGACGCCACGACCACCGTTGCGCCGGCCTCCGCAAGGGCCCTTGCAATGTGCGAGCCATAGATACCAGCGCCGCCCGTGACCAGCGCAACTTTGCCGTCCAGCCTGAAAAGATCGAGCGCCGGAATCATTCTCGCGCTCTCACACTTATCCGCTCCACCGCACCTCCTCACCCACTTTCGCACCAAAACCCGCCACCCGGAGAATGGGGAGGCGCGGCGCCTCCGATCCGAAATATGTAAAAATAGGCGCCCTGAAGAGACGAAATTGTTATACGGGGATCACATGGCGATCGCAAAACGGCGTTTGGGGCGAACCAACCTGATGGTCTCCGCGATTTCTCTGGGAACCGTCGAACTGGGAATGCGCTACGGCATCGCACCGGTTGGTCAGGATGAGAAGCCCGGTGAAGAGCAAGCCGCACGTTTGCTCAACAGGGCGCTCGATCTCGGTGTCAATTACATCGACACGGCGCGGGCTTACGGCGACAGTGAGGCTATCATCGGGCGCAGCATTGCTGCCCGCCGCGAGGAATTTGTCCTGGCATCGAAGGTCCCGCCGTTTCATCTGGAGGGCCTTACTCCGAAAGAGCTGCGGAAACGCGCCGGCATCGCGGTGGAGGATAGCCTGCGAGCGCTCAAAACAGATGTCATTGACATCATGATGATTCACTGTGCCCCGGATCGTGAGTTCGGCCACGAAGTCCTGCTCGATACACTCGATGCCGGGAGGATGGCCGGCCGGATTCGATTCATCGGTGCGAGCGTGTACGGCGAGGATGCCGCGTTGAAGGCGATTCTTTCCGGCCGTTGCGACGTGATTCAGGTCGCGTACAGCGTGCTGGACCGCCGGCCGGAGAGCCGCGTACTGCCGGCTGCGATGGCGCACGATGTGGGCATCGTGGCCCGGTCGGTACTCCTGAAGGGCGCGCTTACATACCGCGCGTCGCAGTTGCCGGACTCACTCGCCGAACTGAAAGATGCGGCGATGCGCATGGAAGCGGCGGCGGACAGCATGGCAGGGGGACTGCCGGAACTGGCTTACCGGTACGTGCTGGCTCATCAGGACGTGCATACGGCTTTGGTGGGAACGGGCCGCATCGAGGAACTGGAAGCAGCCGTGGGCTATGCCGGACGAGGCGAGTTGCCCGCCGAGACGTTAGCGCGCATCCGGGAAGTCGCGGTTCGGGACGAACGCCTACTGAATCCGGGAAACTGGTCGTTGTGAGATCCATGTATTCTGCTGTGAACAACCCCCTGGTATGGATGGTTATCCTGATGGGCTGGTACGGGCCAGGGGTGGAAGCCGGCGATATTTTCGAGCGCGTATGGCGTGGAACGGGTACCACGCGGAATGTCGCAGGTCCGTTGACGGTGTTGAGTTGGAATATCGAACGCGGGTTGAATCTGCCGGGAATCGAAGCGGTCCTGGAGCAGCATGCGCCGGACGTGGCGCTTTTGCAGGAAGTCGACCTGAATTCCCGGCGCACAGGCCGGAGGAACATCGCCGAAGATCTGGCACGGCGGTTTCATATGCACTGGGCCTTTGCGGTGGAGTTTGAGGAACTCGGACAAGGTGACAGCTCCTCACCGGCGTATGTGGGACAGGCTGTGTTGAGCTGTCTTCCAATCCGCTCCGCCCGCATCCTCCGCTTCAAAGAACAATCGGACTTCTGGCAGCCACGCTGGTTCATCCCGGACTGGGGCATCTTCCAGCGGCGCCGCGGCGGCCGAATGGCGCTGATCGCCGAGCTGGTCTCAAAGGAAGGACCGCTGATCGTCTACGACACTCACCTCGAAAGCCGCGGTCCGGAGAAACGGCGGCTGCGGCAGATCGACGAGATCATCGCCGATGTTGCGAAACACGCTCCCACTGCACCGGTTGTCATCGCGGGCGATTTCAATACGCGGCTGCGCCCCTCGCCTGTGATCGACCGCCTGCGGGAAGCCGGATTCCGGCAAGCCGCCGGCAGCGACAAGAGCACAAGCGCCCGTGGCGCGGCTCTGGACTGGATCTTTGTTCGCGGTCCCCTCACGTTTCGCGAAGGTAGCGTGCTTTCCGATGTGGAAGCTTCAGACCACTACCCGCTCAAGGTCCAGTTATCCATTAAACGCTAGCCGCGGAGACGCTACCTGCGACGTCTATACTGGTTCCATAACAAATATCTTTTCGAGGAGGAACCCGACTCATGAACCGCCGCCGATTTTTATCAACGGGAGCCGCCGGGATATCAGCCGCCGCACACGCGCTTCCCTTTGCCGCCGATAAACCAAGACGGGTCGGGCTGATCGGCTGCGGCTGGTATGGCAAGTGTGACCTGTTCCGGCTGATTCAGGTAGCACCGGTCGAGGTTGTCTCTCTTTGCGATGTGGATAAACGCATGCTCGAACGTGCGGCGGATCTTGTGGCCGGCCGGCAGAAGTCCGGAAAAAAACCTCGAACCTACTCCGATTACCGGGAGTTGCTAAAGCAGAAAGATGTCGACATCGTCCTCATCGCGACGCCGGATCACTGGCATGCCCTATCGATGATTGCCGCCGTCCAGGCCGGGGCCGACGTTTACGTTCAGAAGCCGATCAGCGTGGACATCGCCGAGGGCCAGGCAATGCTCGCGGCCGCCCGTAAATACAAACGAGTGGTGCAGGTGGGTACGCAGCGGCGAAGCACACCGCATCTCATCGAAGCCCGGGAGAACATCATCAAGCCCGGCAAGCTGGGAAAAGTCGCCCTGGTCGAAATCTATTGTTATTACCACATGAGAGCGCGTGGAAATCCGCCGGATACCGCTCCGCCCGATTACCTCGATTACGAGATGTGGACCGGTCCCGCTCCCATGCGCCCTTACAACGAACTGGTTCATCCGGGGCGGTGGCGGGCGTTCATGGAATACGGCAACGGAATCGTTGGCGACATGTGCATCCACATGCTCGACATGGTGCGCTGGATGCTCGATCTCGGCTGGCCGGTAAGCGTCTCTTCTTCCGGTGGCATCCTCATCGACAAGGCCAGCAAAGCCAATATCTCCGACACGCAGACTGCGACTTTCGATTTCGGCGATCTGAAAGTCGTCTGGCAACACCGCACCTGGGGTACAGCGCCGGATCCACAATACCCCTGGGGCGCGACGCTTTATGGCGACAAAGGAACACTGAAAGCAAGCGTGATGAGCTACGATTACACGCCGGTGGAGAAGGGCGCCGCCGCTATTCACCGCGATGTGAAATACGAGCTTGAGGAATATCCGGAAGACAATACCGAAGAGCGGCTGGAGAAACACGTCGCACCAGCCATCAGGGGGCACATGCGCGATTTTCTGGCTGCCATCGATGCCCGCTCGAAACCGGTCGCCGATATCGAGCAGGGACACATTTCAACTACGAGCTGCATCCTGGCAAACCTGTCGATGAAGCTGGGCCGGACTCTGGCCTGGGATCAGGCCGCGGGCCGCATCGCAAATGACGAGCAGGCTAACCGTTTGCTGCGGCGGCCGTACCGCCAGCCGTGGGTGCATCCCGATCCCGCGCGTGTTTAGCGCGCCGGGTCCAGCGGTTGCAATTGAGTCAGCACGTCCTTGCGCTGTCCGGAGCCGCCGTGTCCGTTGCCGTTGCTATTGCCATTGCCATTGTGAGCACGGCCGCGAACGACCTGACCAATCCTGCTGGACGCC
>DASTMK010000532.1:0-7862 GCA_035714225.1 Bryobacteraceae bacterium | reverse complement strand
GGCCCGAACTACCTGGTGATGGAGTATGTCGAAGGCACGCCGCTAAGTGGACCTTCCGCGGTCGAGGTGGTATTGCCGTATGCCCTGCAGATTTGCGATGCGCTTGCCGCAGCGCACGACAAGGGCATCACGCATCGGGATCTGAAGCCCGCCAATATCCTGCTGGCTGCATCTGGCATCAAATTGCTGGATTTTGGATTGGCCAAAGTAAAGGTCCCGGGCGAGAGCGATCAGACTGCTACGCATACGCAAACCGGGACGATCCTCGGCACTCCTTCCTACATGTCGCCCGAGCAGGCGCAAGGCCAATCGGTGGACGCGCGGTCTGACATCTTCTCCTTCGGCTCATTGCTCTACGAATGGTTGACCGGCCGCAGAGCCTTTGAGGGTACCAGCGCCCTCTCTACTTTGGCGTCCATCCTGCGTGATGAGCCGGCCCCTCTGGAAAGCGCTCCGGAGATACAGAGGGTAATCGCGCGCTGCCTGCGTAAGCACCCCGCGGACCGTTACCAATCGGTGACTGAACTTAGGGCGGCGTTGGAGGACGCCACCTATCACCATGCGCACACATACCCCGAACACGTTCCTTCCATCGCCGTGCTGCCCTTCGCCAACTTGAGCGCCGACAAAGAGAACGAGTACTTCAGCGACGGCCTGGCGGACGAGATTCTGAATACGTTGACTCGACTCCGCGGTCTGCGTGTCACCGGTCGTGTTTCTTCCTTCAGCTTCCGGGGCCGGGAGAACGCCATTACTGAAATCGGACACCGCCTCCGCGTCGCGAATGTCTTGTCCGGCAGCGTTCAACGGTCCGGCAATCGAATCAGGGTAAGTGCGCAACTCATCAATGTCACTGACGAATCGCAGGTCTGGTCCCAGCACTATGACCGCGAAATGCGCGACCTGTTCGACGTTCAGGATGAAATTGCACAGGCGATTGTTGCGCAACTCAAGGTCAGGTTGGGAAGCAAGTCCAGCCAACCGCTGATCAAGCACTACACCGGAAATCCCAAAGCGCACAGTTTGTATCTGAAGGGTAATTTTCACTACTACAAGTTGACGCCGGGGGAAATGGATAAGGGCCGGAAACTCCTGGAGCAAGCGGTCGAATTGGATCCGAGCCATGCGCCGGCCTGGTTCAGTCTGGCTGACGCCTACATTGCCGGGGCTCACTTCGGCGGGGTTTCTCCTCGACAGCAGTGGCCGAAAGCGCGTGCCGCGGCCGCCAGGGCTCTGGAGGCGGATCCGGAATCTGCCGAAGCGAAGGCGGCCGTGGGATTTGTCACAGCGGTGAGTGAGTTCAGGTGGGACGAGGGCCTGGGCGAGCTGGACGCGGCACTGAGGCTCAATCCGGCCTCCGCGCGGGCGTTGTTCTGGCGCGCCGATGTGCTGCACTGCATGGGGCGAGCCGAAGAGGCGTACGCAGATGCCTGCAGGGCGGCAGAGCTTGATCCGCTGTTTACGCTCTACCGCCGGTATTGCGCCTACTACTGTCTGCTCATGGGTCAACCCGAGCGTGCGGTGGAGCATGTGCACCAGCTCTTGGAGATCGATCCCAACTATATCGTTGGCGCGTACCTGCTGGGAGAAGCGTACTCGCTACTGGGACGGCATGAAGAGGGCATCGCGCTGCTCGAAAAGGAACAGCGGGACGGGCCTGGAGCTTTCCTGCCGCTCGGCTTTCTGGCGTGGGCCTACGTCCGCGGTGGCCGCCGCGCAGATGCGGAACGATTCCTGACGAAGTTGCGCGTCGCGGCGCGCTACCGGTATGTCCCACCCGCAACCATCGCCATGGCGGCGCTCGCCGTAGACGACGCAGAAACGGCTTTGCTGGCAATGGAGGAAGGGGTTCGTGAACGCGACCCCAATCTGAGCTTCGGAATCCGCACTCACTACTTCCACAGGCTGCGAGCCGACGCCCGGTATCATGACATCCTGGAGCGCATGAATTTACGAAGCGGCTTGAAGGGCGCGCCGAATTCCCAGTCTGTTCATTAAGCTGCGAAGGGTGTTCGGGTGAATATCAAGGATGGCTCCCGCGCCTCGGGGTCCGCTTATCACCCAACCGGTTCTTTCGAGTACTCGCAGAATGTGCTGGCGTTGTACTTCCTCGAGCGAATCGCTGTCTTTCGTCTCAGCGATCGTTCCCGGTTCTATGTCCGTCCCGGATGCCTCAACCGGCAGGAGATCCGCTCCGAGTTTGAGAATCGAGCCCTTGGAGAGAACGACGCCACGCTCGATAACGTTTTGAAGTTCGCGGATGTTGCCAGGCCAGGAGTAATCGACCAACAACCTCATGGTCTCCCGCGAAACCGATTGCAACGGCTTGCCCATCCGCTTCGCGAACTGCTGTAGGAACACCATCACCATTTCCGGTATATCGGACCGGCGCTCCCGCAAGGCCGGCACGCGTAGCGGTATCACATTCAGGCGGTAATAAAGATCCGAGCGGAACCCTCCGGATTGAACGGCTTTCTCAAGGTCACGGTTCGTAGCGGCGATGATCCGGACGTTGACTTTGATGGTGCGGTTGCTTCCGACGGGCTCGAACTCCTGCTCCTGCAAAACCCGGAGCAACTTAACCTGAGTCTCCAGCGGTAGCTCACCCACTTCATCCAGGAACAGGGTGCCGTGGTTGGCTAGTTCGAATCGCCCGATGCGGCGCTCGGATGCACTGGTGAAAGCGCCCTTTACATGTCCGAAAAGCTCACTCTCCACCAGGCCGGCTGGAATGGCGCCACAGTTCACTTTCACCAGAGGGCTGTTCCGGCGTGCACTCCGGCTATGAATCGCCCGTGCGATGAGTTCTTTTCCACTGCCCGTCTCACCCATGATCAGGACGTTCGCATCGGTCGGCGCGGTGGATTGAACGCGGTCAAGCAGTTTGAGAAGCTCCGGACTGTTCCCAAGGATCTCCTCGAAGTTGTGCTCTTTGCGGAGTTCATCGTGCAGGTATGTGTTTTTGCTTTCGTAGCCAAGGAGTTCGCTCTCAAGCAGAGTGCCGGTCCTGGTTTCACGTTGGATCAGGACGGTTGGCAACGCCCGGAAATTGGCGCTGGACCCAATCAAATCTACGCTAACCATCGTCATTCTCCTTGCTTGAACGGCATCGAACCCAGTAGGATCGGCTCTTCTGTTTCACATTCTCACTCTTCTCACTTCGAGGATCGTCACCAAATCGATCTCGATCAGGCCCCTTGATGGTTTGAGTCTCTTCTACCCCATTAGGGGGATTCGCCAGTTACCGGTTTCTGCTTTTGGTTCGATCGATATCAAAGCGCTTCCGCCCGAACAGACGAGCATCGATCGACCATGCCCCAGGACCGAGCATCGCCACGCTAACGGACAAGATCGCCAGGAAGATATGAATCCAAGTGTCCTCGCGCGGTAGAGAGTAGCTCGTGAGTGCGATCCAGACCTCGTCGAGTGCAACCAGCGCCCCCATTGCGGGGGTCCAAAGACCGGCAATCAGAAAGATACCGCCTACGGTGGCTATCAATTCCTGTGTGAAAAAGGTCGTTTCTGAAGCAAAATTGAGCAGGGCGATGCCGAGGCAAAGCCGAAGCAGGAGCAGGCCAACGCCGGGCCAGCTATTCGGAAAGGTTGAGAATAGACGTTGCAGAATACATCCCAACTCAATCGTATTGCGTTCGCGCCGGGGTCCGACACCCTCGAAAGGCCTCGCTGGCGTCCCTCTTTCGGGGGATGTCGTGCAACTACAGATCGATGATTCCGCGTTTGAGACCTATCGCAACGGCATGGGTCCGGTCGTTAGCTCCCAGTTTGGCAAGGATATTCCGGACGTGGCTCTTCACGGTTTCTTCGGTGAGCGATAGCTGTGCCGCAATTTCTTTGTTTGCGTTGCCGCCTGCAACCAAACGCAGTACCTCGACTTCTCTTGGAGTCAAGACGTCATCGGCCGCGTGCTCGGCTATTTCAGCAGCGGCCTCCGGTGAAAGACGCTTTTGGCCGGCGTAGACAGCGCGAATCGTCTCCAGCAGTTCTTTCCGCAGAGAGCCCTTCAGCAAGTAAGCCCGTGCGCCCGCCTTGAGAGCACGAGAAATCTGGACATCGCCGGCGTGAGTTGTCAAAACGATGAGACGTGCGTCAGGAAACTCGCCACGAATGGAACTCATCGCATCGATGCCGCTCATATCTGGCATTTGCAGGTCCATCAACGTGATGTCGGGACGATGCTTTCGGAACAGTTCGAGCGCCTCGCGTCCATTGGAAGCTTCCGCGACGAGTTGCATATCTGTCTGATTCCCAATCAGCGCGGCGATGCCTTCGCGCAGAAGCGGATGGTCATCTACTGAAAGCACTCGAATCACAGGCAACCCGCTTTCTTCCGGAACAAACGAAAAAGAGGCCGGCCTGTCGACGTATGATAGGCAACCGAACCTGCGATGCTCAATTCAATTTCCGTACCCGCTTTAGCTCCACTCCAGATCTCCAGCTTGGCACCGATTTGTCGGGCGCGTTCGCGCATTCCCGAGAGGCCGTAGTGGCCGGGACGGCCTGCTTCCAACATCTCGGGTGGAATACCCTGTCCGTCGTCCCGGATGCGCAGCCGGAATGCCCGTTCGCCGTAGATCATTTCAGCTTCAATGTGCTGGGCTGCGGCGTGTTTGAAAGCGTTACGGAGTGCTTCGCGAGTGATGCGGTAAAGCTCGTCCCGAATGATCGGGTGCAAGTCTCGCGTTGGGCCTTCCACCACTAAGTGGAACGCCGTCGAATCTTGCGTGGCCAATTCGTCACCTAGCGCCCTCAGCGCTTCTGCCAGGTCATTCTTGGTTGTGGCGGGTGATCTTAAGTCATACACGGCGCTGCGCCCCTCTGCAATCGCCTGGTCAGCCCGCTCGAGGCTCTGTTCGAGTTGCTCCTTGGCCTTCCCTGGCGGCAGCAGATCGTCGACCACTTGAAGGCGAAGCATCAGGCCCTGGAAGCTCTGCAAGAGCGTGTCATGCAATTCGCGCGCGATGCGGCTTCTTTCCGCCAGGCGTTCCTCGAAGCGCAGGTTCATCGCGGCGTGGGCGCGAGCCAGGCGGTAGCGGATGCCGGCGAAAATCACCGCGGCGATGAGGCACAATCCAATCACTCGGAACCACCAGGTTTCCGATAGCTGCGGCTCCACCTCCAACGCTACACTCGCAGGCGTTCCGTTCCACAGCCCCTCGCTGTTGCTGGCCATGACGCGAAAGGTGTAGCGAGCGGGAGGGAGGTTCGTGTACGCTGCCTCTCGGGATTCCGTTGGCTGGCTCCAATCGCTATCGTAGCCGTCCAACAGGTAGCGATACCGTACACGCCCCGGAACCGCGAGGCTCAGGCCGATGAAGTTGAAAACCACGCGCTGGCGGTTCGAAGGGTAACGGGCGGCTGGTTCCGTACCTAGCGGACTGCCATCTACCGTGACAGATTCCACCTTCACTAATGCGGGCGCCAGTGCGGAGAGGAGCGACGGATTCACAACGCATAATCCGCCCTGAAGGGAGAACCAGATCCGCCCCGACGAATCTTTGATGACCGAATGATCACGCCGGATTCCTCGCGTTGAAGGCAGACCGTCTGCCCTGCCGAATTGGCGCGCCGCGGCCGGGTCCTTTGACAGACCCAGTAGCGAGGCGCGCGATATGCTGACGACGTGGCGGTCCGTAGCCGCCCACAGGTTGCCGGAGTCGTCTGCCGCCAAGCCATAGATCTCTCCGCGGAGCGAATCGGGGGCGCTTCGTGCGCTTTCAAAGCGCGAGCCCGACCAATAAAACAGGCCCGAGGAGGAGCCGATCCACAGTACTCCGTCGCCATCGAGAGCGAGACTGTTCACACGTCCGGGAGGCAATCCGTCCTCGCCACCGTACCTCCGCCAATTCCCATTGCGGAACGCTTCCAGTCCTCCAGCGGTTCCCACCCAGATCACTCCGTCGGGCGTTTCTTGTATGGTGGTTACGGCATCCGCACTCAATCCGTTGGCGGTTGTGAAAGTCGTTATACGGCCTTTCTCGATACGGCTCACCGCGCCATTCAGAGTCCCGGCCCAAACGGATCCATCGCGAGCCCGATTTACGGCGTAAACGGCTCCCGGTGCAAGGCCGTCACGTGCGGTATACGTTCGCATGTGAAGAACCCCGGCTTCTTCTCGCAATTGCGTGAGGCCGCCAAGCCTGCGACCGGCCCAAAGTTCGTCCGGTCCGCCGGCGATGGAGTAGATCACATCGCGATCCATGCCCAGCGTGGTGATTGCTTGATGTTCCGCTCCGCGAATCCAGAGCAGGCCTCCGGAGGAGGGCGCAACCCAAGCCTGCCCGGAAGTATCGACATACAATGACCCACCCTCACCGGCCACGCCGGCATAACTCAGGAACGGAGCGTCGCGAAGCTGCATCAGCCCCTCAGTTCCTCCGAACCACAGGTTGCCCTCCCGGTCTTCAAAAATGGCACGCACCGCGCCGGGCGAACTTCCACCGGTCCCCTGAAGAGTGGAGCCATTCGAATCCATGCGTGTGATTCCGGCCGGAGTCGAGATCCAGAGGTTGGACTCGCGGTCGCGCGCCAAAGCCAGAATCGGACTGCGCACGAGTGCCGCGGGAACACCTCGACGCGTGATGGCGCCGCCGTCCCAATGCACCAGGCCCGAGTCCGTTCCAATCCACAGCTTTGAACCGGCGGCCGGGAGCAACACATTCACCTTCTGGTCCGGCAAGCCGGCCTGCGACCCACGGCCGTCTCGCACACAGAACAGCCCGGTATCGCGCATCCCGACCCAGACGGCGCCATCCGCCGTTTCCGCAATCGATATCGGAATACCATGGACCGCGCCCAAAGAAACGACCGGTGTGAATTTGCCGGCGGCATAGCGCAGAGGTGTACCAGGCGCGGCGATCAGCACATCGCCGGAAGTTCCGCGAGCGACGGCGGCCGCACCCTGCTCGCGGTCGAAGGTAAACACTGGCGGAACTTTCGCGGGATACATCTGCTCAAAGCTCCCGCCGCGATAGCGCATCAGGTAAGGACTTTGCATGCGTACCCACAGCACGCCTTCAGAATCCACGACCAGGCCAAGCACGGGGCTGGGAGGAAGCGAGGGTGAGCTGGAGTGATCGATCAGGCGGAAACTGATCCCGTCGAAACGCACCAGCCCGTTCTCGGCGCCGATCCAGAGGTAGCCATCCGGAGTCTGAGCGATGGCATTGATTGCGCCGCCGGGAAACGAGTCGTGGCCCCAGCGAGTAACTATGTATTGGCCAACGGTACGATTCGGGTCGAGGGCGGAGAGAGTATGTAGACTTAACGCGGCGCAGGTGCAAAGCAGTAGCGCCCGGCGGATCTCACGGGTAGTACGTGAACCGCTCAATTACGACCTCCATCGGATGCTGCAGCTTTACAACGGCTGCACGGTAAACATAGAGCGCGACACGGATGGATTCAATTCCCGGAGATGGTACGCCTGCCGTGAAGGCGTGCTCCGAAACACGGGCCGGCCCGCGTAGAGTACGAAAGGTGATGCGGCCTTGCTCCCAGCGGAACGAGAACGTGAGCGTCCCTGCGGGTACATTGAACCGGTGCACGTTGGTGGCGACATCATAGGGCTGCAACGCATACTGGGCGTTTTTGTTCGCCGGGTCGCCCCATCGGCTGATCTCGATGTCCATTTCGCGGTTACGAAGCGCGCCACTCGCATAATCGTAGGTGAACATTCCGAAGACCGCGGCAGGCTCCAGCGTCTCCAGTCCTCGCACGACGAATTCGTAGGTGCCGTAGCCAAGATTCCGCGTCAGGCTGGCTTCCGCGCAACTCCAATCGTCTTCCGTCCTGGAGATGCGCAAATGCATTGCGCCTTGTTCGTCGACCGAGATATTTGCCGGCGA
>DASTMK010000531.1:0-20496 GCA_035714225.1 Bryobacteraceae bacterium | reverse complement strand
CCACCCCGCAGGCCATGAAGCGCCGTATCCAAAGGCTCACCCAGGAACTTCGGAATGCCGGCTACACCGTCCAGATCACCTCGCCGGACGCCAAAGGGGCACAGCCGTGATTTTTCCGGAGTAACTTTCGAGAGAGTGGTTGACCGGCGAAAAAGGCATTTTTGAGCCGGAAAGTAACTACCCAAAGGCGTATGCGTAAACCATCGTGAGGAGTCCTATGGCCGTGGCGAGAATAATGCTGTGCCGCAAGGTGAAGCGGAATAGTTTCGCTTCATCCGCCGAGGCCATTCCCGTCGCTGCCGCCGCCACGGCAATGCTCTGAAGGCTGATCATCTTGCCCATCACGCCGCCGCTCGAGTTGGCGGACGCCATCAGGACGGGGTCCAGATTCAATCTGCCGGCCGTCACCACTTGTAAATTTCCGAAAAGGGCGTTCGCCGACGTATCGCTCCCGGTGAGAAACACGCCCAGCCATCCGAGCATCGCGCTAAAGAACGGAAACAAGGCGCCAGTGGCGGCGAAAGCGAGTCCCAGCGTGGCGGTAGCGCCCGAGTAGTTCATGAGAAAAGCCAGGCCCAGAACTGCCGCGATGGTCACCATCGAAAGCGCCAGTTGCCTCGCCGTGTGCGTGAAAATGCGTATAAACTGCCCCATGCCGGTCCGGAGCGTCAGCGCGGTAGCGAGCGCCGCGAACATACAGGCCGTGCCCGCCGCCGACAGGTAGTTGAACGTGAAGACCGCGGGATATGCCTGTTCGGACGCCACGACCGGCGGGATTCGCGAAACCACGTTGTGCAGCCCGGGCCATGTGATGGCAAACGTGACATGGTTCAACAACGTCTTTACCGAATCCATGCCCCAGAGAAGGACGAAGATAACCAGGAACCCGTAGGGGGTCCAGGCGAGAAGCGTCTTGCCGGTTCCGTGGCGCGGCGGCGCAGCGGATTTGGTCTGCCCGTCCTCTCCCTCCAGGTGAAAGGAGTCCCGGGGCTGCCAGAACCGGAACAGGAGAACGAGCGTACCAATGGCGGCGAGCGAGCTGAGGATGTCGGTCAACTGCGGCCCGATGAAGTTTGAGACCAGGAACTGCGTAAGTGCAAACGAAGCTCCGCACAAAAGCGCCGCGGGCGCGACACCGCGAAGGGCCTTCCACCCGCCCATCACCAGGATGAGATAGGCGGGCACGAAGAGGGAGACGGGGGCACAGATGCGTCCAACCCATGCACTCAACTCGAGAAGCGGCAAGCCCGTGATGCCGGCCAGGGTGATTACCGGAATGCCGATCGAGCCGAAAGCCACCGGAGCCGTGTTGGCGAGCAGGCAAATACCCGCCGCGTAGAATGGCGAAAATCCGAGACCGGTAAGCATGGCCGCGGCCACGGCGACCGGCGTACCGAATCCCGCCGCCCCTTCGACGAAGGCTCCAAAAGCGAAGGCGATCAGCAGCGCCTGTAGCCGGCGGTCATGGGTCAGGCTGCCGACAGAGTCTTTCAGGATTTCGAAGTTCCCTGTTTCCAAGGTGATCCGGTAAAGAAGAATTGCCCAAAAGATAATCCAACCAATAGGAAACAGGCCGAAGGCCGCGCCGTATCCGATGGCGGACAGCATGGTCCCGAACGGCATTCTGTACAGGAACAGGGCTACTACAGCGGCCGCGCCCAGGCCCGCCAGCGCCGCGATCCAGGCAGGCTTCCTGCGTACGCCAATCAGATAGAGGAGCGCAAAGACCGGAAGCGCCGCAACGAGAGCGGACCACCCGAGGCTGTCCGCAAGAGGAATGTAGTTTTGCCGCCACATGGGTTGCCAGACCCTTGATATAAGATGGGGAGCGATTGTGTCAAGTCACAGTAAGAGCTTGACTTAGCGAATTCCAGTTGACTGGGTCTTTTTTCCTGTGTTAGGTTAACGGATTTGGAGCCTTCTTAAGCTTCTCGCAGGTCTCCCGGTATTACATCAATGGAGCAAACTCTCAACGCGCTCGGTGGGATCCTTCTACGAGGAATTCCTACTCTGTTGCTGGTGATATTCCTGTACTTTTACCTGAAGAGGGTGTTCTTCGGACCGTTGGAGAAGCTCCTCGAAACCAGGCGTGCAGCTACGGAAGGCGCGCGCGCCGCCGCGGAAGCAAGTTTTGCACGGGCTGGCGAAATGGCGGCTCAGTACGAACAGGCTATTCGCCAGGCGAGAGCCGAGATCTATTCGGAACAGGAAAAAATGCGCCGCGATTGGCGCGAGGAACAGAATGCGCGCGTGCGCGAAGCGCGAGCCGAAGCCGAGCGGCAGGTGGAGCGGGCGCGCGAACAATTGGCCCGGGATGTAGCCGATTCCCGCGAGCGGCTGGCCGCTGAAAGCGAAGCCCTTGCGGATCGTATTATCGAGCGCATCCTCGCCGGGAGCGTGCAATGAAAATCGTCTGTTCGATGGTGGTGATCGGGCTCCTGGTCTTCGTATCGGCTGGATTGGCGCAGCCCGAACCTTCTCATGAAACAGAAAGTGAGAAAGCGGTGGAACATGCGGCAGCCGAAGAGCACGACACGGGCAATATAACGCTTTGGAAGATTGTCAACTTCGCCCTGCTTGCCGCCGGCCTCGGCTATCTCACCAAAAAGTTCGGCCTCCCCTTTTTCCAGGCGCGCACACTGTCTATACAGAGTGGAATCGCGGAGGCGTCCCGTCTACGGCAGGACGCCGAGGCGAGGGCAAGGGAACTCGAGCAACGGATGGCGTCGCTGGCCACGGAGATCGACCACATGCGGGAGAACGCCCGCCAGGAGATCTCGGCGGAAGCCGGCCGCGTCCGCATGGAAACGGAGCAGCAACTGTCAAAAGTGCAGGCGCACGCGGAGCAGGAAATTGAAGCGGCGGCCAAGGCGTCCCGTCAGGAGTTGAAAGCCTACTCGGCCGAACTCGCCTTACGCCTTGCCGAGAGCAAGATTCGTGCTCGGCTGACGCCCGATACGCAAGACGCTTTGGTCGACTCCTTCATTGCGGACCTTGAACGCCCAAGGATGGAGGCACAATAAGCATGGCCCATGCCGTCGCCGGCCGCTACGCCAAAGCATTAGTGGACCTGGTAGCCCGCCCGTCTTCGAGCGTCAGTCCAACGGAGGCAGTTGCGCAGTTGACCTCGTTCGCGCGTGTTCTTGCCGAGTCCCCTGAATTGGAAAACGTTCTGCTCTCGCCCGCCGTTTCGAGTTCCCGGAAGCGGGCCGTCATCGGCCGCCTGGCAAGCGATCTGTCCATCTCCAAGCTGATTTCAAATTTCCTTTTTGTGCTGGTCGATCATCGGCGTGTGGCGGAGCTAAATGCAATCCGCGACGCGTTTGATGCGCTCATGGACGAGAGAATGGGCGTAACGCGTGTCCGCGTCGCTTCGGCGCGGGAGTTGAACGATCGGCAGCGTCAAGGTTTGAGAGACAGATTGTCCGCGCTCACGGGCAACACGGCTCGACTGGAATTCGCGGTCGATCCGGAACTGCTCGGAGGCGCGATGGCGCGTATCGGGTCGACCATCTACGACGGCTCTGTGCGGGGACAGTTGGAAGCACTACGCAGGCGGCTTAGCGCCGAATAGGCGAGCGTTTGCCTCTCATGAGAAGGTTGGAAAAATAGCATGGCTCAAGTGCGAGCGGATGAAATTGCGCGCGTCCTGCGCGAAGAGATCGAGAACTATGACCGGGTGGTCAATATCTCCGAGACGGGGTCTGTTATATCAGTGGGCGATGGCATTGCCCGCATTCATGGTCTCGAACGGGTGATGGCCGGGGAGCTGATCGAGTTCCCGCACCATGTTTCCGGCCTCGCGCTGAACCTGGAAGAAGATCAGGTTGGCGCTGTGCTGCTGGGAGACTTTACCGAGATCAGGGAAGGCGACGAGGTGCGCCGCACCGGCCGGATCATGTCGGTTCCTGTCGGAGATGGCCTTGTCGGACGGGTAGTCAACGCACTCGGAGAGCCAATCGACGGCAAAGGGCCGGTTGAGACCTCGGAATTCAACGCCATTGAAAGACTGGCTCCGGGCGTAGTGGATCGCAGTCCGGTGAAGGAGCCGCTTCAAACCGGAATTAAGGCCATCGACGGTATGATCCCGATCGGGCGCGGGCAACGCGAGTTGATCATCGGGGACCGCCAGACTGGCAAGACCGCTATTGCGCTCGACACCATCATCAACCAAAAGGGCGGCGATGTAATCTGCATTTACGTCGCGATCGGACAGAAGCGGTCGACGGTTGCGCAGGTGGTGAAAACGCTCGAGGACCACGGCGCTATGGATTACACCATCGTAGTTGCCGCCACGGCATCCGATCCGGCGCCCATGCAGTACCTTGCGCCGTATTCCGGCTGCTCGATGGGCGAATATTTCCGCGATTCCGGGCGGCATGCGCTGTGCATCTATGACGATCTCTCCAAGCACGCCGCTGCCTATCGCGAGATCTCGCTGCTGCTGCGGCGGCCGCCTGGACGGGAAGCGTTTCCGGGAGACGTGTTCTACCTGCACAGCCGTCTGCTGGAGCGCGCGGCGAAACTGAATGCGGAGAATGGCGGCGGATCGCTGACGGCGTTGCCGTTCATCGAAACGCAGGCCGGCGACATTTCCGCCTACATTCCGACCAATGTGATTTCTATCACCGATGGGCAGATCTTTCTTGAAGCGGACATGTTCAATTCGAACATCCGGCCTGCCGTGAACGTCGGGCTTTCGGTGAGCCGCGTGGGGGGAAACGCGCAGATTAAAGCTATGCGTCAGGTAGCCGGCAGCTTGCGGCTTGACCTGGCGCAGTACCGCAACCTGGCCGCGTTTGCCCAGTTCGGCTCCGATCTCGACAAAGCCTCGCAGGCGCAGCTCAACCGCGGACGCCGCCTGGTCGAAATTCTCAAGCAGCCACAGTACAAGCCGCTGCCGGTGGAAAAACAGGTGTTGATCCTTTTCGCGGGGATCAATGGTTATCTGGATGACCTTCCGGTTGAGTCCTGCCGGGCGTTTGAGGACGAATTGTACCGGTTTGTCGACAACGCGCACGGGCCGTTGCTTCAGGAGATCCGGGAGAAAAAGACGCTCGACGACCAGCTTCGCGACAAAATCAACGCGGTGTTGAAGGAACTGAAGGAACGGTTTACTGCCGAACATAAAGCGGCTTGAGCGGTGTGATCCATGCCCAGCCTGATTGATATCCGACGCCGCATCCGCTCGGTCCGCAATACTGAGCAGATCACCAAGGCCATGAAGATGGTCTCCGCGGCGAAGTTGCGCCGCGCGCAGGACCGGGTGATCTCGGCGCGTCCCTACGCGGCGAGTCTTCGCAAGCTCTTGCAGGACGTCGCCGGGGCCGTGGTTGCCGGGGCGGAAGATACCCCGAAGCACCCGCTGCTGGCCCGCCCAGCAGCCGAGCAACGCATCCAACTGGTTCTGCTCACGGGCGACCGCGGCTTGGCGGGGGCTTTCAATTCCAATCTGATCAAGGCGTCGCAATCTTTCCTGGCCGAACGCGAGACGATGCAGGTCGAGCTTCTTCTGCTCGGCCGCAAAGGCCGTGACTTCTGGCGCAGAAGAACCGTGCCCATCACCGATGAGTATCCAGGCATCTTCAACAAGGTTTTGTATGAAGACGCACGCCAGATCGCATCGCGGCTGGCTGAGCGCTTTTCGAATAACGAAATCGATGCCGTGTACCTGCTCTACAACGAATTCAAGAGCGTTATCGCGCAGAATCTCACGCTCCTGAAGATATTGCCGGTCGAAATCCCGGAACGCGAGAATCCAATCGACTATATCTATGAGCAGCCGCCGGAGGAACTTCTGAACGCGCTGCTGCCCCGGTACGCGCACATCGCGGTGTATCAGGCGATGCTCGAATCCTCCGCCGCCGAACACGCGGCGCGAATGACCGCCATGGATGCGGCGAGTTCGAATGCGGCCGAAGTGATTGAGAACCTGACTTTGTACATGAATCGTGTGCGGCAGGCGAGCATCACCAGAGAGATTATCGAGATTGTCAGCGGCGCTGCCGCTCTGGAGTGATTTTTTATGGCAACTCAAGCAGTTCCAACCGTAATCGGGCGGGTGATTCAGGTAGCCGGACCAGCCGTCGATATTCAATTTCCCGAAGGGCAAATTCCCGTTATCAACACGGCCATCCGCATCACCAGCGAGGGTTTCGAAGTCCCCGCGCCGATCGATATCGTCGTGGAAGTGGCCCAGCACATCGGGGAGGGGCGGGTCCGCACCATCGCGCTTCAGCCAACCGACGGGTTAGTGCGGGGCATGAAATGCGAGAGCCTTGGAGAGCCGGTAACCGTGCCCGTTGGAAAAGAGACTCTCGGACGCGTAATCAACGTGATCGGCGAGCCTGTGGACAAGATGGGTCCGCTGAATGCAAGCGCACGCCTGCCGATCCATCGTCCTGCTCCCAGTTTTGAGGAGCAGTCCACCCAGCTCAAGATGTTCGAGACGGGCATCAAAGTCATCGACCTTCTCGAGCCGTATCTGCTAGGCGGCAAGATCGGCCTGTTTGGCGGTGCGGGTGTCGGAAAGACTGTCGTCATCATGGAGTTGATCAACAACATTGCCATGAAGCACGGCGGCGTGTCGGTGTTCGCCGGCGTCGGCGAGAGAACTCGCGAAGGCAATGACCTGTGGTTGGAGATGCAGGAGTCGGGCGTGCTGGATCCGCGCGACTATACGAAAAGCAAGGTGGCGCTGATTTACGGCCAGATGACGGAACCGCCCGGAGCGCGCCTGCGTGTCGGGCTGACGGGCCTCACGGTAGCGGAATACTTCCGCGACGTGGAAGGCCAGGACGTGCTGCTGTTCATCGATAACATTTTCCGGTTCACGCAGGCCGGCTCTGAAGTCTCAGCTCTGCTGGGACGCATGCCTTCGGCCGTCGGCTATCAGCCGAATCTTGCAACCGAGATGGGCGAATTGCAGGAACGGATCACCTCTACCAAGAAAGGGTCCATCACGTCGGTGCAGGCGATTTACGTGCCGGCCGACGACTATACGGACCCCGCGCCGGCGACAACGTTCGCCCACCTCGATGCCACGACGAACCTTTCCCGGGCCATCTCGGAAATGGGTATTTATCCCGCGGTGGATCCGCTGGCGTCGACGTCGCGAATCCTCGACCCGCTGATTCTTGGAGAGGAGCACTATTCCGTTGCGCAGAACGTCAAGCAGATCCTCCAGCGGTACAAAGATCTGCAGGACATCATCGCGATCCTTGGTATCGACGAGCTGTCCGAAGACGACAAGCTGATTGTCGCGCGGGCGCGTAAAATCCAGCGATTCCTGTCGCAGCCGTTCCACGTGGCGGAGCAGTTCACGGGGTTCAAGGGCAAATACGTCAAACTGGAAGACAGCATCCGGGGATTCAAGGAGATCGTGGATGGGAAGCATGACGATATCCCGGAGCAGGCTTTTTACATGCAAGGGACCATAGAAGACGTAGCGGAGCGCGCCGAGCAGTTAAGGAAGGCGGCGGCGTAACAAAGCCATGCCGGATACGTTCGAACTGGAAGTCACAACGCCGGAGCGTTTACTGATTCGCGACCAGGTGAATGAAGCCCAGATTCCGGCCGCGAATGGGTATCTCGGCATCGGGCCGGAGCACGCGCCGTTGCTGGCGGAGTTGGGCATTGGAGAACTGTCGTATCGTGTCGGCAACATGCGGAAATCTCTGGTGGTGTCGGGCGGTTTCGTCGAGGTAATGCCGGACCACGTACGCGTCCTGGCCGACAGCGCTGAAAAGGCTTCGGAGATCGATGTCGAGCGTGCCCGGGCCGCGCTTCAACGCGCTGAGGAAAGACTCGGATCGAACGCCACAGCAGGAATCGACGTCGCACGTGCGCTGAACGCTGCCACACGCGCCAAGGCGCGCCTGGAAGCGGCGACACACCGCTGACTGGTACAATAACGGAATAATCCACGACATCGGGCCGTGGCGCAGCCTGGCTAGCGCGCTTGCTTGGGGTGCAAGAGGTCCCGGGTTCAAATCCCGGCGGCCCGACCAAAAACCCTTTTAGAATCAATCCACGCAACATCCTCCGCGTCGTTCGTGGCGAGCGAGTGTGCCAATAAATGTGCATAAAATCGTTCAGCTCGCCTTCTCTGTGCTCGAAATTCGACGCTCGTTGGCCTTGCGATCCAGCTTCGCGAGCGCCTCGCGCATCATCCCCAGCTTGGCCTGGCTGTACAGCTTGAAAACGTCCGCATCGCCCTGGCGCAGCATCTGCGTGACCATGTGATCGGCCACGCCGCCGGCGCTGAGCCGGGTCGCGAACGTGTGCCTCAACTCGTAGAGTGCGAAGTACGGCACCCCTGCCCTCTTCAGCGTCCCCGCCCAGACCTTGCGAAGGTTGGTGAGATACGGCTTCTTCGCTCCGATTTTCGGGGTTGGAAACAGATACTCGCTTCCCGGCGTTTCGTCGATCTGGCGCTGGAAAGCCTCGCGGGCCACGGCCGTCAGGGGCATGTCCCCGATGCCGTTCGCCGTCTTCGAATCCGCGATGTGAGCCAGGCCGTTCTCCAGGTCGACCTGCGCCTTCTTCATCGAGAGAAGTTCCTTCTTGTACCTCAGCCCCGTCTCGGACAGAATGACGACGACGTTCCTGAGATAGGCCGGCGCCGCCGACTCGATCTTGGCCTGCTCGCTCGAGTTCATGTAATGTGGCTTGCGCGTGGATTTGGCCACAGAGACCGGAAATTCGACGGCCACACAAGGGTTGGCTGATAACCGCTTCTGCTTCACCGCCACATTGAGCATGTGCGACAAAATGCGGAACTCCTGGTGAGCAGTGGCCGGCTTGATCTTGCCCCGTAACTGGATGCCGGCCTTCGTGTAAACCCTGCGACCGGTCGCAAGGCGATCCGCCAGGTAATTCTCGATTGCTTCGGCCGTGATCTCCGATAACGCGGTATCCCCGAAGACGGGTCTCAAGAATTTCAGCGCGTTCAGATTCTGCTGGTGGTTCCCAGCGCTTCGGAACGGTGGCTTCGAGCGCCGCTCCAGGAACCAGTCGGCCCATTGGCCAAATGTCAGTTGCTTGCTGTTTAGGACGGTCGGGAGGCGCCCCTCGTCGCGCGCATCCAGGCGATCCCGGAGGAAGCGCTCGGCGTCTTGACGATCGCTGGTGCCCGCCGATTCTCGTATCATTTCTCCTTTCTGGTCCCTGTACCGGACCTGCCAACACTCAGAATTCGATCTTCTGTAGACTGCGCCTTCAGTTTTGCGCGGACGTCCACGTTTACTCATTGGATTCCTCCATTCAGTTCAAATTCGGCCGACCAGATCGGTCGGCCGGTGGTGCTGAACAGGGGAATCTGCTTCCGCTCACTACAAGAATAACTGCACGGCTGCGGAACGTGGGGCGACCGCTTACGGCAGAGCCTGAGATGCGACATTGGCGGCCTCCTGTCGGAAAGTTGCTCGGAACGATTCGAGGTCCGATTTCAGGAATCGGATGTTGCGCCCCATAACGCGGAGGTGAGGAATCTGCTTGCGTTCGACCCACAGGTACACGGTCTGAATACTCACGCCCAGGTACACGGCCGCATCGCGAACAGTGAGCGGAAGTTCGTCTTTGGTGAGCGGAAGTTCTTCTTTAACGACGGCAAAGCCCAGTGCGCTTCCGCCTGGGGCGCCGTTTTGGGGGAGGTGCTTTGCATTCATGCCTATTTGTACGGCATACGCTGCCTTGCTGCCAAAAGTCTGGTGATCACCTCGCGTTGGCCCTGGCGACCAGCCAAATCGTAACAACGAGATTCCGTTCAGTGGCTGCAAGGGGACGAATGGAAGTGCGCTTTTGATCGCCTGCAATCAAGAGAATTCGAGTGCGAAGGTCCCCAGTGGCATACTTCTGGTGCGGAGCACGAAAGCCAACCATGAGAAGGGAACAAGTAATCCGGGCGCTTGAGCAGCGATTACAGCGGGGCGGCGATGGAGCTAACGCTTCGAAGGGACTCCGTGGCGTGACGTCAGTCGAATCAATCTGCCTTGGTATCTTGGCGTTGCGGCAGCAGCGCAGTCGGGGTTTGGAACAGGCCGTCGAGGCGCTTTTGTCCGTTCGGAATCGAAACGGGAGTTGGCCGGCTTTCGACGGCGACGAAACCAGCGGATGCTGGGCGACAGCCCTTGCAGTTTTGGCCCTCCTGGCAGTAGGGCGCGAGCCTGCGGCTGTGGTTTCGGGAATCAAGTGGTTGTTGAGTGCAAGAGGCCGTGAGGGCAACTGGTTCTGGAGCTGGAAGTTCAAAACCGTCGACAACCGTGTGAAATTCAATCCGGCGAAGTACGGGTGGAGTTGGGTGTCCGGCACAGCAAGCTGGGTCATCCCGACAGCCTTCAGCGTGATCGCACTCCGGCAGGTCAGGAGGCACGGCCTCTATCAAACGGCTGAACTCGCCGAACGCATCAAGATGGGAATCGGCATGCTGCTCGATCGGATGTGCCCGGGTGGTGGATGGAACGCCGGCAATGGCTTTGCGTTCGGCGTGCCCTACTCTCCATATATTGATGCCACAGCCGTCGCCCTGCTTGCACTTGTTGAACACGAGAAAGAGCCGGGCGTGCAGGCTTCCTTGGCGTGGCTCTTGAATGGGCTCGCTGGATGTCCATCTCCTTACAGCATGGCGTGGGGCATCCTCGCATTGGCGACACAGCGGGACAAGGGCGGTGAAGTCAACGTAACGCTCGAGCGCTCCACGAGGGAGCTGACAGGTCTCCTAGAGCGTACCGGCAAAACCGATGTCTGCACCCTGGCGGTTTGCGTCTTGGCACTCGACGCGTCAGAAGGTGACAACGTTTTCCAGGTGCGGGCATGAGCACATTCGGTCGAAGGCGAGCTCTGATTAGCGCCACTGGGCTTGCTCTGGGTGGAATAACGACGGCCCGACTCCTGCCGGAGGAAGTGCTTCTTCGCGATCGCCGGCCGCCGCGTTCCCGCGTAGCGGTTATCACCGCCGAGAAGTACTCGGAACAGCTAGAGGAAATTCTTCCTCGGGGACTTCGGCTCTTCCATCTCGACGTGAAGGGAAAATCCGTGCTGCTCAAACCCAACTTCGTCGAGTACATCGCTGGCGTGGAGGTCAATACAAATCCGTTACTCGTGGGCGCGACGGCCGCTGCCTTTCTCAAGCTGGGCGCGAGGAGCGTCGTGGTAGGGGAAGGACCTGGCCATCAGCGGGACACATATCTGGTGCTCGTCGAAAGCGGGCTCGACGCACAACTGCGCGATCGGAGGATCAGATTCGTCGATCTGAACCGCGACGAGTTGTTCAAAGTGCCGACTAGAGCCACCTATACCGGGCTCGATCACTTTTGGCTCCCCCGGGCTGTGCTCGCGTCCGATTTCGTTGTATCGATGCCGAAGATCAAGACCCACCATTGGGCCGGCGTCACCCTCAGCATGAAGAACATGTTCGGCGTGATCCCTGGCACGAAGTACGGGTGGCCGAAGAACGTCCTGCATTGGAAGGGAATCCACCGGAGCATCCTTGATATCAGCGCGACGGTGCCGGTGCACTTCGTCATCGCGGACGGCATCGTCGCGATGGAGGGAAACGGGCCCCTGCACGGAACTCATCGGAATCTTGGAAAGATCGTCCTGGCCGACGATCCCGTGGCCGCGGACTTCACCTGTACACGCTTGATGGGCCTCGACCCCAATCGCGTGTGGCATCTCAATCGTGCCGCGACTTTCCTCGGCAACGGCTCGAATCACCGGATCGACCTGATCGCGGAAGCAGTGCCTCGGGGGACGATTCCCTTCAATGTCCTGCCAGAATTCATGTACCTTCAGACTCGCGTGTAAGCACTCGAAGAAATCAGGCGCTGAGGGGTGCGAGGTCCTGAGACCATCGCGGCCTTGCAAACCCAACAGAACGCGTCGGCCCATACCATCTCCCTCCTCTCTGGCATCGGCAGTTCTGGATAGGTCCAGGAACATTTCTCAGGTTACCCGGGGCGCGGGATGACGGGGTGCGGTCGGCAACCAACTGAACGCCAGTTCCGACGCCGCTGAGATGGAGGGTCCGGGTGGCGCGGAATAGGTCCAACAACATTCTTTACAGGAGTGTTGGCACGACCGAAGGTGAAATAGGTCCAGAAACAGTTTTTACAGCGGCACTGGAGCAATCGAGGGCGAAATAGGTCCAGCAACATTTCCTACAACAGTCGCGGGCCCACCCAAGCGCCGCGTGAATGGGAATAGGTCCAAGAACATTTTTTACAGTGGCAGTGGGCGACTGAGTTTGGGGGTAAAACAGGTCCAGCAACATTGTTTATACCACGGTGACTCAACGCCTGTCTGAACCAAACGAGGGAGACGCACGTGGTTTGAGGGTGAAGACGGAACGGTCCCTGGAGGCTAAACGAGAGTATAGGGCAAAAGAGCTTTCCGCCTACAATCGGGGCCAGAGGAAATTCGTGTTCTCATCTGTGGAAGAACTCGGCCGACTGTTGGAAGCGGCCAAGTACGTGATCGATCCCATCACCCTGCAGGTAGTTTACCTCGCTGCCCGGATGCAGAAGCCGGTTATCGTAGAAGGCCCGCCTGGTTGTGGCAAGACCGCATTGGCTCAGGCGATCGCAGCGGCTGGAAATACGGTCATCGAACGGCTCCAGTGTTACGAAGGCATCAACGAAGAGAAGGCCATTGGCAAGTTCGACAGCGCCCTCCAGAAGCTATTTCTCGAAACGCAGGCTGACCACCTTGAAAAGGACTGGGATTCGATCCGCAACAACCTTCATACCCTCGATTTCTTTGTTCAGGGGCCCCTGCTGAGATCACTGCTCTATGAACGGTCGTGTGTCCTGCTGATCGATGAGGTCGACAAGGTGGACGAGGGATTCGAAGCGCTGCTGCTCGAGATCCTCTCGGAATGGCAGATCTCCATCCCGAAGTTGGGGACGATAAAACAGAAGTCGGTTCCTTTCGTCATCCTGACCTCGAACGAGGTCCGTCGCCTGGGCGACCCCCTGCGACGCCGGAGCTTCTATCTGCGAGTGGAGTTCCCGACGGTGGAGCGGGAAGCCGAAATTTTAAGGGTTCGTAGCACAACCTCAAACGCCAGGTTCCAACGGCTCATCGCCGGCCTGGCCCATGCTCTGCGCGGCTGGCAGATGGAGAAGCCTGTTTCGATCGCCGAGATGCTTGAGCTCGCGCAGGCGCTGGAGATTCTTGGCGTGCAAGACATCACGCCCGAGATGCGTGACACGCTGATGCCAATGCTGGCGAAAACGGGATCGGATCGGAAGCGGCTCCTGCTGCGGGACGGCTTCGCATCGCTGGTGCATGATGCCCACCGATATGCCGAAGAGATTCCGGGGGACGCACTGGAGAGGGAAATGTTGGAGGTAACGACTCGATAGTCTGAGCAGGCTCAATGGCTATGACAGCGCGTGTGAGATTTGTTTGCCTATTCGCGGCGGGTGCGGTTGTGTGCACCGCACACGAGGACGTGCGCAGGGCCGCTGTGGAGTGGGCGGATCATTATGCGGCCCTCTATCGCGTACCGAATGATCTCGTCCACTCGATCATCGAGGTCGAGTCAGCCTGGAATCCACGTGCCGTGTCGACCGAAGGGGCAGTGGGGTTGATGCAACTCATGCCCGCGACGGCAGTGAGATTCGGGGTCATGAACCGTTTCGATATCGAACAGAACATCCGAGCCGGAGTAGCTTACCTCGCCTGCTTGCTGAAGTTGTTCGATGGTGATCTACGCTTAGCCGCGGCAGCCTATCTGACGGGCGAGAACCGAATTCTGCCGGCCGGCCTCGCATACTCGCGCGTTGAGGTTCATCAGTACGTGAGCAAGGTGGCGCGAGTGTACCGAGAGAAGCGCTCGAAACGCCTGCAAGGAAAGGTTCTCGCCGAAAACAAACTGGAAGGAGGTCATCAGCCATGACAGCGAAACAGTGGATGTTCTGGATCCTACCTTGGATTCTGGCGGTGCTGGACCTCGGGGGAACAGCGCAAGGCCAGACGGCGACGCACTCGCTAGTACAACCGCAGGTTGTCGGACGACCGATTCGAGACGGCCAGGTGACGACCGTGTTTCTGGCGCCCCGTTACGTGACGGCGATCCGGATGCCGGAGCCGGTTAATTCGGTGGTGGTCGGCGACCCGGCTTCGTTCTCGGCAGAGCATTCGGATCGTGAACCGAACCTGGTGTTCGTAAAGCCAATCACAACAAAGGCGGCGCAAACCAACTTGCTCATATCGTCGACTCGCGGCCTGCAGGCAAGCCTGCTTCTGATCAGCCGTGGCGAACCGAAGGACGAGGAGCAACGCGGGGTGGATTTCCTGATGCGGTATAAGCCCGCCGGCCAATTCATGATCCAACCGGCTGACTCTCCATCCGTTATGATCCCGCAAACCGTAGCGGTTGGCAGCACAGCAACTGTGTCTTCCGCCTCGAGTCTGCCAGTTCCGATTGTGCCCGCCTCGTCAACCTCTCGCGACGGCTCGAAGGAACAACCGGCCTCGCAGTCACCGCCTGCGAAGAATTCAACGAAGTTGGATCGGACGGCTCTCGATGAGCTTCTAGACCGCCAACGCCGTGCGCCGTTGCCCGTCCTCTACGGGCAGAAGCCGGGTATCTCGGTACCGGGGAAGGAACTAGTCAAGACTGGGGTCAGTGAGGTGATCGATCAAGGTAGCGAGGTCGTGGTCTTGTTCTCAGCCGTGAACGTTCAGGACCATGCGGTCGAATTGATGCCTCCGCAGATTCAGCTCGGCGGCAAGAAGAAGAGCGGGAAGATCATTCGCAAGTCGCGCTGGTCCACGGCCGAGCAGTTGCCCGTTACGGACTTCCGGATGAGCCGGCGCCGCGTCGGCCCAGGCGAGCGAGCCGATGGCGTGGTGGTCTTCCAGCGGCCATCTTTCAAGCAGTCGACCGAGACGCTGTTCCTTCAGATGGCCGAGTCGGGCGCTGTAGATCGTCCGGCCTTGGCTCCAATTGGTTTTGGAATTAGCAGTTTTCGTGAGGTGGCTTATGGCGCCCGATGACCGCATTCACGATGAGAAGCTTGAGCGAGAAACGAGTGAGCAGGACGATCCCACGCTGACGACGCGAGTGAGCCGAACTGGCAGCACTGAGGAGGAATCGAAGCCGGTGGAGAGCAGCCCGGCTGAAGCGCCGGTAGCATCGAGCGGCATTGTGCAACAGATCTGGCATCGAATCAAGGAAGAACGCAGCCGACCCAAACGAGTTGAGATCAACACCCGTGGCCAGAACAATATGGACCGGAGTAAGGCGTTTCTGGTTCTTGCCACGGCGGTCGTGTTGTGCGGCTTCGCCTTTCTCGCCCTATTCTCGACCTCAAGCTCGGAAAAAAGGGCGCAGGACCGGCGGACGAAGCCAAGCTTGGGCAGACCGGAAAACGCAACCTCCCAACAGGCGGGGCCTGCCGGGTCCACAATTCCGCTGCTCAGTGCCGACCAAGGCGCCGGCGATCAAAATGCCGAGCAACTGAGTCCGGACGACATCCTGGCGACGTCGCGCCGCGCACAGGTCGGGAACCAGCAGCCGCCGGCGAAGGCGCCCAACGAGTATGCGCTGAACCAAGTGCCTCCCGTGAATGATCCAGCCCTTGAAGCGTACCGGCGCCAGAACAACTACGCGTACACTCCACCGCCGCCTCCACCAACAACCACTGCCGTCGCACCAGTCCCACAACCAATGAACGAGTCGGAGGGCCTGAAGAAATCCTCCCTTGTATTTGTGCGAAACACGACTTCGGCAACGGTGATGAACGCCAGCCAGTCGACGGCTCAGCCTGCCGTTATTGAGCGAAAGGGGGTCTCGACGTTGATGCCGACCGGCAGCCGATTGGTGGCACGACTACAGACCGCTGTCAGTAGCGCCGTGAAGACGCCGGCCATTGCGGTGATCGAGTATAACTACGAGCGGAATGGGGAGATCGTCATTCCGGCAGGCACGAAGGCCATCGGACAGATGGCGCAAGTCAACCAGAATGGCCAAGTGGGCCTTCGCTTCACGGCACTCGAAATGCCCGATGGCACCACCGAGAGGATCGAAGGCAGCGGTGTCAGTCTGGACTACGGTCCACTGAAGGGTGTCGTGAATGGACGGAATGGGGTGAAGCGCGCCCTGGTTCGGTCGATCACCGGCGTTGGGACGATGGCGGCCTACCTGGTGGGTGGCCGCGGTTACGGTGGGCTAACGGGCCCGATCGACCAGAGTGTTCTGCTGCGGGAGCGAATCGCATCAAACATCGGCCTCGCGGGTGAGCAGGAATTGATGGCAATGGCATACACCCAAAACGTCGTCGTCATGCTTCCGGGCAACACACGGTTCTACATCGTCCTTCAGGAAGCGGTTACGGCTCCAAATAGGCCCGACCTGACGCCGGCCGGGGCGGCGGGTGGCCGGAGCAATATCGCGAGTGTAGAAGGACAAGCTTTGCCCACGGCGGCTGAGCTACGGGAACTGGTGGCACTGAAGAGCGAACTCACCCGAATGTACCGGGAAGTGGCTGCCACGCGGGCAGCGGAGCCACCGGCTCCGCAGCAGTGAGGAGACCATGGGCGCGAACTGGAAACCGCTCGAAGCGAAGCTCGGCGCGCTCCGGTGCGCCGGGTTCATGTTCATGGGCCGATTGAATGGGGTTAATCAGTACAAACACGGAATCAGCCGGCGCTACTTGTTCCTCGACGACGAGGGGCGGGCCTACGAATCCGCTGGGAGGGATGAGTTTCGAGAGATCGCCTTCGAGGAGGCTCTGGGGCGGGTGGAAGCACCACTGGGAGTGCTCGGCGCAACGCTCGAAACCCCATATGATGCCGCTTTCATCGGGCGGAAAGCAGAGGCATTGAAAGCGGCCGGAATCGAGACGTTACGTATCCTCATCGAACCGGAAGACGGAACCGTCTGAAGGCCTGTGGTGAGAGCATTCCAGATGAGGTAAAGTAGCCCAAGGAGTCGGTTGTGCGGCGTGATTACCAAGCGACCAGTCCGCTCCTCTGGGTAGCGACGCAATTTGGGCGATTTCTGGGCGACGGATACCGGGAGATCCGCGGGCTCATCGCTTCAAACGCGCCGGACAATCTCAAGAAAGCCTTCACGGGCAGCATGGCTGCGCTGATTCTCGCCCTGCTGACTGTGATCGTGATCGCCTCCCAACTCCATCCTGTCGCGGTGATTCTCGCCGTTGTCTGCGTTCTGCTCATCGTGTATGGCAGGACTCTGTTCAAACGGCTGGCGCTGTTTGCGGGCTACTTTCTGTGTGGCTTTGTGCTGTTCATTGGCGCCGGGCTGATCACGACAGTTCCGCTTGAGAAGAGCTACCCGCTTCTGGCCAAGGCAATCGCTGTTGGTCTATTTGTTGTGTTGTGCCTTGTGATCCCAGCCCTGCTGTCCATGAGGCCGAGACTGGAGATCGCTGCGAGTGGTGCCAGCTGGGCCGCAAGTGGCGACCAGCTGAGGAAACCCGCTCTCACCTTTGCCGACGTCGGAGGCATGGAAGAGGCGAAGAAGCAGATCCGCGAGTTGGTCCAGGCGAACCTGAACGGGAAGAAGTTCGGCCAGTACGGGGTGTTCAGGAACGGCATTCTGCTCCATGGCCCACGAGGAACGGGGAAGACGTTCCTGGCGGAAGCAACCGCTGGCGAGTTTGGATTGAAGTATTTGTACGTTTCTGCGTCGAGCTTAGTAGGCCGGTACGTTGGGACTACAGAAGGCAATATCGAGTCAGCTTTTGCGCAAGCGAAGACAGAGCGTCCCATAATAATATTCATCGACGAGATCGATGCTGTCGGGACGAAAAGGCAACAACTCGGCGAAGCTGATGACACAGGCGGGGCAGCGCGAATGTACAACTCGACGACAAATCGGTTGATGGGTTGTATCGACGAAGTTCGCAAGACAACCGGGGTCGTCCTGATGGCCGCGACCAACTTCTACGATGGCCTAGATCGAGCTCTGATCCGGGAGGGCCGTTTCGATCTGCATGTTCGGCTCGATCTGCCCAACAAGGAAGAGAGGGCTCTGATCTTTGAGGCCCAGTTGGCCAAGCGGCCATCGAGGCGGCTTGATGTCCTGGGGTTTGCGAAAAGAACGCCGGGTTGGAGCGCCGCCAAAATTGGCACCTTGGTGGACCGCGCGGCGTTCTTCGCAGCCGAAGAGCAAAGAAAGATCGAAGAACGAGACCTGACACGAGCGTTGGCAGACACCGGGGGCAAGGACCGCGGCGCCTTCAAGGAAGTCGAATGGGAGGACGTTGTTCTGTCCCCTGATACCGAGGCGGATCTCCGGAATCTGGTTCGCCTGATGGACCCCGTATATGGAGAGCGTCTCAAGTTGGCCATGCCCACTGGTCTGCTGCTCATCGGGTCCCCAGGGACCGGCAAGACAATGATTGCGCGGCTGATCGCGACTCAGACGAAACGGAGCTTCTACCCGATCACGGCCGCTGACATCCTCGGCGGCGCAACCGGCGCATCTGTAAAGAAGCTCACCGAACTCTTTGCCCGAGCGCAGGAGAACAGCCCGTCGATCATCTTCATCGACGAGATGGATGGCCTGTTGCCCCGCAACAACGGTTTTCAGTCACAGCACGACATCCAACTGGTCGAGCAGGCGCGGAGCCTCATCAGTGAGCTTGAGCCGCAGCACAATGTTTTCCTGATCGGGACGACAAACCACCTCGACAGCATTGACGCAGCCATCCTTCGCGGAGGCCGTTTTTCCGAAAAGATCGAGATCGGCACACCCCACGAGAGCGGTTACCAGTGCCTGCTGAAAAAGCACCTCGACGGCGTCCGGTTGGTTGAGGCGCTGTCGGTAGAACTGCTGGCCGAAAGGATGAAGGGTATTTCACCGGCCGATCTCGAAGCCATCTGCCACAGCGCGAAGCGCATGGCGATGAGGCGAATGGCGGAGGATGCCGAAGAGTTGCCTCCGCTCACCTGGAACGACTTCACCGAGGCGATGAAGCGGGTTCAGGTTCAGTTCTCTGAGAGATCCTAACGATCGACTTATCTCCTCTTCCCACCGAGTTTGTTTCTCCCCTTTTGAACCAGTCAAGAGCCCGATTCGGAGACTTTTGAAAACAGCGGGCGGTTTGCTCTATTCTGCTTCCACGATCTGGTAGCCGCTTTCGGGCCCGGGCTTTCCGCCGGGGCTTCAGTGCGGAGACCAGCGCTGAATGCCAATCACATGGAGGTTAACCGTCACCATGAATCAATTCGCAAAACGGGTTGTCGTCGCGCTTGCACTCTGCCTCGTCATCGTGCAAAGCGTGGCGATCGCCCAGAATCTCGGAGCTGCCCCGCAGGTGAACGTCGCCGTGCAGGGCCAAACCGGAGCGCAGCCGGAAGGCGCGTTCCTCAACTTCGTCAACTGGATCGGCAACGTGATCGCTCCGGTCGGCGCGGGCGTCGCGGTGTTGGGCGCCATCGGTAGTTATGCCACGGGAAGGGGCACATTCCGATGGATGGTGACCGCAGCCGGACTACTCGCCATCTCGGGTGTTACCCGGTTGATCGAGTTCTGGATCGCCCAGGGCGGCGGCGGCGTTTCTTGAGGCCTGGTCGCCACCCTTTAGCAACCAAGTAGGCAGGCCGGTTTCCAAGCGGGGGCCAGCCTGCCGACTTCCCAAACAGGGGAAAGCGAAATGGCAGTTCCACAGTTCGTGCTCGACGCAATCCGATTTCTGCTGGCGTTAGCTGCGCCAGCCGCTCTTGTCGCCCTCGTTCTGGCGGGAATTGCGTTGCGCCGCGAGGGAACGACTTCGTTTTCGGTGGGCGGAGGTGGATTCTCGAAATGGATGTTCTGGGCCATCGTGATGATCACCCTCCCGCAGGTATTCGGATGGTTCGCCTTTTGGGGTGTCGGTGCGCCACTTCCCAGTGGAGGCATCGGCAACGGATGGATGTCAGCATTTACGAATGACGCAGTGATCTTCGTGAACACCTTCGTGATCGGCCGTTTGGTGCCGGTCCTCGCGGCATGGATGGTTCTTCGGTCGGTGATCGACTGGAGCGAGGGCTACACTCCGTTAGCCTCGATCCTCGGCGCCATGTTTTTATTGGCAATCCCCGCAAGCGCAGCTCTCCTCCAAGGTTGGAACGACGGGACGCGCTTTGGGACGGCTGCGGTCCTCGAAGGAGCTTGGACGTACACCGCCAGCCGGATCATGCCAATCGCAGCCGGACTGGCTGTCATCGGCGCCGTTGTGAACTTCGCATTTGGGCGGCCAGCCATCCGGCTCATCGGCTCCGCCGCGGCGTTCCTGACCGTCTCCGCTCTATGGCGCTTGGTCGTTTCGATGATGTAGCAACTTGAGGCCGCATGAACTTCCTCACTGGCATTACGAACCTGACGAATTGGACGGGCAACGTCATCATGCCGACGCTCGCCGCGTTGTTCTTCGCGCTCGGCGTCCTTCGCTACGCGCACGGCCAGGCGCACACCTATGCACCGTGGGCGGGTTTTCTCTGCCTGATGGTTTCGGGTGTCTTGCGGGGAATCGAGAAATT
>DASTMK010000530.1:0-3745 GCA_035714225.1 Bryobacteraceae bacterium | reverse complement strand
GAGCCAAGCCTCTGATACACCGGAATGGTCGCAACGACGAGAAGGATCGCCCCGGCAATCACCACCCATGTCCATCGCAGTGACCACTCCGCAACGGGCGCATACGCCCGCATGAGGATCCGGCTGATGGGGTGCTGTTCTTCGGAATGGATCTTTCCTACCAGCACCGCGTTCGCCGTGCGTGCAAGCCAACGCGGCCGGAAGTCGAAGTTCCGCGCGTGCGTGAACAGCAGCCGCATGGCAGGGTCCAGTGTTATCGCCAGCACCGCCGCCACGATCATGGCGAAGTTTTTCGTATAGGCGAGAGGTTTGAAAAGCCGTCCCTCCTGCGCCTCCAGCGCCAGGATGGGCAGAAACGAAACAGCAATCACCAGCAACGCGAAGAAGCTTGGTCCGCCGACTTCCTTTACCGCGTCAACGACAACGCGGTGATAGCTCCCCTGCCGCCCGCCGCGCTCCCATTCCTCCAGTTTCTTGTGCGTCTGTTCGACCACCACGATGGCGGCATCCACCATGGCCCCGACCGCTATGGCGATTCCGCCGAGCGACATGATATTGGCGGTGATGCCCATCGCATACATTGGAATAAAGGAGATCAGGATCGCTGCGGGAATGGTGATGGTTGGAATAACGGCGCTCGGAATGTGCCATAGAAAAAGAAAGATGATGAGCGAGACGATGATCAGCTCTTCGAGCAGAGTCGATCGTAGATTGTCTATCGACGCGAGAATCAGCTCGGAGCGGTCGTAGATGCCCTCTACTTTCACACCCGCCGGCAGGCCCGGTTCTATCTCCCGAAGCCTCTCTTTAACGCGCTCGATCACCTTCAGAGCGTTCTCGTCCTGGCGCATCACGACAATGCCGGAAACCACTTCGCCAGCGCCGTCGAGCTCCGCGATCCCGCGCCGCATGTCCGGGCCGAGAACTACTTTGCCGACATCGCCAATGCGCACCGGCACGCCGCCTTCGGCGCGCAATACGATCTTCTCGATGTCGCCGGCGGATTGGGCGTAACCGCGTCCGCGCACCATGTACTCGGCGCCGCTAAACTCCACGAGGCGGCCCCCCACGTCGTCGTTTCCGGTACGAACCGCATTCACCACTTGCGTGATGGAAAGGTTGTAAGCGCGCAGCCGGTTCGGGTCTACAACGACCTGGTATTGGCGTACGAATCCCCCCAGCGGCGCGACTTCGGAAACGCCGGGCACCGCTTGCAGGTGGTAACGCAGATACCAGTCCTGCAGCGACCGCAATTCCGCCAGGCTATGCCGGCCCGAGGTGTCCACCAGCGCGTATTGATACACCCAGCCGAGCCCCGTCGCGTCCGGCCCCAGTTCCGTTTTCACTCCTTGCGGCAGCCTTTGCAGAACGCCGGAAAGATATTCGAGAGTCCGCGAGCGAGCCCAGTAAATATCGGTTCCTTCTTCGAAAATGATGTAGACGTATGAGTAGCCGAAGTCGGAAAATCCGCGAACGGTCCGCACTCCGGGCGCTCCCAACAGGCTGGTGACGATCGGATAGGTTACCTGGTCTTCGATAATGTCCGGGCTCCGGTCCCACCGCGAATAGACGATCACCTGCGTGTCGCTGAGGTCCGGCAGAGCATCGAGCGGGACATTCATCATGGACCACCACCCGCCCAGAATGCCCGCGGCTACCAGGATGAACACGATCAGGCGGTTCTGCGCTGAGAACTCGATGATCCGGTTAATCATGTTTATGGGCTCCTGGCGGTGCCGGTGCCGGCGCCGTGGCGCTCACTCCTTTGAGTTGCGCCTCAGAATCGATGAGGAAGACACCCGAGATTGCGATCCGCTCTCCGGCCGCGAGTCCGCTCAGAATCGTCGTTTTGCCATCGAAAGAATCTCCGGTCTCTACCTGCCTCGGCTCCAGATGTCCGTTGCCGTGGTCCACAAAAACGGTTTTTCGGAGGCCGGAATCGAGCACCGCGTCTGAGGGAACCAGCAGCGCGCGGGCCGCGGCCAACCGGAACTCGACATCGACAAACATTTCGGGCTTCAACTGCATGCCCGCGTTTGCTGCTTCCAGGCGCACCTTCAGCGTCCTGGTGTTCGGATCCACTTCGGGAAGAATGTAGGTAACCCGCGCCGCAAAGTTTCTGCCTGGCCGGTAGGACAGGCGCACCGTCGCGCCCTGCCCCATGCGGATCTTCGGGATGTCGGACTCAAACACATCGGCAATGATCCAGACGTGACTCAGGTCGGTGATCTCGTAGAGTTCCGTGTCGGGCATGATCCGCTGATTCGGATAGGCATTGCGCGCCGTTATAAATCCGCCGGCAGGCGAGTACAGGGTGATGTTCTTGACCGGTTTTCCCGTGCGTGCGATCTCGTCGATCTGAGCGTCGTTCAAATCCCAAAGTTCGAGGCGCTTACGCGCCGCTCCGAGCAGCGATTCGCTTTGGGCGGCAATCCCCGATACTTCGCTGTCCGCGAGAACCTTTCTCGCCTTCACGGCGAGCAGATATTCCTGTTGCGTCGCGAGCATCTCCGGGCTGTAAAGGGTCAGCAGGGGCTCGCCCTTCCGAACCACCCGCCCGGTGAAATCGGCATAGACTTTGTCGATCCAGCCCTCCACTTTCGAGTTCACTTTCTGAATGCGCCGCTCGTCGGCGGCCACTTTGCCGACGGTTCGCAGGCTGCTTGCGGTGGTGCCCCATTCCACCACTCCAAATTGCACTCCGATCAGCCGCTGTTTCTCCGGCGAAATTTGTAGCGCCGCCGGTGGAGGAGCATCCGCGTAGACCGGTTCCAGATCGTTGCCGGTTTCCGGATTCAGTCCGGGCTTGTCGGATTTGTAGGCTGGGTCCTGCGGGTCCTGGTAGTAGAGCACCTTGCGGTTGTCCGCCGGAGTTCCCGCTCCTCCGCCGTCGGCATACACAGGCTCCAGCCGCATGCCGCAATCGGGTGCGATGCCGGGCTTGTCGGACTTATAGGCGGGGTGCATGGGATCGACATAGTAGAGGATCTTGCGCCCGCCCTTTTCGTCAGGCGCCGCCGGCCCGGCGCCCTGCCACCGCCCCACCAGGAAGGCTACGGCGATGGTGAGAAGAATAGCTACGGCCCAAAAGACTTTCTTCATGAACTCAGTCCTCCAGCAACTTCATGCCGGTCATTTCCTGTAACCGGATCAGCGCGAGATGATAATTCAGGAACT
Source organism: Bryobacteraceae bacterium (assembly GCA_035714225.1). Lineage (GTDB taxonomy): Bacteria > Acidobacteriota > Terriglobia > Bryobacterales > Bryobacteraceae > CAADGY01. The sequence goes on along the minus strand of DASTMK010000530.1, from coordinate 568 downwards.
CTTCCTGGTAGTTCATCTCCGTCTCCAGGATCGAATCGAGATTCATCAGGAGCGTCAGAAAATCGACAGCACCCGTCTCATACGACGGCAGCGAGGATTCAAGCGTCAGGTTCGCTTGCGGCAGGACGGTCTTCCGGTAGACATCCATAAGGCGCCGCGAGGTCTGCGCCATCTGATAGTCGTCCCGGATGCGGTATTCGAGATCGTTGGCCGTGCTTTGAAGCGTGTGCCGCGCTTCGCTTGCCATTGCGGACTGTTCGGCAACTTCCTTGCGCTGCTTGCGCCAGAAGTATAACGGCAGATCCACATCTACCCGGAATTCGTACATGTCGGGCATGCGGCCCATGTTGTAGTAGCCGCCCGATAGCGTGTAATCGGGGTAGTAGCCCTTTCGTGCAAGGTTAACGGCGAGTTGGCTGCGCTCCACCATCTTTTGATCGCGCTGGATGGCGGGTGCGTTGGCGCGGGCGAATTCATAGAGCCGGTCCAGCGTCGCATCCAGCGCCGCCGCGCTGAGGTCTTCGGGCGGTGGCAGCGCGGTTCGTACCGGCCTGTTCAAAAGGCTGTT
>DASTMK010000529.1:0-5803 GCA_035714225.1 Bryobacteraceae bacterium | reverse complement strand
AAGTATCCCGAGACAGCGGCGACGGCCGATTCGATGCGGCCGGCCGCGGAGGAAACTTATCTTCCCCCGCGCGGCTACAGCGACAGCGTCGATCATTTCCGGAATTTCTTCGAAGCCGTCCGCTCTCGCAAGCCCGTTGTGGAAGACGCGGTGTTCGGTTTCCGCGCAGCCGGGCCAGCGCTGCTGTCTCTGGTAAGCTACTTCGAGCAGAAGCAATGCCGGTGGGATCCCGAGACGATGACGGTGAAAGGTTGAGGACATGAGCTTTCAGGCAAACGATACTATTCAGATCGCGCTCATCGGTGCGGGCGGCATGGGGCAAGGCGACGCCCGATATGCCACTTCGCTTCCGGGTGTGAAACTCGTGGCGGCCTGCGATATCTATGACGGGCGGCTCGAGCGCATGAAGGAGATCTGGGGCAACGATCTCTACACCACGCGCGATTTCCGCGAAGTTCTCAACCGGAAAGATGTGGATGCGGTGATCATCGGTACTCCCGATCACTGGCACGCGCCCATCTCCATCCTGGCTCTGAATGCCGGCAAGGACGTGTACTGCGAAAAGCCGATGATCCATTCGGTCGACGAAGGTAAGCGCGTCATCGAGGCACAGAAGAAGAGCGGCCGGATGTTTCAGGTTGGCAGCCAGTACGTCAGCTCGATGATTTTCGACAAGGCCCGGCAGCTTCTGGCCGCGGGCGCTTTGGGCGAAGTGAACATGGTGGAAGCTTGGCTCGACCGCAACACCGCCGTGGGTGCCTGGCAGTATTCGATTCCACTGGACGCGACGCCGGAGCGGATCGATTGGGACCGTTTTCTGGGGAATGCACCGAAACGGCCGTTCGAGCCGATACGGCTGTTCCGCTGGCGCAACTATAACGACTACGGGACGGGTGTGGCAGGCGATCTCTTCGTCCACCTGCTTTCCGGACTGCATTTTGCTACGGGATCGATGGGACCGAACCGTGTCTACGCGACGGGCGGGTTACGATTCTGGAAAGACGGCCGCGACGCCCCCGACGTCATGCTGGCCACGATGGATTACCCCAAGACGTCCGCGCACCCGGAATTCACGTTCGCGCTACGGGTGAATTTCGCCAGCGGTGGTTCGTCGGAAAAATTCGGGTTCCGCTTTGTCGGCAGCGAAGGTGTCATGACAACCACAATGAGTGAGCTGACTCTTTCGCGGCGCCCCCGCGAGACCGAGCCCGGCTACACCATCGGTACCTTCCCGAAGGCTGTCCAGGAGCAATTTCTGAAAGAGTACCGCGCCAAGTATCCCGAACAGCGTCCTTCCGCCGACGCGATGCGTCCGGACCGGGAAGAAACCTTTGAGCCGCCGCGTTCGCACAATGCCCACCTGGAGCACCACAAAAACTTCTACGCCGCGGTTCGCAGCCGCAAGCTGTTTCTCGAGGACGCTGTGTTCGGTATGCGTACAGCCGCGCCGGCCCTCCTGTGCAATATGAGCGCGAGCAGGCAGCGAGTGTACCGTTGGGATCCCGAAAGCATGACGGCGAAAGAAGCCTGACGGGTTTGTGGCCTGCGCTGTCTATCATCCTGACGGTGACGGCCGCTTGGGGCGCTTGCGATTTCCGGCCTGAAGTGGACCCGCTGTTGCGCGAGGCACGCCTTGCTTTCGACGATGCGCGCCTCGACCGCGACCAACGCCTTGCCCTCCTGCGTGCCGCGGCAATGGCTTATCCCGATGACGTGGTGCTACACCACGAGTATCAGGACCACATTGCCAACGAACTCTCCGAGCCGGTGCGAGACCTGGTCATCGAAGAGTACCGCAAGCTTGCCTCGGAGCACGCCGGCAGCGTGGCCGCGCGTTACCTGTACGCACGCTCGCTGGTAGGCCGCAGGACGCGCCAGGCGGTCGAACTGTTCGAACAGTTAGCCGGGCAACATGCGGAGTTCCCATGGCCGCATCTGGCGCTGGCAGGCGCACACACGAAAGGCGGCCGCCAGCACCTGGAGCATTTTTTCCGGCTTTGCCCCGGAACGCTGAATGAGGCTTCCTACACCGCCCTCATGGAAGCAGGCGCTCCGGAATTGCGGCGCGCCGTGGCGGAAGCTGCGCGCAAAGAATTGAGTGCGTCGAAATTACCGTCGCGTTTGGCGGATTACCACTATCTGTGGGAGCTCGAAATCGCAGATGCCGGCCCGGCCGAACGTGCGGCGCTGTTGAAACGTATCCGGGAAGACGCAGCGCGTCTTCGCTCGCTGGATACGCGCCGCCGCAACGCGTTGCTTCCGGCGCTGCTGGAGACGTACGAGATAACAGGAGATCGGGCGGGTTGGGAATGGGCGCGAGGCGAGATCGCGAAATGGCTGCCGCATTCGTTCACGGCCGCACGTCTCACGCTCGATGAATGGCGCGACTCTCACCTTCAGCCGGCCATCAACGACTCGCGCGAAACCGTAGCAGCCTATTACCGGCAACTCTACCGTGCAAGCGCGGAATGGATTCGCACGTGGCCGATGTCGCCAGAAGCTTGGGCTTTGCGCTGGAAGGCTGCCCGCGAGCTGCCGGACCTGCCGGACCAGGAGGTGGAAGCGGTGGGTTCCGGTACGTTGACGGCTGTTGCCCGGAATGGATCGAGCCGTACTCTGTCGCCACGAGTTGATATTGCCGCGACTTTTCTCGCGCGCAACATTGCAACAGAGAAAATTCCGGAGATTGTCGGGGAGGCGATTCGCGAGGCCGAGATTCGCGCCTTGACGGATATCCGTCCCGGCTGGATGTCAGATGATTTCCGGGCTGCGGCACGCCGGGAGTTGGATGAGACACGGTCTCACGGACGCCTGGTGCTCGTCCGCTTCTATATGCACTCCGGCGAGCCCGGGAAAGCGCGGCAGGTGCTTCGCGACATGAAAACCGATCTGGTACATGACGCCGCCGACGCGCAAAGATACTGGGCCGGCCGGCCGGATCTCACCGGCGCACTCGTCGAGCTTCGTGAGTTTGAAGAGGCACGGGCCGTGCTGGCCGAAATGAAGCAGTGGCTGGCGGGCGGGACCGAAGAGCGGGCAGCGGAGTCTGGCGGCCGGCAGGCCGACTACTGGCTCTCCATGGCAAGGCTGGCCGAAGCGGAAGGACGAAAGCTCGACGCAGCCGCCTACTATCGCCTGGAAAGCGAGAACCGCACGGGGTGGGAATATTTCGCAGAACGGTTCGCCCGTATCGACAAAATGTTGGAGCTGTGGCGGGAAATGGGCGGTACGGAAGAGGGGTTTCGCGCCTGGGCCGGAATTCGCGAACCCGCGGGCGGCTGGCAATCCGCATCGCAGCCGTTAATCGGTTTCGAGTTGCGCGACCTGGCTGGAAGATCGTGGAGTGCCACTGACTTTCGGGGCAAAGTAACGCTCGTGAACCTGTGGGCAACGTGGTGCGGGCCCTGTCTCGTCGAACTGCCCCATCTCGAAAAACTGTACCGGCAAATGGAACCCGGCGGGGAAATGCAGTTCGTCACCTTCAACGTCGATGAGGATGCTGAAAGCCTGCCCGCGTTCCTGAAGCGCTACGGCTACACGTTTCCCGTGATTCCGGCTCGCGAATTCATTCAGGACCGTATGCGGGTCACGATGTATCCACGCACGTGGATCGTCGACCGCGACGGAACCATTCGATACGAGCACGCCGGATTTTCCTCGCGGCCCGAGCGCTGGCTGAACGAGACCCTCGAGCTTTTGCGCCGTCTCGCCAAAGTTAATTGAAACGGCGAATCAGGGGTTGAGTCCTATCTGTGGGGCTTTATGTCATCTGAAATCGTCCGATTCGTCGAGCGGCAGGACTGGCTCGAACCCGTGGAAGAGACGGTTCAACAGGCGGTCGAGACAGCGGTTGAGAGCGCGGGGCCCGCAGTCGCCAACGCGCTGTATGGCACATGGCTGGGGCATCCGCTGCATCCGGTTTTGACGGACATTCCACTCGGTGCCTGGACAGCCGCCGTTGTGCTTGACGCGCTGGACTCGCGGGATGGCGGTGATGGGCTGAAGCGCGGCGCCGATGCCGCGGTCGCACTCGGCTTGATGGGTGCAGTAGGGTCCGCCATCACCGGCTTCACGGACTGGCACAAAATCACCGGTAAGCCGCATCGCATCGGGCTTGTACACGGCCTGTTGAATACCATTGGCGCGGGCCTCTTCGCTGCCTCCTATATTTGCCGCCAGCGGCACGATCGCGAATCGGGCCGGCGGCTGGCCATCCTGGGCTATGCCGCCGCAGGCATGGCAGCGCACCTGGGCGGCCACCTGGTATACCGTGAAAAGATCGGCGTGGATCATGCGCCCAAAGAGTTTCCACAGGATTTTACTCCGGTGCTGGACGCTTCCGAACTGAACGAGGGCGAGCTCAAACGCGCCGATGCGGGCGGTGTTCCGGTTGTGCTGCTGAAGCGCGGCGATCAGATCTTTGCCCTGGCGGAGACCTGTTCGCACCTGGGCGGTCCGCTGGCGGAAGGACAGGTGGAGGACGGCGACTGCGTGCGTTGCCCCTGGCATGGCTCGCTGTTTTCGATGCAGGACGGCAGCGTTCGAGAAGGCCCGGCAACGCATCCGCAGCCGTGTCTGGAAGCCCGCATTAACGAGGGAAAGGTGGAGGTCCGCGGTGGGTAAGAAATGGGCGTTGTCCGGGCGAAGATTCAAACGGTAGAAGAAATCTATGCGATCGTTTGGAGGGCCGTAACCGGACGGCGGCCGATCGCGGCAGTGTATCACGGCCGGCGGCGCCTGCTGTGCCCACATCGCCTTGGGCGAAACAACGCGGGGCAGTTGCGAGTCCTATGCTACCAATACGGCGGCGAAAGCCAGAGGGGCCTCGAACCGCCCGGCTCACCCTCCAACTGGCGATGCATCGTACTGGAAAAACTCAGCCGCGTCGAAATCCTGGAAGACAACATCTGGCAAACAGCGCCAAACCATTCCCGCCCTCAGACCTGCGTTCCAAACGCCGATGTGGATGCCGAAGACTATCCGGCCGAGGGCATGCGCACACTACGCAAACGCACGAAGCCGGGAAAAAGTGAGCGTGCGTGAGGACGCCACATTAGATGGCCCATTAAAATAGGTCGCTCCAGATTCGTCCTGCTCCGGAGCCTGACTGGTAAAAGGCCACCCTGTACGGCTGCAGGAGACCAAGTACGCACGGAAGAAAAGCGATTCCGGGTAAAATAAAAGCTATGAGGATGATCTCGCTTCCGAGAGCGAGGAATCAGAAGCCGAAGGAAGATCCGCACTATCCGGCGGCGGTGAAGCGCGCCAGGGAAGCGGCTCGCCGGCTTCAGGAGGCTGGAATTATCGACGCCGCAGGGCGCCGGATCCGCAAGGATCTGCCTCCCGACATGCAGAAAGGCGCGGATCGTGACTTTGGCGGTTGATGCCTCCCAGAATGATCGTGGTCGCCGGGCCGCCTGGCAGCGGTAAGTCTTCGATTTTCCCCGTATCGAGCTTCGGCATCTCCTGTTTTAACGCCGATGATCGCGCCGCCGAACTCAACCACGGCTCGTACGTCGGCATTCCAAGCACATCCGCCATGTCGTCAACCGCGAGTTCGAAGCGTTCGTCCTAGCCTGCATAGAGAGCCGAACGAGTTTTGCCATCGAAACGACTCTACGCAGTGCGGTGACGTTTAAACAGGCATCGCTGGCGAAAGCGGTGGGCTTTGTGACGGAGATGCGCTATCTGGCATTGCGCGATTTCGCAATGCACGTAGAGCGTGTTAACCCAAGTTCGTCACGAAAAGGATCAAAAATAGGCTAAGCCCTTCAGAATCAGTCTAGGCAGTTGCCAAGTCTAC
>DASTMK010000528.1:0-5979 GCA_035714225.1 Bryobacteraceae bacterium | reverse complement strand
CACAATGACGTGACCGCCGGGCTTTACCGCCTTCGCGACATTACGAACATACCGGAGACGGGCATCGAGTGCTGTAAGGAAGTGAAAGACGGCGCGATCATGCCACAGATCGTAAGATCCGGTAGCGAATTCGATGTTCGTAATGTCGGCGCAGAGCCATCTGACACCTGGCGACGCATCCCGCGACCGGCTCTGTGCTACAGCGATTGCAGCTTCGGAGATGTCGAGCACGGTGATATTGAAATACCCGAGCTGAAGCAGGTCGTCCACGAGTGTGGAGGTTCCCCCGCCGACATCAATGATTCGGGCAGACCGGTCCGGGACGGCGCGCTCGATCAGTACGATAGACCGGTCAAGATGCGGGCGATACCAGCTCACTTCGTTCGGGCCTTTCGTGGAGTACACCTTGTCCCAATGCGCTTGCATGATCCTTCATCTTAGCGATTCGCGGCCCGTGTCGGGTATGTAATTCGCCCACCGCGCCGCGCTGCGGTTAAAATGAATAAGTACGCATGCCGCAGTTTCCCACTCATTACCGGATCGGTACTGTCGAAGTGCGCCCGGCCACGGTGCTTGCGCCCATGGCGGGTGTTACCGATACGGTATTCCGGCGCCTCATCCGCGGATTCGGGGGATGCGGGCTGCTGATGACCGAATTCACCAGCTCGCACGGAGTGGTTGCCATTGATCGCAGGCCGAATAAGCTCACCGTCACCAGGCGCTATCTTGCCTTCGAAGAAGAGGAGCGGCCGATTGCCGCGCAGTTGTTCGGCTCGGACCCGCAAGTGATGTACGATGCCGCCCGCATCTGCCAGGACCTGGGTTTCGACGCGGTGGATATCAATTTCGGGTGCCCGGTCAAGAAGGTTGTCAAGTGCAACGGGGGCTCTGGTCTGTTGCGGGACCTGCCACTGGTAGAAGCCATTCTGCGCAGCGTTCGCGCGGCGATTTCCATTCCGCTCACCATGAAATTTCGCGCCGGATGGAACGACCGCGAACTGGTGGCGGTGCGCATGGCCCGGTTGGCCGAGGATTGCGGGCTTCAGGCCATTGCGCTCCATCCGCGCACGCGGGAGCAGGGCTACAGCGGCAAGGCGGATTGGATCCGCATCGCCGAAGTAAAGGATGCCGTGAAGATCCCCGTCGTCGGCAATGGCGACATTGTCACGCCGGAAGACGCGGTTCGCATGGTGGCGGAAACCAATTGCGATGCCGTCATGATCGGGCGCGCCGCTTCGTCCAATCCGTGGATCTTCCGGCAGATCGCACAGTACCTGGAGACCGGAAGCTACGATCATCCAACCGAGAAGCACCGCTACGACATCATGCGAACCTACTACGCGATGCTCACGGCACATGGCGAGTCCGACGCGGTGGGGAAGATGAAGCAGTTCGCCACGTACTTCACGCACGGGGTGAGAAATGGAGCGCGCCTGCGTGCGTCGATCTATACCGCGCGGGAAACCGGCGAGATCCTCGATTTGGTCGATCGATTCTTCGAGCAGGAATTGGAGGCCGTTCCTGCCTGAAGCCCCCTTCAAAAAAGTACAGGTCATCACCGACGGAGCGTGCCTGGGAAATCCGGGTCCCGGCGGCTGGGCCGCTATCCTTCGCTACAAAGACAAGAGGAAGGAACTTTGGGGCGCCGAAGCGCACACTACCAACAACCGCATGGAATTGACCGCCGCAGTGCGAGGCCTGGCTGCATTGAAAGAAGGCTGTGAGGTGGAGGTGGTCACCGATTCGGAATACCTCAAGAACGGCATTACCTCCTGGATCCTCAATTGGAAGCGGAACGGTTGGAAGACGAAGCAGAAGAAGCCGGTGGTGAACCAGGATCTCTGGATGCAACTGGATGAGCAGAACAGGCGGCACAAGACCACCTGGGTGTGGACGAAAGGTCATGCGTCACATGAAGACAACAACCGCGCGGACGAACTGGCCGCCATGGCAGCCCGCGAGCAAAGAACGAGCGCCGGAGGGATGCGGTAAAATTCCGTCGATGATCCGATTGTCTGTTGTGCTGCTGGCGGTCTGTGCCGCCTGCTTCGGTCAAGTGTCCAAAGCCGAAAAGAAGGAAGGGTTCCGCCCGCTGTTCGACGGCAAGACCCTGAATGGATGGGATGGCGACCCCCGGTTGTGGAGCGTTCGCGACGGCGTAATCGTGGGATCCACGGAAGGCGTAGAACTCACGGACAATACCTTTCTCATCAGCCGCCGTACGTTTGGGGATTTCGTGCTGCGAACGGAAGTGAAGCTTCGCAATCATAACAGCGGAATTCAATTCCGTAGTGAAGCGTTGCCGAACTGGGTGGTGCGCGGGCTACAGGCCGACGTGGCGGAAGGGAACTGGTGGGGCTCCATCTACGACGAGAAAGGCAAACGCGGAGTCATCGTGAACGGGTGGCAGGGCAAGGCGGAGAAAGTAGTCCGGCCCGGCGACTGGAACGATTATGAAATCGTCTGCAAAGGCGACCTCATTCAACTTCGCGTAAACGGCCTGTTGACGGCCGAGCTGCGGGATTCGTCCAAGACGAGCGGCATCCTTGCGCTGCAACTTCATCGCGGTCCCGCCATGCAGGTGGAGTTTCGAAACATCCGTTTGCGCGAGTTGAAGTAATGAACCCGGCAGATAATCCACTTCTCGAAATTCAATTTCACGTTCCGTTTGACCGGATCAAGGCGGAACATGTCGAGCCTGCCGCGCGGCAATTGCTGGCGTCGGCGCGCGAGGAATTGGAGAGGATCGCCTCCGGCCCCGATCCGCGCACGTATGAGAACACGCTGGTTGAACTGGACGAGTTCACCCGGAACCTGGACTACGCGATGAACGTCGTGCGCCACCTGGAGTCCGTCGCAACCTACCCTGAGCTGCGGGCGGCCTATAACACGGTGCACCCGCTGACGAGCGAGTTCTATTCGAACATTCCGCTTCACGAGGGACTTTGGAACAGCATCAAAAAGTATGCTGAAACCGGCGAGGCGCGGGGGCTCAAAGGTACCCGAAACAGATACCTGACCAAAACGCTGCACGAGTTCCGGCGCCATGGCGCCGACCTGGATGCCGCCGGGAAAACACGCCTTGCCGAGATCGAGGTGGAACTGGCGAAGCTGACGACAAAATTCGCCGAAAATGTTCTCGACACAACCAACGCCTTCGAGCTTGTCATCACGGACGAAGCGAAGCTCGCGGGCCTGCCGCCGACGGCGTTGGAGGCCGCCAGGCAGAACGCGGCTTCGAAGGGCATAGAAGGCTGGCGATTCACGCTACAGGCGCCCAGTTACGTCCCGGTGATGACCTATCTCGACGACCGCGGCATTCGCGAGCACATGTACCGGGCCTATGTCATGCGCGGCACCGCCGAAGGCTTCGATAACCGGCCGATTATTGAGCGCCTCCTCGAACTGCGGCGCGAGGAAGCGGCGCTGATCGGCTTTCGGGACTTTGCGGATTTCGTGCTGGAAGACCGGATGGCGCACACCGGCGACCGCGCGGAGAGCTTTCTCGAATCCCTGAAGGACAAAACGGTCGAGCATTTCCGGCGGGAAAACGACGATCTGGCGGCGTTCCGGCGTTCGCTCGAAGGAGAGGAGGCCCCTGGCCTGGAGCCTTGGGACATCGGCTACTATGCCGAAAAGCAGCGCGCCGCGCTGTACGACTTCGATGAAGAGGCTTTACGCCCTTATTTTCCGCTGCCTCGCGTAGTGGAAGGGATGTTCGAGATTTTCGGGCGGCTTCTCGGCATCCGGGTGACGGAAAAATCCGGCGTTCCGGCGTGGGACCCCGGAGTGCGTTATTTCGAGATTCGTGACGCCGCTTCGGGCGAGCTTCTCGGGGGTTTTTACGAGGATTTCTATCCTCGCGAAAACAAGCGCGGCGGCGCCTGGATGGATGCTCTGATTACCGGCGTCCAGACCCCCAAAGGGCTGGAGCCGCACCTGGGTCTGATCTGCGGCAACCTGACGCCGCCTGTCGGCGATGCACCCGCCTTGCTGACCCATCGCGAAGTGGAGACCATTTTCCACGAGTTCGGACACCTGCTGCATCATTGCCTGAGCCGCGTGGAGATGCGGGGACTTGCCGGAACAAACGTGGCCTGGGATTTTGTGGAGCTGCCTTCGCAGATTATGGAGAACTGGTGCTGGGAGTGCGAGTCCCTCGATCTTTTTGCGCGCCATTACCAGACCGGCGAGCCTATCCCCGGCGATCTGTTTCAGAAGATGCGCCGCGCCCGCACATTCCGGGCGGCGAACGGCCAGATGCGGCAACTGAGCTTCGGTCTTTTGGACTTCGCACTGCACCGCCGGTATTCGGAAGCGGAGCATGGCGACGTCATCGCCTACAGCCGGGCCATCTTGCAGGAGTTCTCGCCCGCTCCGCTGCCGCCCGAGCATGCGATGATCGCGGGCTTCACCCATCTGTTTGCCAGCCCCGTCGGTTACGCCGCGGGCTACTATTCCTACAAATGGGCAGAAGTGCTGGATGCCGATGCCTTCACCCGCTTCCAGAACGAGGGCCTGTTCAATCCCCAGACCGGCGCCGAATACCGGACGAAAATCCTGGAGCGGGGAGACAGCGACGACCCCATGCTGCTGTTCCGGTCCTTCATGGGCCGCGATCCGGACCCCAACGCGCTACTCGCGAGGCTGGGACTGGCCGGCTGAGCCTCAGCCCCACGTGCCCAGCAACAGCGAAATCATTGCCACATAAATGATCCAACCGATCGCACACACACACAATGCCCTCAGCGTGCTGGTATAGTCGAGCGCCTGACGCACCGCGACAACAAACGCGATCAGGCTCCACAAAGACGTAACGAAGAAAATGAATCCGCGAAACACCGGGAAGAAGCCGAGTACTCCGAGAATACCTGGCGCGGTGGCGAATCCGGTCGTGCGGAGCAACTGCATCCAATCCGCCCGCGTCTCGGGCGACGGTAGAATTCGCGTGCCGACGAAGTAGGTGAGCCAGGCCCAGAGGAACCAGCCGAGAAAAGAACCGACAATGCCGGTTAACAAGCCACGCAGGCCGAGTGTCCCGAAGGCCCCGATCCCCGCGCCGATACTCGACAACAGGACCACTCCCATCGCTTGCCCGGACGCGGAGACGTCCGTCTCGACCTCCTCATAGATGCCGGCATTGAGTCTAGCGGCCCCGATCACGCGTTCGACGAATGTGGCCATGGATTCGGTCTCCCTTCCGGTTATAGCATTGGGGCGGCGGAAGGGCCGGCAACGAGGCGCGGATCAGTAAGGCCACGGCGTTCCGTCCTCGCGGCGAATCGTAGGCCGCAGGCGGCGCAGGTACGGGTATTTTTTTGCGGACGCTTCGTTTACGTCGATACCCAAACCCGCACCGTCCTGAATTGTGATGGAACCGCTGGAGTAGGCCGGCATCGCACTGAAAACTTCGCGCACCCGCTCTCCCCAGCCCACGGCGAATTCCTGAATGCCGAAATTGGGAACGGACAGGCTTACGTGCGCATTAGCCATGTGCGTAACCGGCGAGATGTTCCCGGGGCCATGCCAGGCCGTCAGGATGCCGTATGGCTCGCACATTGCCGCAATCTTTTTACCGGTGGTGATACCGCCACAATGCGCCAGGTCGTGGCGCACGTAATCGATCAGGTGTTCGGTGATCAGATACAGGCCGTCCCACTGCCCGGTGTAGATCTCTCCCATGGCGAGCGGCGTGGTCGTCTGCTGGCGGATGATGCGGAAGGTGTCGAGGTGCTCGGGCCGGACCGGGTCTTCGAAATAGAAAAGACGGTAGGGTTCCACTGCCTTCGCCAGTACAATGGCCTGGCTGGGCGTCACCCGTTCATGCACATCGTGCAGCAGCTCGATCTCTTCGCCAACGGTCTTGCGAAGGTGCTCGAAGAGCTTCGGCAGCGTGCGCACGTATGGTCCCGGCTCCCATACTTCCGATGGCGCAACCCCGGCCTCAAAGGCTTTCCCGGTGGACGCGCGCTGCCGGGC
>DASTMK010000527.1:0-3014 GCA_035714225.1 Bryobacteraceae bacterium | reverse complement strand
AGATAGTAGTCGCGGCGTGCCTGGAGCGGCTCCGGTCCGGCCAAGGTTTCAGCCGCAACCTTCCACGGACTGTTCACGTCAGCGGAGCCGAGCCCGAACTCGCCGATGGTCATCGTGGACGATGGCGCGATGCGCGCCCGCAGCATCTCTACCAGCCGCTTCGCCTTTTGCCGGAACGCGGCGGAGATATCGTTGGGCGTCCAGCCGCGGCGCCATCCGATGCGTGGGTAAAAGCTGAACGACACGTATTCGAGAGCGCGAAGATAATCGAACACCGCGTCCGGCACGCGGCCGTCGAAGAAATCGTGATTGACCTTGTGTCCGCACCGCAAAATCTGAGGGCCCATTGTGCGCATCCGCTCCCAGCCCTGCGAGAACACCGTCAAGGAAAGGTCGAGTTCCGATCCCAACGTCAGTTCGTCGCCCGGAGCCAGCGCGGCGGCCAGTGGTGCGATCACCTTATCAAAATAGCCGGTGGATTCGTGCGAAGGGTCGAACACCAGGTCGCGCCTCCACCGGTAGGGGCCGCCGGAGAAAGTGGACGCATAATCGAGGTGCGGCTCCATCCGGACGCCAAATCCCATGTCGTGCGCGAGCGCGACAGCAGCATCGATCACGGCGTAATCCGGCGTACGGCCCAGGTCGATATTGAGCGGCGCATCTGCGAGCACCTGAAAGGCGGGTGTGAACGTGACGTGGCGGAAACCGAGCCCACGCAACCGCTGGAGCACCGTTGCACAGTCGTCAAGCCCATCCCGCGAGAAAGACGGAATGGAATAGGAGAGCGGAGGCTTCGCCGCGCCTCCGTTCATTTGGCGTCGCGCCAGTTGTCTCCGATGCCCGTATCCACCAGCAGCGGCACATCCAGTTTGTAGACGCCTTCCATCTCCTGTTTCACCATCTTCGCCACGCCCGGCGCTTCTTCGGGCGGGGCTTCGAACAACAGCTCGTCGTGCACCTGAAGCAGCATCCGCGCCTGAAGTTTGCGTTCGCTCAACACGCGATCGATCCGGATCATGGCGAGCTTGATGAGATCGGCCGCGGTGCCCTGCAGCGGCGTGTTCACAGCCGTCCTCTCGGCGAATCCCCTCGCATTGGGATTTCTGCTGTTCATGTCGGGGATGGGCCTCATGCGCCCCAGAAGCGTGCGTGAAACTCCCGATTGGCGCACTTCCGCGATGGTATTGTCGATGAACTTCCTCACCCCGGAGTAGCGTTCAAAGTAGTTCCGGATGTACTGCTCGGCCTCCTTGCGTTCGATGCCGAGTTCTTTCGCGAGCCCGAACGGCGTTTGCCCGTACACGATTCCGAAGTTTACCGCTTTCGCGCGCCGCCGCAGTTCTTTATCCACCATGAGCGGCGGAACACCGAAGACCTCTGCTGCGGTTCGTGTGTGAATGTCCTCCCCGCGCCGGAAGGCATCGAGCAGCACCGCATCGCCGGACATGTGTGCAAGCAGGCGAAGCTCAATCTGCGAGTAGTCCGCCACCACCAGTTTCCAGCCCTGCGCAGGGACAAACGCCGTGCGAATCTCACGCCCGAGCTCCGTCCGGATGGGTATGTTCTGAAGATTCGGATTGGAGGAGGACAGGCGTCCGGTGGCCGCGCCCGCCTGGTTGAGCGTTGTGTGCAGCCGGCCCGTTTCCGGATCCACCAGCACCGGAAGCGCGTCTACGTAAGTGCCCTTCAGCTTGGCCAACTGCCTGTATTCGAGAACCTTGGAGCAGATCTCAAAATCGCAGGCGAGGTTCTCCAGAATATCGGCGGCGGTAGAAATGGTCTTGCCCTTCCCGTATTTCACCGGTGCGGGCAATCCCAGTTCTTCGAACAGCACCTTGCCGAGTTGTTGCGGCGAGTTGATGTTGAAAGGCTTGCCGGCCAGTGCGTGTATCTCCGCCGTGAGCCGTTGGAGTTCACGGTCCATCGACTCGGAAAGCTTCAGTAACTGATCCGGGGCGATGCGGATACCGGTTCTCGCCATGCGCGCCAGCACGGGGGCAAGCGGCAATTCGATGGTTTCGTAGAGGTCCCGCAGCCCGTTGCTCTCGATTTGAGGCCGCAACTCCGCCGCCAGCACGAACGCGGCTTCGGCGGCGTGTTCGGCTCCACCCCGCAGCGTGCGGGCGAGATACTTTTCCGCCAGCGTCTCGGGCGAACATCCGGAAGGGTCCGCGGAGAGCAGGAAACCATAGATCATGATGTCATCGGTAAAGCCGCACGGGCTGACCCCGAAGCGTTCGAGTGCCAGCATCAGGCTTTTGATGTCGTGGCCGATCTTAGGGCGGCCCTCATTCTCCAATGCTTCGCGCGCCGCTGCGATCAGAGGCGCCGTTACCACCCGGCCTTCACCCGCTTTCGAGGAAAGACCCAGCATCGCCAGATCGAGTTCCCCCTCGCCCCCGCCTTTCAAGGCGATGGCAAGGGGCGCACCTTCCGGAATCGCATCCAGGTAGGCGCGAACCGCCTCTTCGGAATCCAGTTGGCGAAAGTCGCTGGACTCGAGACCATCACCCGCAGAAAGTTCCCTGAGCAGGCTGAAAAATTCCAGTTCGCGGTACAACGGCTTGAGCGCATCCGTGTCCGGGGCGGTAGCCGCAACGGCGGCGAGGTTGAATTCGATCGGAACGTTCGTGTCGATGGCAGCCAACCGTTTGCTGAGCAGAATTTGATCGCGGTAATTCCTCAGGCTCTCCCGGTACATTTTCCGCTCGACTTCCTCCGCGTGCTCAATTGCCTGTTCTGCCGAGCCGAAACGCAAGATCAGGTCGCGGGCGCCTTTGTCGCCGATGCCGGGCGCTCCCGGAATGTTGTCGATGGCATCGCCCCTCAATGCGAGCAGGTCGGCAACCTTCCCCGGTGGAACGCCCATAAACTGTTCCACCCCCGCGGGATCGTAAAAGGCATCTTCCTTTACCGGGTTGAACATGGAAACGCGTTCGTTGACGAGTTGCATCATGTCCTTGTCGCTGGAGACAATCACCACGTCCACACCGGAATCCAAAGCACGGCAGGAG
>DASTMK010000526.1:0-6129 GCA_035714225.1 Bryobacteraceae bacterium | reverse complement strand
TGCCGGCCAATCGTTGTATCTCCTCGAACGAGATCGCCGGGATGGCGATCTCGATGTCTCCGTTCTTCACGGAGAAGTGCTCACGGACCTGCTGGGCATCGATGAAGCCGCGGTGCGTGAAGAGAGGAACATCCACTACGTGCGTGGGTTGGATGCGGCGGTTGCGGAGATCAGAAACGGCACGGCGCAGGCGGCCTTCCTTCTGGAGCCGGCGACTATCGAACAGGTTGCATCGGTATCTTTCGCGGGCGGCGTAATGCCACAGAAATCGACGGATTTTTATCCGAAACTGCTGTCGGGGCTAACCATATACAGGCTCGAGGAGTAACCTTCCGAGGCCGCTGGTATAGTGGTTACTTCGGGATGCGCTATTTTTTCTCGAGACACATTCCGCCTCTGAGGCGGATGCTGATCGTGGAGAGCGGCTCACGCAGCCTGGTAGAGGAGTTTCTGAGTAAGCTTCAGACCTCGCACGGCAATTCCCTGCGCGTGGACCTGGTTACCTGTTTTGGCGGTGTGCCGCGTGGTTTCAGCGACGATGTAGGGAAGGTGTACCGCGTATCGGACTATCGTGATTCTCCGGCACGCAAACGGCTCTTCCGGAAGCTGCGTTCCAACCGCTATTCGGGTGTTGTCCTTCTCTGTACCGGCGAGCCCATTATGACGAAATGGAAATGGGTTCTTGCCGCCAAGGTGCCGAGCAAGATCTGCATCCTGAATGAGAACGGCGATTACTTCTGGCTCGATTGGTCCAACTGGCGCATCATTCGCCACTTTGTGTCTTATCGCGCCGGGCTGTCCGGCACCGGCGCGGTGGTGACGCCGTTCCGGCTGCTGGTGTTTCCCCTTACGCTGGCGTACCTGCTGCTCTTCGCAATCGTTGTCCATCTCCGACGAAAGGTGCACGCATGAAAGCGATTCAAGTAACGGAAGTTGGCGGGCCCGAGCGTATGCAGCTCGCGGAAGTACCCATGCCAAAGCCCGGCCCGGGACAGGCCGTAGTGAAAATTGCAGCGTCCGGGATTAACTACATCGATGTGTACTACCGCACAGGACTCTACAAGGCAGAGCTCCCGGTGATTCTTGGAATGGAGGCCGCCGGAATTGTGGAAGCCACGGGAGCGGATGTCACCGAGGTCAGCGTGGGCGATAAAGTCGCTTATGCCATGGATCGCGGCTCGTACGCCGAGTACGCCGTGGTACCGGCCTGGCACCTGGCGAAAGTTCCCGACGGACTGGAGCTCGAGCTGGCAGCCGCCGTCATGCTGCAAGGAATGACCGCCCATTATCTAACTCATTCCACTTTTCCGCTGAAGGAAGGCGATACGGCGCTTATTCATGCCGCCGCCGGCGGCGCGGGCCTCATGACGGTGCAGATGGCGAAGATGCGCGGCGCGCGGGTCATCGGCACGTGTTCCACCGAAGCCAAAGCTTCGATCGCGAAGAACGCCGGCGCCGACGACGTGATTCTGTACACCGAGCAGGATTTCGAATCGGAAGTCCGGCGCCTTACGAACGGCCGCGGAGTGGACGTGGTGTACGATTCCGTAGGCAAAGAGACATTCCTCAAAAGCCTGAGCTGCCTGCGCCCCCGCGGCATGATGGTGAGCTTTGGAAATGCCAGCGGAGCCGTTCCACCCGTCGAGCCGCTTCTACTAAGTCAAAAGGGTTCGCTGTTTCTCACCCGGCCAAATCTGGCCGCTTATACAGCCACGCGGGAAGAATTGATGTGGCGGGCAGGGGATGTGCTGAGCTGGACCGCGCAGAAGAAGCTGGCCGTGCACATTCACCAGGTCTATACGCTGGACGAGGCTCCGCGAGCACACCAGGAACTGGAAGCCCGCAAGACCAGCGGGAAGCTGCTGTTGAAACCGTAAACCGCTCCCTCACGGTCACGGCTTCCGAAACCGAGCCGCGCGAGCAAGCAAGCGGATATGTCCGAATAGGAGTACTCAGCGGTCGCCGCCGATGGCGGCGGAGACCGATCGGCTGGCAGTGCACAATCGTTTCACGAAAGAGCGCAGGCACGTCATCGTCATGCGTGGCAAAGGGCCGGAGATACTGAGGGCAGCCACAACGTTCCGGCCGGCGCCGAAGATCGGTGCTGCCACGCAGCGGCCATCCGGCTCGTTTTCGCAATTGTCGAATGCATAGCCCTGCTGGCGCACGCGCTCCAATTCGATCAGGAGCGCACGTTCGCTGGTGATCGTGGCGGGTGTGAACCGCGGCATCTTCCGGGCTTGTACGATGCGCAATACATCGCGCTCGGGCAAGCCCGCCAGCAGTACTTTCCCGAGAGCGGTTGAGTGGGGATAGCGACGGTTGCCGATTTTCGACGACATGCGCACAGCCTGGGGGCTTTCCATAGTTTCGATCACCACCACCTCACCGCCATCCAGCACTCCGAGATTCAGCGTTTCCTTGCAGAAAGCGACGAGTTTCTCCATGACCGGCCGTGCGGCGCGGAGCAGAGCAGTTGCTCCTGAGTGGCCGTGTCTACTCGGAGTCCGAACATCTTCTTCGACAGGCGATAGCTGCCGTCCGAGGTGCGGCTCAGATACCGGCACGACTCGAGTGTGGCCACGATCCGATAGACCGTTGGCTAAGTACCCCAATTCGCAATTACGGTGACGTATTCTGTGGGCCTCAGGCGGCAGCGGGCAAGGCGCTGGCTTTGAGGCGTTGCATGAGGTCGGCCAGGTCAGCCCGCGTGAACGTCCAGCGAAATGGGACGGCGGATTTCTCGTAGCGTTGCTGGAAAGCCAGGAGAGCCATCTCCAGGTCAGTGGGATTGGAGAAGTCGCCGGGGGTGAGCACTTTCCGCTGGATGATGGAGAAGTAGATCTCGACCTGGTTCAGCCAACTGGCGTGAACCGGGGTGTGGACCGGGATGATAGAGGGCCAGCGGGACTGCAAGCGCTGATCGGCCTTTTGTCCGCGGTGAGAGGAACCATTGTCGAAGATCCAGAACACGCGACGGGCTGAACGGTAGGGTTCTTGACCCATTACGTCTTCCAGCAACCGATCGAACGGTACGATTCCTGTGCTGGCTTCACAGCGGCCGAAGATTTTGGCGCGATGGACATCCCAGGCGGCCAAGTATGCCCAAGCGCCGCGCCGCTCGTACTCGTGTTCGATACGTGCGGGGCGGCCGGGAGCCGGCGGCATTGAGGCATGGATGCGGCGGCGGGCCTGGATGCTGGTCTTCTCGTCGGCGGAGAGCACGAAATCACCGGAGCCGAGCGACTGACCTTCCCAGAGGCCGTGGTACAGGTCCAAGATCGGCCCGGCCTTCTGAACGAAGCGAGGGTCGCGCGGGAAGATCCAAGTGCGATGGCGCCAAGGGCAGAGAGCGTCCTGACTGAGCCAGCGCCAAATGGTGGTGCCGCTGATGTCGGCGATCAACCCTTGGGCGAGCACTTCCTGACGGATTTCCGCGACCGAAAAGCGGGACAAAGGCAAGCCGAGGCGGTGGGGCAACTCACAGGCGAGAGCTTTGACCTGGATGACGAGACTGGGGGGAAAAGCGGGCCTTCCGGCCGTCTCTGGGCTGCCCCTCGAGACCGGGGAGGCGGGCCAAGGCAAACCGCTTCCGCCACTTGCTGACGATTTGCCGCGGCGTATTGAGGCGCGCAGCGATCAGGTCATTGGAAAGCCCTTCGGCCGCCATGAGAATGATCCTGGCGCGAACAACGTCACAATACGGTGACGTATACCGACGCGCCATCCCCTCCAACTCCCGCCGTTCCTCGGCCGTGAGATGCACAACATACGGGCTTTGTTTTGGCATTAGCGCGCGGAGTTCGCCAAAGAAAAGCTTATCAGATTACGTCACCGAATGCGACAAAATAATACGTCACCGTATTTACGAATAGGAGTGCTTAGGCAGTGCGGTCTCGGCCGACAGACTGGCGAGCGTCATCCCACCGGGATTGGAACGAAGTATCTCCAGTACATCCACCGCCTTGTTGAGCACGCGCACACC
Organism: Bryobacteraceae bacterium; assembly: GCA_035714225.1. Taxonomy (GTDB): domain Bacteria; phylum Acidobacteriota; class Terriglobia; order Bryobacterales; family Bryobacteraceae; genus CAADGY01. Next base: position 2,144 of record DASTMK010000526.1, on the reverse strand, counting down.
GGAGAATGCCTCACCCGTTCTCATAAGCAAGCATTATAAGAATTCTCACGTTACCGGGCCGTGATTTCCAATCGGGGCGATTCCAAAGAGTCCTTGCTGAAGGTCACAACATACTTGCGGCCGTCTTTCGTAATGGAGGCGCCAAAAGTGGCTTCCGTTTCTGCTTTCGTGACGGGAGGCAATCTCTCGTCCGGATTCACGGAGGGTTTCAGGACGTTCAGAAAGTAGTCCGTTTGGGCTGGCGCATCCGGCTCGATCTCCAGCCGCCAGCGGCCATACCCCGGCCCGTACACAGCCACGTAAGCGTCCTCGGCCGCCTCGTGCGGCCGCTGCGGCGGCCAGTTGAACGATTTATGGTTCGGGATCACGCCCTCGCTGAAATCCCTGATCCAGAAATCCTTCACGTGGCGGTGAAAATGACGTGCGCTGCGTCCCTGATAGAACAGGTCGCCGTGTGGTGTCTCCGCCGGCTCACGGCCGCCAACCTTGCGGTAGCGGAACCGGGCAGGGAACAGGGTCTTGATCAGCAGTGCCGCATAGCCTTTCCGCAAATCGAATGTTGCCTGGTCTTTATCGGAGGGCTGCGTGTCATCGACGACGATCCTGACTTCATCCACTTGCCGATGCACGGACTGCGCTTTGCGGAAGTCGTGTGGAGTGACGGCACGGCAACGCAGCGGAAGATCTTTCCCCTCGACAACATGCGCCCGTTTGGCGAGTCCACTTTTAATTGGACAGTTGAGGCCAAGGCTTGGAAGTGGCCCGTTTCGCGGCTTGGGATATCGCCGCGAACGGAGCCTTTATTAATCCGGTCTGGCGAGGAACGAACTGATGCTCCAGCGTTCAGCGGCGCTCTTGCCGCCGCGAGCGCGGACGAGCCTTTTCAGGCCCGATAGCCGCTGGACGCCGTTTCGCGGCTGACCAGTTTGTTGAAGTTGCTCTTTTCGCCGCGGCTCGTTTTGTCCTGATAGAGCAGAGCCAGGTTTTCATCGTCGAACTTTCGGAACCAGGTGTCCCAATCGATGGGCTCGAGCGACCCCTGCCCGCTGAAGCCTGGAAAATCCAACCGTAGCATCCCGACGTCGCCCTTGCCACCGGTACCCCTGACGCAAGCGGGCTTTCCGCCGCGCTCTTCAGCCCACTGCCGGATCTCATCGTGATCGGTAGTGAAGTGTGTCAAATTGCCCTGTCGCGATGCTTTGCGGCTCGCACGTTTCTTTGCACCGGCGCCGCTGGTTGCTTTCGTTGATTCGCCCGCCTCAACGGGCCGTGAGCGGCCGGTCTGTTTGAGAAGTGCTTTGGAGAGTTGTGTCAACAGCTTCTCCGTTTGGTTCTCTTCGTCCAAACTTTCCTGAAGAAGCGTGACAACCTCCTTCATCCCCAGTTGTGCGGCCATACTTCGCGCGCCGTTGTAAGCTGCAATCTCGTAGTGCTCGACTCTCTGACCCGCACCGATGATCGCAAGATCGTACGCCTCGTCCTCCAGTTCCTCTTCCATCACCTCCTGGCCCTCTTCCACAAGGCCTTTCATTCCTTTACAAGGCTTGCCTCGTGCCTTTTTGCCCAGGACTTCGAACATCTGTTCCAGGCGCCCTACCTGCCCGCGTGTCTGCTCGTTGTGATGTTGAAATGCCTGCTTCAATTCAGGGGTTTTAGCGGCCTTCGCCATCTTCGCGGTGGCCTTGACCAATTGCTTCTCGGCATCATAAAGATCCCTTAGTTCTTCAACCAGCAATTTTTCCAGCGTTTCGGATGTCATTCGTACGCAGCCTCTCTTTGAACGAAGTTCTCCCACTCCCTCGGATCTGTAGGACCCGTAAGGCGTAGAAATGTTTCGGAGAAGCTGGCTGTAGGGCTTGCGCGCGGGTCAGGAAAGAGTCACCGTTACAAGCGGCGAGTGTCGCTGGCCGTTTCTTCCGGTGCGCAGGACCTTCATCTGCGGCTGGTCCTCGATGGCCACGGAGTAGGCGAGCTCGATTCTTTCTCGATAAGTGGGACCGCCATTGTAGGCACAGAATGGGTAGATAAGGCCGTTGGGTGCCGCATAGTGGATCACGCACCGCTTTACACGCTCGATGTCATAGTTATAGTGATCCATGAAGTGCATGCCGGCAACCATAAGAGTCTTATAGGAAAAATTCGCT
>DASTMK010000525.1:0-5114 GCA_035714225.1 Bryobacteraceae bacterium | reverse complement strand
AAGGACAAAGATAAATACAGTTTCCTGCCAGCCCAGAGGACCCATTCGAGAGACATGCCTCCTAACGTGCTAAATCACTCTTATAATAGCGGGGAGCCAGGGGACCGGTCAAACAGCCCGTACTGATACCTGATTAGCTCTCCTAGCCGCCGGCTATCGCACGATTCCGCGGCGGACGGCGCTGAGCACCAGTTCCGCCGCGCTGTGCACATTCATTTTCTCCATGATGCGGGTACGATGCGTTTCCACGGTGTGCAGGCTCAATACCAGCAGGGAAGCAATATCCTTATTGCTCCTGCCTTCGGCAAGTAGTTGATAGATCTGCCGTTCGCGCCCGGTCAGCAGATCGTAACGATCTTCAACGTGACCCGGGACGGACGCGGACGCCTGCCGTTCCGCCAGCACCTGTCTGATAGCCGGGCTGAAGAACGGCCGGTCCGCGCAGACGGATTGAATCGCCTGCACCAGGTCTTGCTCCACGGAATCTTTGAGCAGATATCCCTTAGCCCCCGCGTTCAGAGCGCGGACGATATAGCGTTCGTCGCCGTGCATGCTGAGGATGATAACCGCCGTTCGCGGAGAGTACCGGATGATCTGCGCGGTGGCGTCGATTCCGTTCAGCTCGCCCATCGCGATATCGACGATGGCGACGTCCGGCTGATGCTCGCGGGCAAGTTCCACCGCCTGGCGTCCGGACCCGGCTTCCGCCACGACGGTGAAATCCGGATAGCTTTCAAGAATCCTGCGCAACCCCTGCCGCAGGATGCAATGGTCGTCGGCCAGAAGGATATTTGTGGGCATTCAGTTTTCGGCCGCCTCCGCCCTAACCGGTATCCTGGAGCCCGCCTGACCTTGTAGCGGAACCGTCAGCGACAGCTTCGTTCCTTCGCCGGCTGCGGATACGAGGGTTAGTCTGCCGCCCAGCGCGGCCACACGCTCCCGCATGCCGATCAACCCGAGCCCGGAGCCGAGCGCCGCTCCGTGCCGGTTCACTTCAAACCCCACCCCGTTGTCCTCGATCTCGACGGACAACAAAGGCCCGTCCTGAAGCGCCTGTATACGAACCCACGAGGCGCCCGAATGCTTTTCGCAGTTGTTCAGCGCCTCCTGGACGGCGCGGTACACGCAGGTTTTGACGGAATCCGGCAGGGTGTCGTCCAGCCTGGTCTGTTCCAATGTGCAGCGAATCCCGGAGCGGCGGCTAAAATCCTCCACCTGTTGCTGAAGGGCGGGTTCCAGTCCCAGGTCGTCGAGCAGTGAAGGCCGGAGCAGCAACGAAATGTCGCGTACCGTGTTGACGGTGCGTTCCGCCAGGGCATGCGCCTCGTTCAACCTGGCGGAGAGCGAAGGCGAGCCGGCCAGCCACGCGTCCCGGGCATGGGAAATTTCGATCCGTAGCGCGGTAAGGGTCTGGCCGATCTCATCGTGAAGCTCGCGGGAAAGCCGCCGCCTCTCATCCTCTTGAACCTGCAGCAGGCGCGCGGAGAGACGTGCGAGTTCTTCTTTCGCCTGCATCACCTCCTCGAACCGGCGGATGCTCTGTGCTTCCAGCCGGGAGACGTGGCCAACGCTGGCGTGGGCCACAACCACGCCAATGACGATGCAAAGCACGAGCATGATAGACAGGCGGGCGGCGGCAGCGCGCCAGGAGGCTGCGAACTGTTGCCGGCTTGTTTCGAGGAGCTGCTGGTTCACACTCATGAGTTCCCGCAGCACGCCGCTCGCTGCACCGCGGCGCGGCGCGATCTCCGATTGGATGAAAGCGAAACCGGCGGTGGCGCGTTGTTCATCCGGCCAGGGGATAGCCAGCTCGATGGTGCCCAGGAAGCCGTTGATCATTTCGCGTAACTCGCCCGTCTGCCGGTGTCCGATCGAGTGCTCGAGTGTCTGCAGGGCCTGGCGGGTCTGAGCGGCCAGCTCTCGCAACTCCGTGCGGAAGGCCGCCGACCGTGCCGCTTCCTTGCAGAATAGATAATCCCTGATGGTGAGGGAGGCGGCGAAGAGCAATCGCCGCATCTGCGATAGCTGTTCGCCGGTCTCCACAAAACGCTGATAAATGGCGGCCGTGTTTCGGGACGACTGTTCCTGGATACGGTAGCCTTCCACGGCCGAAAAAACCAGCAGCGCCACCATGGCCCCGAACCCGAGCTTCAATACCGTGAGCTTGCTCATGTCCGGGCGCGTGAGTCGCGAATCGTACGGACGCTTCACGAGGACCCTCTTCGACAGAGACTACCAGAATTCCAGGCGGAGGTTTTACGAACGGATAAACTCGAGCTCCACGCGATGCGGAATCAGGCCGGCTTCGTGCCCCATGTCCAGCAGCTTCTGCGCGGCTCGGGGGACCAATTCCCCGCAATCGACGGTGTAGTGGTTGACGTACATCCCGATGAACTTCTCCGCCAGGCCAACGTCGAGATCGCGAGCGAACTGGAGCGCGTAGTTCAGGGCCTCTTCGTGGTTATCCAACGAATACTGAATGCTTTCCCGCATCAGACGGGTGCATTCACGCTGAACACCGCCGGGCAGAGACCGCAGAAGAGCGTTGGCTCCGAGGGGAAGCGGAAGATCGAAGCTCTTCTTGAACCACCGGCCCAGATCGACCACCTGGTGGAAGCCGCCTTTGGCGAAGCTGAGCTGCCCCTCGTGGATGACAAGGCCCGCGTCAACCGTGTGCTCGCGGACCGCGTCCAGAATCTTATCGAAGGCGATTTCAACGCACTGAAAGTCCGGCTGAAAAAGCTGGAGCGCCAGAAAAGCGGTGGTCATTTTGCCCGGGATAGCAATCCGTTTGCCTTTGAGTTCCTCGGGCGCCATGGGATGACTCGATACGAGAATCGGCCCATATCCATCCCCCACGCTCGAACCGCTTGTCATCAACACATACTTGTCGGCGACATAGGGGTAGGCGTGGTAAGAGATCGCGGTCAGCTCATAGGAGCCCTGCATGGCTTTCCGATTGAGCGATTCAATGTCCTCCAACACGTGACGTAGACTGAGCGAGCGCGACCGGACTTTCTTCGTGGCGAGCCCATAGAACATGAAAGCATCGTCGGAATCCGGACTATGGGCGCACACAATTTCGGTGACTTCAGTATCAGCCATAAGATGAGCCAAAGACTTACACACTATAGCAGACGGAGCGTCCGGAGATGCCCTCTGGAACCTCCTCAGTACTCGTACCAGTCGGAGTGTGGCGACCAGCGATGACACTTCGGGCACTGCGTAGAGGTCCACTGATGCAGGCAGGAAGGACAGACGCCGCCGGTCTCGAAGGTATTCCAAACGTGGCCGCAAGTGCAGGACCAGAAATCCTGTTCGCCGGGCGACCAGCCGCAGAACGGACAACGTATGCGCGGACCGGAGGGTTTTGTGCTTTTGTCCTCGCGCGGCGTGATCTCGGTCCCGGGTTTCGGCATGGCAGCGCTCGGGCGTACAGGCAACGGGCCCCTCTTTGCAGCATACGCCAGAAGGCGGCGCTGTGGGGCTACGGCAGCGGTGCGGTTAGCGTCGCGATAGCTGGAGTGAGTTCGTCCAGCGCAGTTTCCAGTTTGCTCAATGCGTCCACGGCATCGCCGAGCCGGCCGTTCTGGCCAATGACTTCAAGATTGAGCGCCGCCCGGTACGCTTGAGCGGCACCGAACGTTCCTACGCATCCCTTCAGGCTGTGCGCGGCAAGTTGCAGAGCTGCCGCATCGCTGTCTCCAATCGCCTTTTTGATGGCAGCCAACATTTCAGGAGTGTGATCGAGAAAAAGCTGGGCAACTTCCTGTAACAACGCCAGATCGCCGCCGACACGGTCGATGGCAGCAGTCCTGTCGAGAACCGCAGTCTCGTTTCGAGTACAATCGCCGGCATACACGCTTTGGATATCGGCAACTTTCGCCGCCGGCTTTAGCGGAACGGGAACTATATTGTTTTCACCCGGATGTCCCGGAACTCGACAAGCGTGCCGTGCCCCAGAAAGCCGATATGGCCGCCGGTCCGTTTCAACCCGGGATGCTTGGCAAGCACGGCCGGGTCTTTCATATCGTCAAGATTGACATCCAGGATGACAGCGCCGTTCAGCGTAATTTTAATGCGGCGTCCGTCGGCCACGATTTCCTCGGAATTCCATTCGCCGGCGGGTTTTAGATGGCCGGTTTTGGCGGGGAACACATCGTACACGGAGCCGTGGTACTGGGTCGGTTTCAACCTGCCCTTGTACCGCTCGTGGTCGTGATCGAGAATTTGAATCTCCATGCCCTGGTAGGCGATGTCACCACTGAGGGGAGCCCGAATTCCCACGCCGTTGTTCCCGCCCGGTTCGAAGCGGAATTCGAACCGGAAGATAAAGTTGTCGAATTCCTTATCCGTGAACAAATTGCCGCCGCCATCCGCGGGGCAAACCAGCAAGCCATTTTTGACGACGTAGCCAGGGCCTTTGCCATTCACGAGTTGCCAGCCGTTCAGGTTCTTACCGTTGAACAAGGAAACAAAGCCGGGCTCGGCAGAGAAAGCAAACACGCTGAAAGCACCTGTCAGCAAGACCGTCCAAAAAATCCGCATGACAGTTACTTTACTCAATTCCGGAGGATGCGGGGCAGGGCGCCAGTGGCGGAGTTTCCTACGTTGCGTTTTCTGGTTTCCTCCCAAGCCATGCGCACCGGCTCGGGAAAACCTGCAATCAGGACTTCTGCGCGCGCCAGAATCGTTTTCACCACTTGTGGATTTTCCGGAGCCACATCGTAGCTCTCACTCGGATCGAGGTCGAGATTATACAATTCAGAATTCTTCAGGGGCAGGTTCACACGGCCACCTTGCGGCGCCGGATTGTAGGCCATCACATTGTATCTGGCGATGTGCAGCTTCCAATTCCGCCAGCGTGCGCACTGGAGATGGTAGTTGTCGAAGTAAAGCAGCGCTTCCCGATCGATGCTTTCTTTCTCTCCGGCGAGCAGCGGCCAGATGTCGATGCCGTCGAGCGGCTTTTCGGGCAGCGGCGCTCCGCACAGCCGGGCCACCGTCGGCAGCACATCCATCGTCGATGCAACGCCGTTTGAAACCCGGCCCGCGGGCACGCGCCCGGGGAATCGCGCGATGAATGGTTCGCGCACGCCGCCTTCATAGGAGCT
>DASTMK010000524.1:0-19560 GCA_035714225.1 Bryobacteraceae bacterium | reverse complement strand
CAGCGTCGCTGTGGGCGCAGTCCGAAGCCGTGGTCATCCGGCCGGTGGAGATCGATGACGTTCTGGTGAACCCCGGCATGGGCATTCAGACGTTCCAGCGCTACAACGGCGACCCGATCAATCCCGGACTCCGTTGGTCGGAAGCGGGGCCGGACACACGAATCAAAGCAGCCTCCGCAAAACCCGATTATCCGGACTCCTCCATCGCCTATTTCCGCTGGTTCTGGAGCCAGATCGAGCCGGCGCAGGGAAAATACCGGTGGGACATCCTCGACCTGGCATTGGAAGAAGCCAGGAAGCACAACCAGAAGCTTGCCATTCGCTTGATGCCGTACGACGAAGGGCATCCGCTGCCGGAGTGGTATCGCAAATCCGGTGCGCGACGGGCCAACACGGACGACGACAAGGAATGGAAGACGTGGGCGCCCGACGCGGACGATCCGCTCTATCTGAAGCATTGGGGCGGCCTCATTCTCGCCGCCGGTGCCCGCTATGACGGACACCCGTTTCTTGATTCCGTCGACATTTCGACCGTCGGCTATTGGGGAGAAGGGTGGGGTCCTTACCTCCCGAGTTGGGAGCGGCAGGAGGAACTTATAGACGTGAATTTCGAGGCATTCCAGCGCACCCCGCTGCTGGTGAATTTCGACGAACCCAGGGCTTTGGCTTATGCCACGCAGAAGGGCTCGGGATGGCGTTTGGACTGCTGGGGCGATATGGGCAATTATTGGGAAAGCTGGGGCCGGCACCTTTCGCACATGCTGGACGTCTATCCGCAGCAGGTGGTGCGCGCGGGGGCGAGCCGGGTGTGGGAGCGCAGTCCCGTTTCACTCGAAACCTGTTGGGTTCCCGGCTACTGGCGCCAGAAGAATTGGGATCTCGATTACATCCTCGAACAGGCTTTGCGATGGCACGTCACGTCCGTGAACATCAAGTCGAGCGCCATTCCACCCGATTGGAAACAGAAGTTCCGGGAATTCGAGAAACGAATAGGCTACCGGTTTGTTCTGCGGCGATTCGAATATCCACAAGTTGTCAAAGCCGGCGAAATGATGCCCGTAAAATCCTGGTGGGTGAATAAGGGAGTCGCGCCTCCCTATGAAGATTTCGTGCTCGCTTTCGGAATTGGCGATTCCGTCATCAGGACATCCGCGAATCTCAAAACATGGCTCCCGGGCGACCAGGTATTTGACGGCAGCCTTTTCCTGCCGCCGGAGTTGAAACGCGGAGAGCACAAGATCCGTGTGGCCGTGCTGGATGGACGCACCGGCGCTCCGGCTGTAAAACTCGCCATCCAGGGTCTTCAACCGGACGGCTGGTATGATCTTGGCACCATCCGGATTCAATAAGGATAACCATGCCAACCGCTCACTTACGTTCGCGGCTCAGAAGCGATTACGGAGCCGCGAGCGTGAGCGAGCGGACTTGGCGAACTGGCACGGTTATTTCCTGACGGTCCCTAACGCACCCGTGACCCGCAGGACGCTTCTGCGTGCGGCCGGATTGGCGGCGGTATCGGCCGGTAAGGGCTATGCCGAGCCGATTCCGATTATCGACACTCACATCCACCTGTTCGACACCACGCGCCCGCAGGGTGTGCCGTGGCCCGACCCGAAGAATACGGTGCTGTATCGTCCCGCCCTGCCGGACCGCTACCGGAAAATCGCGGTACCGCTCGGAATCGCGGGTGCCATCGTAGTGGAAGCCAGCCCGTGGCTCGATGACAACCAATGGGTGCTCGATGTGGCAGCGAAAGACCCGATCGTTGTGGGAGTTATCGGGAACCTCGACCCCGGCGAGCGGGATTTCGGCAAGCACCTGGAACGGCTGCAAAGAAACCCGCTGTTCCGGGGCATCCGCTATGGGAATCTGTGGGGCCGCGATCTCGGCGCGGGCTTGGACAAGCCGGAATTCGTCTCTTCCCTGAAGCTGCTCTCGCAAGCGCGTCTGACACTGGATACGGCGAACCCCACGCCCGCGCTGCTATCGGATGTGATCCGGCTCACCGGCTTGATTCCGGAATTGCGCGTGGTGATTGATCACCTGCCCGCCCGTCGGAACTATCACGCTCACTTGCGGGAGATCGGCAGCCGCCCGCGGATTTTCGCTAAACTCTCGGCGGTCTTTCGCCGCATCGATGGCCAGGTTCCGCGGGACCTGAGTGTCTATCGGCAAACGCTGGATGAGCTGTTCGGCGTGTTCGGAGAGGACCGGGTGTTATACGGCAGCGACTGGCCGAACAGCGACCAGTTGCGGCCGTATGGCGACGTTCTGGCATTGGTCCAGGAATACTTCAGCGGCAAGAGCACGACAGCGGCGCAGAAGTATTTCTGGAGGAACTCCGTGCGAGCCTACGAATGGGTGAAACGCGACCCATCGCAGCCGGGTTGATGCCGCTCACTTAGAAGGTGTGAAAGATTCAGAGCCACGGATGGACACAGATAAATACAGATTGAAAACAGGGAACTTATCTGTGTTCATCCGTGTCCATCCGTGGCTAAATTCAATTTCTTCACAGCTTCTGACGCGCGCGGCTCCGTTTCGGAGCGGTCGCGTTGAAATGCGTCTACAGCTTTCTTGCCGGGAGCCGGATGAGCACGTAGCCGATGCTCGCGAACCCGATCAGCGAAAGCCATCCGCCCCATGCGGGCACGAAATCGAATTGATCCGAGCCGGTCAGCAGCCAGGTAATGGAAGAGATGCCGGTGAGGAAGAAGACCGCCAGCAGGATACCCACGATCGCCTCTCCGGCGATTAAACCCGAGGCAAGCAGCGTGCCTCGCTCTTCGAACTTTTGACGCCGTTCGGGCTCGTATCGCCGGGTGACACGGTCCGCGACGAGCTTCATTAATCCGCCGATAAAAATGGCGGAACTGGTGTCAAACGGCAGGTACATGCCGACTGCCACCAGCATGGGAGCGCGAGCGCCGCAAAGCACAAGTGCGAAACCAAACGCCGCGCCCGCCGCGAGCAGACCCCATGCCATCTGCCCTCCTACGATCCCCTTTGCAAGCTGCGCCATCAGCCCAGCCTGTGGCGCTGGTAGGGCACGGCCCCCGATTCCGCCGGTATCCAGGTTCGCCTGATGCAGCGCGATGATGGGACCCATCAGAAAGAACGCCAGCAGCACCACGGCGATGATTTCTACCACCTGCATCTTCCAGGGCGTTCCTCCAAGGAGATGCCCGGCTTTCAGGTCCTGAATGAGGGAGCCGGAAACGCTGGCCGCGCACGCGACCACGGAAGCGACGCCCAGCACTGCGCCGACGCCGGCGATTCCTTTCACGCCGATCGCTACCATTAACAACGCCGTGATCACCAGGGCGGAAAGCGTGAGTCCGGATAGCGGCTGGTTCGAGCTTCCCACCAGTCCGACAAGATAGCCGCCGACAGCGGAGAGAAGAAAGCCGGTGAGGCTCATCACGAGAGCCGCGACAATCGCCGCCATCCAACCGCCGGTGAAGTAGTAATAGAGAAGCGTGATCGGCACCAGCAAAATCAGGATGGCCGCGATCACCCACTTCGGCGGGATATCCCGTTCGGTGCGTTCGATGGTGGCGTCCTCCCTGGCGGCTGCCGCCGAAGCGGAGAACGCGCCTGTCAGAGAGCGGGCGATGGAGCTGCGCATGGAAAACAGCGTGTAACCGGCGCCTACCAGCATCGTGCCCACGGCGATGGGGCGCACTACGTTGAACCAGACGCTATAAGAAATCACGGTCCAATCGGCCTCCGCTGCTGTGCCGAGGCGTCGCGGCAAATCGGGATCGAAAAACAACAGCAGCGGAATCAGCACCCACCACGCGATAATTCCGCCGGACACGTTGATGGAGGCCAGCGTGGGTCCGATGATGTAGCCGATTCCAATCAGCGCGGGGGACAGACTCGGAGTGGACCACGGTATCCCGCCGAGATGCGTCACGTCGCCAATGGGCGCCTTATCGAAATTGAAGTGGCGTATGACGGAACGGGGAAAATTCAGAAAGCCTTCCGAGAACTCCTGGAACACTTGCAGGCCTTTGCCGCTCTTGAGAATCTGCACGACACCGCCGAATGCCATGGCGCCGAAAATATAGCGTGGCGCCTCGCTGGCCGATTCACTCGACCGGACGATTTCATAGCTCGCCACGCTTTCGGGCCAGGGAAGGTCCGCGTCCACCACCAGAGGCCGCCGCAGCAGGATGATGAAGAACACCCCGATCAATCCACCGGCCAGCAGAATCATCGTGGCGTCCCAGTAATGCGCACGCATGTCGGTCCACAAACGTACGCCGCCCACATCGACCATCATGAATGCCGGGATGGTGAAGATCGCTCCCGCTACCAGCGCTTCGCCCACCGATGCCGCGGTGCGCGTGATGTTTTGCTCGAGCAGGCCGCCGCGAAAAGCCGGGATGCGGAATACGGCCACCGCCACTACGGCGGCCGGTATGGTTGCGGCCACGGTCTGGCCTGCGCGCATCCCAAGATAGGCATTGGCGGATCCGAATACGAAGGCGAGAAAGATGCCTAATCCAACAGCTTTTACAGTCATCTCCGGAGCATTGCTCGCGGCAGGAGTCATGAGGCGATCTTAACAGGGAACCGCCGGGGGGCTCTGCTCCGGCTGCCTGTATCAATCTTTCGGGGACTGCGCCCTGGTGGGCGTAGGAACGGGGCGAGACCCTCTGTAGAAGGTCCAGCCGAAGCTCACGCCGAACGTTCTGCGATCTCCGGGCAGACCGGTGTACAGCCCGGAGTTCCCAGGCGCCGCGGCGAGAAGCTCGAAGTAGTCCGTGTTCAGCAGATTTCGGGCCCACACGGAGATTGTCCAACCATCTACGCTGCGGAACCCGGCCCGGGGATTCACCAGGCCATAACTATCGGCGATCAGATAGCGGGAGGCTGACGGGTTGGAGGAAAATGAGGAACGGTAGCTGGTGTCCACGCGCGCAAAGTACGTGCCCGTCGTGCTGAGCAGGCTTCCGCGCTTTGCATATTCGCCGCCGGCGGAAAACGCCCACTTCGAGATGCCTGGAAGGACCGATCCGGAGATATCCTTCACCTGCGGCCCGCCAGTCTCTTCGAGCGGAGGCGGCGCATCGCGGAAGGTAAGATACCTGCCGTCCGAATAGGCGGCCGATATGTAGGCCGACAGTTCCGGAGTCACCATCGCGTTGGCGTCCAGTTCGATCCCGCGCACGCGCACCTTCTCCGCGTTGGCAAGATAGCCGCGGAGCACGCCGACTTGCGCGTTCAACACCTGGGTCTGGAAGTCCTTGATGCCCGTGTTGAAGAGGGTAATATTCGCGGTGACATTCCGGAGCGGTTGGGTCTTCAGCCCGAGTTCGAGGTGGCGGACGCGCTCGGGTCTCACGGTCGCAGCGGAGGTAATGGGTTGGCCTGCCGCATCCGTGGGCACGCCGCCGAGGTTGAGGCCGATCGATTTGAAACCGGTCGAATAAGACGCATAGGCGTTGGCGCTTTCGCCCGCTTTGTAGGCCAGCGTCAACTGCCCGGATACGTTGACGTCGCCGGCATCGGCCTTGTAGGAGAGCGGCGCGAGAATGGATCGCTGCAATGCGATCAGCGCGGGGTCGGTTGTTTTGAGGCCGCCGTAAAGCTGCTGATCGTAGACGACATCTTTCTGGTCATAGTTCACGCGGAGGCCGGGAATCAGCCGCAGGCGATTCGTAAGCCCATAGTCGATCTGACCGAATACCGCCGAGCTGGTATTGCTGAAGTCGAAATTGACGTTCTGTCCGTATCCGTCGAGCAGGCCGGGCGTCGCCGCCAGTGCGCTCGGTGCCAGGAGAAAACGGGCCGCGGCGGCGCCCTGTTCCTGCTTGTGGAATGGATCGGTGTTGAGCTTCTGATGGAACAGGAATGCGCCGACCAGGAAGTTCATGCCGGATGTGATTCTGCCTGCATAGCGAACCACCTGTGTCCATTGCCTCTGCTTCGAGGGAGCGGCCGAGATGGTGGTCACCGGGAGGCCGATGAAATCCCGATCGTTCGATGGGTCCCAATCCCAGAACCGCCAGGCGGTGATGGACGTCAGCACTCCCGGCCCACGGTCCCAATCGACGGTGACGGAGGCACCACCCATGTCCTGGTTCGATCGCCAGGGGATATCGGTATCAATCAGCCGGTCGAAGGCGTTGAAGCTTGGCGGCCGGTAATCGAAGTCGGCGGCGATCCCCGGATACTGCCGGTTCGCCGCGCGCAGTGTGGGCGCAACCCCGGCCACCACTTGTGCATAGCCCTCCGGCCGCTGGCGCGTGTAGTCTATCGCGAACAGAACCAAAAGACTGGGCGCCGGCGTAAACAATACCTGCCCGCGGACGCCCAGATTGTTCAGATCGTTCACGTCGTCCTCTGTCCTCACGTTGTAGAGCATTCCGTCGCGTTGGCTGCCGGAAAAGGACAACCGCGCCGCGATCTTTCTGCTGAGAGGACCGCTGACGGACGTTTTCGCCTGAACAAATCCGTAGTTGCCGTAGTTGAGTTCGAAGTTCGCTTCGGGCGTGAAACTGGGCCGCCGCGTCGTGATGTTTATGGCGCCGGCGGTCGTGTTTTTGCCGAACAGCGTTCCCTGCGGCCCGCGTAGCACTTCGACTCGTTCCAGATCCAGAAAATCCAGCGTCGCCGCAGCGGGGCGGGCGTAGAAAACGCCGTCGACGTAAAAACCGACTCCGGGTTCGATGCCATCGTTGGTGAGGCCGAAAGGCGAGCCCAAGCCCCGAATGTTGATGGCCGAGTTGCGTGGGTTGGAAGAGTAGAACTGTACCGTCGGGATCAGCTCTTTGAGCCGGTTCACATTGAATGCCTGTGCGCGGTCGATCAGAGCGCCGCTGACCACAGACACGGGAATCGGGACTTCCTGCGCTTCTTCCTCGACGCGCCGGGCCGTTACCGTAACGCTTTCATATACCGTGGGTGGACTTCCGGCGCTTCCTTCCTGAAGGTCCGCCGGCGGTTCCGTCGCCTCCTGCGCAAACACCGAGAGCGAGAAGAGGAGAATCAACGAGACCACGACGCCTCTTGTGGGCAACGGCTTTTTCATGAGCTACCTACTCCCTGAGTCTTTAAGTCTATTATTTCGATAGAGTAAATGTAAATTGAGTTTTTGTCAACAGACGGGAAGCGAAAAACTCTCACAAGTGGGAAGGCTGAAGCGATAAGAAAGCTGTGAGCCGGTTTATGGAGAACGCAACGCGAATCTTTGAAGCGGTGGAATCCGCTGCCGATGCCGGTTCGACGCTATCGAACTTGACCATCCTGATCAATTCCGGGGGAGGGATCCGGCTGGTGGCCGACTGCGATTGGCCGCTGGACTCTCTTCAGGCAGAACGCGGCGCCGGGATGGTCTACCGTATCAGCCAGCAGGAGCAAACGGTTCGTGTGGAAGGCAGAGCAGGTTCGCGGACCTGTTTGTTTGAAACCGAAACAACTAAGGGTGTGGCCCGCCGCCTGCTGGCTGGCACTCCTTTATACTTCGTGGAGGCGCCGCAATCTACACCAGCCCTACTTCCCGCAGGAACTTCGCAGCTTCCTCCGGCGGTGTGGGGTTGATGTAGAAGCCCGTTCCCCACTCGAAACCGGCCACTTTGGTCAGTTTCGGAATCAGCTCAATGTGCCAGTGATAGTAGCTTACCGACCCCTCCTGCACGGGTGCGCTGTGCAGCATCATGTTGTACGGCGGGCGCTCGAGCACCTTGTCCACCTTCCGGATCGTCTGGCGTGTAATCCAGGCCAGGTTCTGGATTGCAGCCGCCGTGGACGCTTCGAAATGTGAATGATGGATGCGCGGCAGAATCCACGTCTCGAATGGAAATCTTGGTGCGAAAGGTTCAACGGCAATGAAATGGTCCGTCTCCAGTACCACACGCGTTCCCATTTCCAATTCCTGGCGGATGATATCGCAATAGACGCACCGTTCTTTGAAGTCGAAATAACGCCTCGCTCCATCCAACTCCTCCTGAACGCGCTTGGGTACGACGGGCAGCGCGATTAGCTGCGAGTGCGTGTGTTCCAGAGACGCTCCGGCGGCCTCGCCGTGGTTTTTGAATACAAGGACGTAGCGAAGCCGGGTATCGTTCTTCAGGTCCAGGATGCGGTCCCGGAAGGCCCAGAACACGTCCGCTACCTGTTTTTCGGGCAGGTCGGCGAGCGTGAGGTTGTGCTCCGGCGTTTCAATGATGACTTCGTGAGCCCCGATCCCGGTCATCTTGTCGTAGAGGCCTTGGCCCTGGCGGTTGAGGTCGCCCTCCACTCGCAGTGCGGGGAACTTGTTCGGCACCACCCGCAGAGTCCACCCCTTTTCGTTGGGGCCGCCGTTCTCACGGTACGCAAGGATTTCCGGCGGGGTCTTCAGTTCGTTGCCGGGGCAGAAGGG
This sequence comes from Bryobacteraceae bacterium, assembly GCA_035714225.1. Lineage (GTDB taxonomy): Bacteria > Acidobacteriota > Terriglobia > Bryobacterales > Bryobacteraceae > CAADGY01. Next base: position 11,186 of record DASTMK010000524.1, on the reverse strand, counting down.
ACAGAATCCACCCCCTTTGGGGATCACCTGTTCTCGTGAGAAGTCACTGGGCCGCTTGGCCCGGTCTGTCGCGATGATGACCCACCGGCCGGTGATGGGGTCTTTTCGAAGCTCCGGCAATGAAAACACCTCCCACGAACGAATGCAAAAACCGTTAGTTTAGCAGCAAACCTTTCATTCGAGGGGATTTATTTTGGAAAAATTTCACGAATAAAACGCATCTTTGATATGCGTGATCTCCGGGCGTGCGTCCACGATCACATTCACCACGTCAAACCGCACCCGGTTCCATGCTACGTCTGCGCGGCGTGCGTAATCCCGCGCCGCCCGTGCAATCGAGGTACGCTTCTCCTCGCCGATGGCCCGGTCCGGTGCCCCGAACTCCTCCGAACCCCGGCTTTTCACTTCCACGAACACCAGCGTATCGCCATCCCAGGCGATCACGTCCAACTCTCCGGAGCCTGATCGCGTGCGGTAATTGCGGGCCACGATGGTATAGCCTGCCTTCCGGAGGAAGCGATGCGCGAGGTCCTCTCCGCGCCTGCCCATCTCCTGCCCTGGATCCGAATTGCGCCTGCGCGCCCGGTGGCGCATGGAGTCGGCAAAACCCAGCAAGTGTTGAATCATGCGATGCGATCCGCTTCAGGCTCCGGCGGGCTTTTCAAATTCGAACTCTATCACTTTGCCCCGGACCACGAAACAAAGATAGTGTTCCCAAAACCGACGGAAGCGTGGAAACCGGTTGACCAGCAGTTCGAAGCCGAGCGCCCTCCACAGTCTTAGTAACTTCACGCGCACCGAAATCTCCCGGAACCGGGCGGCCGAGTAGTATCCGAACCCGGCATCGTCTTCACCGAAATACCGGAACGAAAAACTGTTCAGATGCCAGCGGTGCGTCGGGTCGCAGAAAGAGCTGAAATCCGTGTAATGCGGCGTCACGATCTCCACGCGGCCGCCCGGGTGGAGCAGCCTGTGGAACTCCTCCATCGTGCGGACGACATCCGAGACGTGTTCGATAACGTGAACGGCGCGAATGGCATCAAACGCGGCATCCCGAAACGGATAAGGGAACGAGTCGAGATCGCAGACGACATCCGCCGCCGTGGATGGGTTACGGTCGATCCCGATTGCGCCAGGGAGCTTCTTCAAGCCGCATCCGACGTCAAGAACTTTCACGCTTCAAAACTAGCAGGCAGTCTTCCAGGGTGTCCACAGCGAAATCCGCCTGGTCGCGCGTGATCACCAGCGGCGGGCACAGCCGGATGCTGTTTCTGCCGGCGCCAAGCACAAGCAGGCCGCGTTCAAACGCCAGTTGCAGAATGCGGTTGCGGTATTCGGGAGCCCTTTCTTTCGACCCCTGGTCCCGCACGAACTCAATCCCGATCATGAGCCCGAGACCGCGCACATCTCCGACGAAAGGAAACTTGCGCGGCCAGGCGCGGAGCCGGCTCAGGATGTGTTCTCCCAGCCTGGCGGCATTCGCGATCAGTTCCCGTTGGAGCAGCTCAATAGTTGCGAGCGAGGCCGCAATCGAGACCGGGTTGCCACCGAAGGTGGAGGCATGCGCGCCGGGCGGCCACGTCATGATGCTGGCGCGCGCCATGGTTGCCGACAAGGGCATTCCGCTCGCGATGCCCTTTGCCGCGGCAAAGATATCCGGCGAGGCGTCGAAGTGTTCGGCCGCCCACATCTTTCCCGTCCGGCCCATGCCGCACTGCACTTCATCGAACACCAGCAGGATGCCGTAGGTCTTGGCGAGGGCGGCCAAGCGGTCGAAGAAATTCTTCGGTGGAGCCACGTAGCCTCCTTCACCTTGAACCGGCTCCACGACAATCGCCGCAACCTCCTGCGGGGGAAGAGTGGTGCGAAACACTTCCTCTTCGATGTGGCGGACGCAATCCACCGCGCACGTGTCCGGACGTTTCCCGTAAGGGCAGCGGTAGCAATCCGGGTAGGGAACATGATGGACGCCGGGAACCAGGGGACCGAAGCCGGCGCGCTGCACCGCCTTGCTGGCAGTCAGCGAAAGCGACCCGAGTGTGCGGCCGTGAAAGCCGCCGAAGAACGCGATGAATTTGTCCCGGCCCGAGTGATGGCGCGCCAGCTTCATGCACGCTTCGATCGCCTCGGTGCCCGAGTTGCCGAAATAAACACGCCAGGCTCGGCCGCCGGGCGCGAGCCGCGCCAACTGCTCCGCGAGCTGGACCATCCCTACGTAATAAAAGTCCGTGCCCGACATGTGGATGAGGCGCGCGGCCTGGCGCTGAATCGCTTCCACGACTTCCGGGTGGCAGGGCCCCGTGGCGGCTACGGCAATCCCGGCGTTGAAGTCGAGGAAGCGGTTGCCGTCCACATCGTAAACGATGGCTCCTTCCCCTCTCTCGGCAACCAGCGGATATTCCCGGGTGTAAGACGGCGATATCAGCTCACGATCCCGCTCGATGATCTCGCTGGCGCGTGGACCCGGGAGGGATGTGACGATCTGCGGAATTCCTTCCATGACTCTCCTCCACTTCTGCTACAGAAATTAAAACAGGCAGACAAAAGGAGAGCGGCTAATCGCAGCCGAACAAACCGGGACGGGCAATCGCCGGTGTCATCACCTAACAATGTAGCACCGGTGTAAGGAACAGCAACCGCTTCCATTGGTCGCGGCTTTCCGGCACTTCGTCCAAATCATCCCGCGTCTATCTGAAAAAGAAGGTAAGAGCGAGGGATTGTCTTCATACTGAACCTCGAAAGGAGCTTCCGAAGTGAAGACAATAGCGATCCTTAGCTTGCTCGTACTTGTGGCCTCCTCCGCACAAATACAACCCCGCGGTAAGTGGAAGTGGACTCTGTCTGCTTCCCCCGTCGCGAAGGGCGCTGGACCCCAGACCTATCGTTTCACCTGCGACTACTACTATCTCGACACCAAGGGAAACCCCGGCCGTCGCGAGCGCGTTTCAGCGCTTTACCTGCGAGACCTGCCGGAGGACCGCGTACGATGGAGCGGCGTCGAGATTGCAGAGAGTAGTGGTTCGTCCGGCAACTTCGGCCCGGCGCGGAAGTGTGATTTCATGGAGGGCTTCAGCTATGCCCGCGCCAGCCTGAAAGACATGCTCGCCCCCGGGTTCTTTCGCGGCTTTCCGCCAACGGCGATGTTCGAGCGCAACCTGGTTTGGGACACCCACATGATCGAGAACTTCGGTCAGGATTATTTTCCGGACTTGAAACTTAACATACCGTTCCATGTGCCGCAATCGGGTGCATTGTCCCTTGCCGGCGCAGGCACCGTTACACTCAAAGACCTGCAACTGATCTGGACAGGGATATCGCAACGAAATGGCCAGGAGTGCGCGGTCATTGACTACCGTGCCTTCCTCAACACTCTCGATATGAAAATGCCGGAAATCAGCATCGTCGCTGGGAGCAATTTCTGGGGACAGATCTGGGTGTCACTCGGGACCAAACGAATCGAGTACGGCACGCTTAACGAAGGGGTGGTGGGAGAGATGAGTGTCCAGGACCAGAAAAAACCTTGGGTAGTTAACATTTTCCGAATGGGCGTATTTGAGCCTGTAAATAATAAGTAGAGTAGTATGCTTGCTGCTGACTTGAGGAAGCCGCCATCCATTGTGCGGGTGTTAGCCATATGCGTGGGCGGTGCGGTTGTGGCACCGTTCGTGGTAGTGGCCTTTGGATCCGATTGGCGGCACACACTGGCCGGCCGGGTATTCGCATACACGATTATCCACTCGACATGCATCGGTCTGCTTGCCAATTTGCTGCTGCCGCCTGTCGAGCGCCGGATAGGAAGGCATGGTGTCAAACTGGCATCGGCCTACGTGGTGGTACTCCTTGTCGCTGCTTTGGCTGGTGCGGTGGTTGGCAGCGCGCTGCTTTGGGTGGCCGGACTCCTGCCGCCCCGGCCTTTTTGGCAGGAGTACTGGTCTACGGCGCGGACTGCCTGCCTGCTGGTGCTCGTGTTTGGGATGAGCGCTTTCTTCTACGAATCGCTCGTTTCGCGGCTGCGAGAGACGCGCGCAAGGCTGCAGGAGAAAGAGCTGGAAGAGGAGCGTGCACGCAAGCTGGCCGCCGAGGCGAGGCTGTCGTCGCTTGAATCGCGAATCCACCCGCATTTTCTCTTCAATACACTGAACTCGATCAGCTCGCTGATTCCGGTGGCGCCTGCGCGTGCCGAGGAGATTGTGGGGCAGCTCGCCACATTACTGCGAAGCTCGCTCGACGCGGCGCCGCGGGCGCTCATCCCGCTCGAAGAAGAGATGCAAATCGTCAAAGCCTACCTCGACATCGAAAAGGCGAGGTTTGGAGAACGGCTGCGTTATCGCTTCGATATACCGCAAGCCGCGGAATTCCTGTTGCCGCCACTGTCCATACAGTCCCTGGTGGAGAACGCGGTTAAGCATGGAATCGCACCCAAGCCGGAAGGCGGTGAGATCGAGGTCATCGCACAAAAGAGTGCGAACGCGATCCGGATGGAAGTGCGCAATAGCGGCCCTTGCTTCAGCCTGGCCAACGTGGACCCGGGTCATGGGATTGACAACCTGGTGTCGCGGCTCGACGTCTTGTTTGGCCCCAGGGCATCCCTCCAGGTGGGGAGCCGTGATGGGTGGTGCGTCGTGACACTGGAGATCCCTGCACAACGCGAAGGAGTTGCCGCCGGGTGAGCTTGAGCGCGTACATCGTCGATGATGAGCCGCTGGCGGTGGATCGCCTGCGGCGCCTGCTCGCGAACACGCGGCGGATTGAAATCCTGGGGAGCAGCACGGACCCGCAGGCCGCGCTGGAGTTTCTCGCGCACCATCAGGTGGATGTATTGTTTCTCGATATCCAGATGCCTGGCATCACCGGTTTCGAGCTGCTTGCGAAACGGCCTTCTCAACCGGTCGTGGTTTTTACTACGGCGTATGATCAGTACGCGCTGAAAGCCTTCGAGATGAACTCGATCGACTATTTGCTCAAGCCGATCGACCCGTTGCAGCTCGAGCGCGCTTTGAACAAGATCGAGCGGCTATGCGGCAGTCTTGTTGCCGCCGCGGATTTCCGGAAGCTGTTCGAGGAGGTCGCTTCGTCCTTGCGGCAGCGTGCCCGGGACTATCCGGATCGAATTGCAACGCGCGTGGGAGAGCGTATCCGTTTCCTCGATCTGGCGCACGTCACCCATTTCTATGCGGAGGACAAGCTCACCTATGCGATGGCCGGCGGGAAACCGCATTGTGTGGACGACACGCTGGCCGGCCTGGAACAGCGGCTCGACCCGAAGCGCTTCATCCGGATACACCGCGCGACCTTGCTGAATCGGGAATGGGTGCAATATATCGCCCCGGCGTTCGCGGGAAGTTACATTGTGCGGCTCAAGGACGCCAACCATACCGAACTCACCGTTGCACGCCATCGCGCTTCGGAAGTGAAACAAAGGCTCGGGTTGTGATTCGGGCCGGTCTACGACTTTGGACTGCCGGCGGTGACCTTGCCGGCGCCTTTTTTCAGCATTTCCTTGTATTTGTTCAGATGCTCCGCGTACACGCCGCGCGGTGTGGATTTTCGATCGATACACAGCGCCGCGGCCAGGCCGACGGCCTCGCCCATCATCGCGGTCGTTCGCTGGGTGCGGAACCAGGCGAACGCAACGTGAGTGCAACTGACATTTCGTCCGGCCATGAACAGGTTCGGTATGTTGCGCGAGTATAAACACCGGTACGGCAGCCATCGCATGGGCGCGCGCCCTTTGTCGTAGTGTTCGGCGACGGCGCGGAATGCCCAGCCGGCGAATTGTTTCTGGTTCTTCGGATCGGGAACATGGATATCGATTCCCCAATTGCAGGCGATGCAACCGTCGGGGTATTCGGTTCCGGCATCCAGGTCTCTTTGCGAGTACACCAGATCGCCCATCAGGCGGCGCGACTCCCGCTTGCCGAGCACGTAGCCGACCCAGGCCAGTTCCAGGTCCGTATACCAGTCCTTGCGTTCGCTCTTGTTTTTCTGGTACGCCCAGTTTCCGAATATCGCGCGAAGCTTGTGGTCGCGAATCAATTCGGTTTGGTTGGCCTGATCGAGATGAAAACCTGTTTCCCAATTCCAGCCACCCTCGGTGACGAACTGGCATTTTTCTTCCGTAAACGGAAGAGCCCAGGGGGCGTCCGGGAACAGCGTTTTCTTTTCCGTGGTTCGGGAATACCAGTGCAAGGTGGAGCCGATGACCTGTCCGTCCGCCTTTTCAGGCGCTCGCGTTTCCCCGGTTTTCGGCCGGCCTTCCCGGCCCATCCGCCAGTGCGCGCCCGCTAAAAAACCGAGGTTTGCGTCACCGGAGCAATCAGCAAACAATGCGCCCTCGAATCGCGACAACGCACCCGAGAGCACGTGCTGCGTGTGAACCGCCTTGATGACCACTCCCTCTTTTTCCACCTTATAAACGTGGTGGTTCAGAAAGAGCGAGATGTTCCGCTCGTCGCCGACCAGCTTCAGGCGAATATCGTCGCCGTCCTGAAATACGCGAGCCTGAGGGGGCTCCACCGGACGGTTCCAGTCGAACTCGCCGAGAATGCTTCCCAGCCCGATATAGGGCTCGATATTGCGCACGGAGGAGGGACTGACGCGTATCTCCGAGCTGCTGTTGCCGCCCAACACCGGCCGGTTGTGAAGCAGCGCTACTTTTAGCCCGTGCCGGGCTGCGGCGACCGCGGCGCATATCCCGGCCACACCACCGCCGGCCACGACGAAATCGAATCGCCCGACAGGGGCGGGTTCCGCGGGCCCGCCCGTCAAGCGGCTGCGCCAGGCGCGTACCGCATCCGGGGCATCGGGCAATTGGGGATTCGGGGTTCGGGAAAAAAAGATCGCTGCGCAACGCCCGTCGAACCCGGTCAAATCGCGAAGAGCTACCGTGACCTTCTTTTTCGTGATCCGGACCGGACCTCCCGGTGCCCAATGCCAGTCCGCCCCTTCCGCTCCGAAGACCGTCTCAACTGGTTCGCCTTCAATCAACAAGCGAAACACGCCGGGAGAACCTTCGGCCCGCAGTTCCGGCGCGACGTTTGCACCTTTCCAGGGACCGACCCAGTCTCGCGTGCGGACGAACAGATGGTACTCACCGGTGGATGGGAACTCCACGACCGTTGCCGCATCCTGGACCGGCCGTCCGCAACCGTGCGCCAGAAGATAGGACGAACCGATACGATCGATGCTCTGCTGATCGAGAACCCATCCGCCATGGTCCGCAAACGCCGACGCTTCGAGCAGCACTCCATCCGGCTGCTGTGCGTTCGCCGCCGCGGCCAACGCCAGCCCTGATGGAATTGTTTTACAGAATTCCCTTCGTGAGGTTCGCCGCATAGACTCAGTATCGAAGGGGAACGCCCGGGAATCAAAACGTGTGATCCTGGTTTCGATGGACGGGCTTCGATTTGCATGTCAAGCAGGTTGTACGGCGTGCTGCCGGCAACACGGGTACGTGTACCTGAGCGAAGCCGACATCCCGAAGGCTGCCGGATTTTTGGGTATGTCGCCTGCCGCGTTCGAAGCGAAGTACGTTTATCGGACGCGCAATTTCATCCGGCTGCGGAAACCTCGGAACTCGCAGTGTCATTTCCTGAACGGGACCGGTTGCCGGATCCATCCCGCCAAGCCGGCGCAATGCCGTCTTTTCCCGTTCTGGCCGGAGTTGGTGGAGAATGTTGCTGCCTGGAAAGCCACCGCCGTGTACTGTCCTGGGATCGGAACCGGACCGCTGGTTCAAATTGGAACAGCGCTTGAAATTGCCGATGAAATGCGGACGGCTTATCCCGGGATGTACGAACCTCAGAATAAGCCGTAAATTCGTCTGTGCCAAAATCCTGACGCGCCTCCGGGTTCCCGCGAAATACGGGTTTGGACAGAAGTAGCTCGTGCTGAGCCGGTAACGCCTTCTGCTCTTCGAAATCGTGCCGCAGCTCTGGCAACCGGCTTGCATAGTCCCCAGTCGATGTTCGATGCATTGGGAGTGAAACTCGAGCGGTACATGGATCTGCTCAGTGCGCGCCAGAAGTTAGTGGCGTCCAACATAGCCAACGCGGACACTCCGGGATATAAGACCCGCGACATCAGTTTTCAGTTTGAGTTCATGAGTCAAATCGAGGGAGCGGTGCCCAATGTCGTGGAGGTACCCGGGTTGGTTACGAAAAACGACGGCAACAACGTGAATATGGATCGCGAACTACGGCTGCTATCCGAGAACGCACTGCGGTTTAACATGGCTTCCAATCTATTGCGCTCTCAGATCCGGACCATCCGTTCGGCGATTCAGGAAGGAAGGGGCGGATGAGTCTTTTTTCTCTGTTATCCGTTAGCGCATCGGGGATGTCCGCGCAAAGGGCGCGGGCCGAAGTGATGGTCGAGAACATCGCGAACTCCGAGACCACGCGGACTCCGGAAGGTGGACCCTACAGACGTAAGGATGTGGTATTTGCCACCGAGTCTCAGACCTCGCCGTTCTCCGCGGTTTTCCAGTCGGAGATTGGGGCCGGCGTGACCGGGGTGGCTGTTTCCGAGGTGGTCCAGGACACGCGCGATCTGGAAAAACGATACATGCCGGGGCACCCGGATGCCGATGCAAACGGCTACGTGGCGTTCCCCCGCGTCAACCCGGCCGAAGACATGGTGGACTTGATGGGTGCCTCTCGCGCCTACCAGGCCAATATCGCCGCCATGAGCGCGGTGAAAGACATGATCCATCGTTCCATTGAGCTAATGCGATGAACCCAATATCTTTCAATGTGCCTGGCATTCCAAACATCCCCTCCACGGTGGTTCCGGGTGCGGGAAAGCAGCAGGGCGGATTTCAAGTGGCGCTCGAAGGCGCCATCTCGCAGGTGAACGAACTCCGTCAGGTATCTCATCAAAGCATCGACAAGTTCCTGTCCGGGGAAGCCGAAGAGGTGCACCAGGCTGTGTTAGCCACACAGCAAGCCGAACTGGCGTTCGAGATGTTTCTTCAAGTGAGAAACAAGGTTGTCCAGGCGTATCAGGAAGTCATGCGGATGCAGGTATAGCGGCCGCGCGTTGAAACGGAACGGAACGTGACCGGAATATGGAGCAACTCAAGAATCTCTTCCTCAGCCTCAGCATGCGGCAGCGAATCACGACGGGTATCGTGGCCCTGGCCGTCATCGCCGCGCTGTTCGGAGCGGCAAAGTGGAACCGCGAACGCGATTTCAAGCTGCTTTACAGCGGATTGTCGTCTGAAGACGCCGGGGCGGTGCTTGCGAAGCTGAAGGAAGGAAACATTGAGTACAGGCTGGAAGAAAACGGAAGTACCGTCCTGGTTCCTTCTGGAAAAGTCGCCGAGTTGCGCCTGCAAATGGCTGCCGCCGGGCTTCCGAAAACAGGCCGCATCGGGTTTGAATTGTTCGATCAAACCAACTTCGGATTGACCGAATTCGCCGAACAGGTGAATTATCACCGCGCACTCGAAGGGGAACTCGAACGGTCGCTCATTTCTCTTTCCGAAGTGGAACATGCGCGAGTGCATATCACGCTGTCGAAAGATTCCCTTTTCGTCGAATCGCGCCAGCCGGCCAAAGCCAGCGTAATGCTCAAGCTCCGCTTTGGCAGCAAGCTCTCGGCCCAGAACATCGCGGGCATCTGCCATTTGCTCGCCAGCGCCGTTGAAGGTTTGTCTCCGGAAATGGTTTCGGTGTTAGATGTTCGCGGCAACCTGCTGAACCGGCCGCGGCCCGCCAACCCGGACGCGGCTGAGCCCTCCGAGGCATCACTCGAATACCGGCAGAGGATCGAGCGGGATCTGATTACGAAAATCAACACTACTCTCGAGCCGCTGCTCGGCCCGGACCGCTTCCGGGCGGGCGTCTTTGTCGATTGTGACTTCACAAGCGGGGAACAGAGTGAAGAAACCTTCGATCCCAACCGGTCCGTAATGGTCACCTCTCAAAGGACCGAGGATGCCACCGGAACCGGCGGCACATCCGGCACCCCGGGAGTTGCATCGAATCTGCCGCGGCCGCCTTCCCGTCCGGTCTCATCCGCCGGAGGCTTGAGCCGCCGTACCGAGAACATCACCTATCAGTCGAGCCGGACGGTCCGCCACGTCAAGCTGCCGCAGGGTGGTATCAAACGAGTCTCTGTATCGTTACTGGTGGATCAGGACGTGCGGTGGGAGGGCTCGGGCGCAGATGCGAAGCGTGTGTTGGAACCGCCGCCGCCGGAGAAACTAAAAGTGATTCGGGATCTGGTTGCCGCAGCCGTCGGATTCACTCCGGACCGGGGCGACCAGTTGATTGTGGAGAGCCTGCCGTTTGAAACCACAGCCAATTGGGAGCCGCCCAAGCCGGATTCGCCACCTCCGGCACAGCCGGGTACTTTACAGTTGCCGGCGTGGCTTCAAAAGATAGTTGGCCAGACGAACGGAGCAGTTCTGATTGGCGCCGGTGCCGGCGTTGTCCTCGTTCTGCTGGCACTGATGCTGTTTCTCTTCAGAAGATCTCGAAATCGAAAACGAGCACGGAAGCAGGTTGAAATGACAAAGGAGGTAGCTTCCGGCCAGGGACAGAAAAGTATTGAAGGCGATTCCCAGAACGATGCATCCATGAGCATGGAGGCGGCTCTCGCCCAACGGGCCGCCTTGCAGCAGAAGATGAACGATGAAGCGCTCAGCTCGCTCAAGATTCAACCCGTCTCGACAAAGAAGACCGAGGTGCTGGCCCGGCACATCGGCGATGGCGCCAAGAAAGATCCTACATCCATGGCTCACGTGGTGCGCACGTGGCTGAACGACGAGAGAACTAGCAGATGATTGCAAATGCCGACCGGCCGGTAGTTTTGTCAGGTCTACGCAAAGCCGCCGTTTTGATGGTCACGCTGGGTGACCAGACAAGCAGCGAGATCCTTAAGGAACTCGACGAGGACGAAGTTCAACTCATCAGCCGCGAGATCGCTAAAATCTCCTCGGTGCCCACCGATCAGGCCGAGTCCGTACTCGAAGAATTCTATGAGATGTCGATGGCGCACGATTACGTGCTCAAAGGCGGCATCGACTACGCGCGGAAGGTCCTGCACAACGCCTTCGGCCCGGAGCAGGCGAAAAGACTCCTCGATCGCGTAGTGAGGAGCCTGGGCGCAGAGGTCGCCACCTTCGACGCGCTGCAAAAAGCCGATCCGCAGCAGCTTGCCAAATTCATTCATAGTGAACA
>DASTMK010000523.1:0-13658 GCA_035714225.1 Bryobacteraceae bacterium | reverse complement strand
AAGCTTCCGCGATTTAACACGCCATTTCTAGCAGTCACGGCTCGGTTCCGAGCCGCGCGCGCCAGCAAGCGGTTTTTGGCCACTCCCCGGCAACTATGATCGGCTATGGTTCTCGAGCCCGAATGCGCGAGCAGAATGCGTACCACCGTGGATCCTTGTGCAGAGACTCCAGACGAGGGTCGACGGACAGCATCAGAACTCGCCAGTGACGTAACCGCAGTCCTCGTTCGAGAGATGCGAAGGCGCTGTCGACGAGCCCTAGCTCCGAATTGACAATAGCCGTGTCGCAATAGGACAGGTTGTCTCTGGCATAGACCGCGCATAAACGGTCGAGGCCCGATTTGGCCGCTGCAACATTACCTTCCCGCGCGTCCAGCCAGGCGCGAACGGCCAGATCGTCGCCCGGAGACAAACTCGCGAGCGCCAGAGTCTTCCGGGCGGACTCGAACTGGCGCTTCATACCATGCGTTGCGGCGAGGATTCGCAGAGCCTGCTTTCGTTTGCCTCCTGAGGGTGGCAAATCCTTGAGTACGTCGATCGCGCCATCGAAATTTCCGGCGCAGAACTCGGACCACGCCCAAAACACCTGCGCATCATGGAACTCCGGCTTCAACTCGGTAGCCTTGCGCAAGTCAGTCCTTGCCTCGTCGAATCTGCGCTGGAGCGTGCGCAGCAGCCCGCGGCGTTGGTAAGCCACGTAGTTGAAGGGATTACAGCGGAGCGCGTCTTCAAAGGAGGCCTCTGCTCCCTTGAGGTCCCAATCGAGAATCAGCCGTACACAGCCCAGAGCGCAGTGAGCGATGGCGATGTTGGGACCAAGCTGAACTGCGCGATCCGCGGCATGCCGCGCCCACTGGGCCCATTCCGGATCCATTCGATTTGCCAGCAGGAGCAGCCCCAGATAGGAATCGGCAATACCTACGTATCCATACCAGAGCCGCGCATCCAGCGATGCCGCGCGGCGAAAGTGCACCAACGCGTCCCGCATTCCCTGCACTTCCCACTTCCCCCAGTTGTAGTAGCCGGCAGCTCCTTCTTTCTTTACCTCCGCTTCGATACCGGCGGCAGAGTACGGTTCAGGCGTTCGCGGCGCCGACGTATCATCGGATCTGGTGATTCGAATGAGAAGAGACGCTGATGCGACGGCTCCCATTGTGCCGAACGCGAATATCGCGGCACGCCTTGCCCAGCTCGAATGGCCCGGAGCAGAAGCGGCAGTGGCCGGGGTAGCCATCACCTCTGGAAGAGGCCCAGGGCATTCTACCGGGATTGTGAACCGGTAGCCCCGCTTTGGAACGGTCTCGATCGCTTGGGGCTCCTTGGAAAGCGACTTGCGGAGTTCGTTAATGTTGCGCGCTAGTCCGGATTCAACAACGTTGGTATCCGGCCACACCCGGGCCATCAAATCGTCCTTCGATACAACCTCAGGAGCCGATTCCACAAGAACTCGTAGCAAATTGGCGATTTTTGGTCTCAGGGCAACCCTATCGCTGCCGTTCGTTAGCAGTCCGGACGTCGCCTCAAACAGGTACGGGCCGAATTGATACTGCCGTTTCCCGGCCATATCACGGTTCACCCAGAAGTAAAGGTCGTTGAAGAATATTGTAAGAACTTTGGAAGGGCCGCTCAAACGGTCTTCTGCGCACAATCGATGAGAGGCTCCACACCCCATGGCGCTCGGATTCGAAGAAAAGATAGAGCACCGGATCTACTCCGCGGCCGCCGACGATTCCGGCGATCCCACAATGACGGATGGCTCCGGCGGCTGGATTGAGGAGAAGGTCCTCAGTTACCTCGCGGGCCTTCAGCCGGGCAAAAGACTCTCCGCCTCTCCACTGGTGAAGGTCATGGAGGTCACGACCGAGGCCGTGACCTTCCTGATTCGGGGCCGCATGGAGCTTCTCAAGGGCGACGTGGCGCCGTTCGTCCGGATCGAAGTGACTGTTCTCAAAACGCAACTGGGTATCGAGTCCGTACGCACCTTCATTGGTGAACTGCACATGGTTCAAAGCCAGCTCACGCCGATCAGCGACGTGCGGATGGGGCTTGGATATGACGGGCTGGTATTCATGGGGCGAGGTTCCTACCGGCTTGTCCCGATTGGCTTCGGCCTGGACATCTTTCTGGGCGGCGTTTCCGACCGCGGCATCATGCTGGGCATCAACGTGTATCTTCCGGCGCCGATCCCCCTGGGGCCCACCGCAGTCGGACTCAACGGGCTCGGCGGCGACTACGCGCACAACTTCAAGCCGCGCCTGGAAGCAGGGCTGATTGCCGAGCCGCCTCCGGTCGATTTGGAAACCGGCGTGACGCCTGATCCCGAGGCGCCCCTCCCGATTGAGAATCCGACCGCAACCGACTACGCGCGCTGGGCGCGCAATCCCGATGACGCTCTGGACCGGTGGGTTGCGGCGGCGAACGACGAAAAGACGACCGGTGTTGCTATCCGCGCCATGTTTTGCGACATGATGTCGGCCGGAAATATTCTGCTGCTGGATCCGCTGGGTTTCGCCGTACTGTTGCCGGGCCCGGTGATCATCCTCGGCGGCAAAGGAAAGCTGCTCCGGTCAAACTCCACCGTGCTGGAAGCATACCTGGTGCTGGACGGAGTGAGCCGCACCTGGTCGCTCGCCGGCGGCGTGAAACTGAAGATTCCCGAGAGCGGGCAGATTGTCGATGGAGCAGGCTCCGTGGAGGCCTTTTTCTCTCTGCCCAATCCGCGAGACTGGTTCCTGAATTTCGGCACGCGCCGCGAGCCGAACAAGGCCAAAATCATCCAACTCATGGAGGCCAAGGCCTTTCTGCAGATTGACCACTATAGGATCACGTTCGGAGTTGACGTGACCTGGTCCATCGAGGGCCCGCCTGGCCTCAAGAAGATCCTGCTGTTCTTCCTCAAAGGCGGCTTGGGCATCTACGCCCTGATCGGCTGGAATCCGGGGCAGTTCGCGGCTGAGGTAAGTCTGCATGGCGAAGCCGGAGTGAAGATCTTTTCGTTTATTACGATCAGCTTCTCCATGTCCGTGGTGTTCTTCGGCCACGTGCCGAAGCCGAAGATCCTACGCGGCACGCTGACCTTCAAGTTGAAGCTGCCGTTCCCGCTCAAATCCCCGGAAATCAAGATCACGTTTCCGGACATCGTGGAAGACGAGCCGCCACCGATAGAGCCAGCACTGCAGACCGAGACACGTCAGGAGGTACACGTCGGGGCGCTCCATGGGCTGACGGGCCGGCAGTGGGACCTTGACGACTCCGAGCAGAGTGAACTGAACCAGCCCTGGCCGGACAGCGAGTTGGTAGTGCATTTCTCACGTCAGACCACCGATGCCACGGGAAAGGTCCTGGGCGAGCCGGTAGGCGCGGAGAACAACGGCGGCTACGAAGTGCGGCACATGCTCAATACGCTGGAGATCTTCGACCTGGTAAACGACGTCGAAATCGGGAATGTCGAGTCGGTCTGGGCCGAGGCCCCCGATGGGTCTACCGGACAACTCCATGTGCTGGCGCAGGATCCGTATTCGTGGCTCTTCTGGAGTCAGGAAATAACCGATTCGCTGTCGTTCCCGCCGCCACAGATCACGCTGCAGCGCTTTGGAATCGGCGCGGACGAGACTTTGGAATCCGAGCGCCGTTTCGGCGATCTTCGTGTAACCCCACAGGGCGAAGCGGCGCTCGCCAACACCTTCAGTTTCGTTCTTCCGACTCGAACTATTTCCGCTACATCGCTGCGAATTGTGTTCGGCGGCGGCCCCGTGGATCGGATCCTGCTGTATGTGGTATATCCCCTTCAAGCGATCACGACCTTCCTTGGCGGCGGGATCAGTGCAACCGCCGGCGGCCAGATCCTGGCCCTGAACCAGATACAGTCTTTCCAACTATCGCAAGGCGTGTATCTGCTCGTGCTGGAGGCGACGCCACCGGCGGGCGCTGCCGTTGAGGAAATCATCGTGGAAGCGGCTCCGGGGCCTGGCGGGCCGATCACCGGATTCCATCTCTACGCAGTGCGCTTCCGGAAGGCGCTCCAGCCGGTTGGCAATTGCCAGGAGCGCGTCATTCTTACTCCCGGGCGCTACCGTCTCCGCGTCGCCGGAGAAACTTCGGCCGAATCCCTGCACGATCTGAGCAACCCTGAGCCGATCCCCTGGGAACTCACCCGCGAGTTTCAAATCGTCTATCCACCCTCTCTGCGGCCGTATCTGAAGTACACCACGGTCGGCGACAGCCGCCTCTTTCGCAACGAGAACGCCGACTGGAACCCGACGCTCTACGGCATCGGTTTCCCGGCGTACCGTTCGTATCTGCCCGTGCTGCGGTTCCTGACCCCGTACATTTCGCGCATCTTCACGACTCTGACCGTGCAAATCCGCTACGTGGAACACGATGGCGCCGTCGCCGAGTTTGCCGGAGAGCCAATCGAGAACCCGGACGGCGAAAGCAGCACCTTGGCACCAAGCGCGGAGTTCCGGGAGTGGCTCGGCTGCGAGGTGCAACGCGACCAGGAACTGGTTCTGGAGCCGCTTCCGTTCTCCGGCTCCGCGGAAGTGAGAGTCCTGTTCAACCCGCCCGGCCAGCCGGCGGCGATTCTGGATAGCTGGGAATGCTACGTCTCACAATTCCAACACTTCACCGAGCACCTGACACTCACGCATCCGAGAATCACGACCTATTATGATGCCAACGGGCCGCATTCCCTGGAACTCTGCTTCACTCCCGGATTCGCGGGCTCCCGGCGCCTGCCGATCGGCGGCAATCACATCGACACCGACCCAGGGAGCTTTACGGCCTTGCCTGTCCCGCGCGTGAATCCCGGCCCATTGCTGCCGGGCGAGTATCCATCCATTACGACGAATCCGTTCCCGGAGGAACTTGAGGCTCCGCCACTCCCCTGGCGCTTGCCTGGCAATTTGGTCTCACACCTGACCGGCAGTGCACCGCTCGGGATCTCTTACGCGCGTTTCGCGCATGACACGGGCGCCCGCTTCTCCGAAGACCCGGCCAACCCGTTATTTGGCATCAACAATACGGTCTCCGAGACCAGGATAGATGCCATCGAGGACAGTGCCGGCCGCCTGTTCGCACTGTGGCTCCGGACGCCTGAGCCGGTGGACTGGCGCCGTGTCTCACTCTCGCTGCGAATCCGTCATCTTCAGGGTGGCAGCCCATGTCCGGCCGACTACGCGTATCGACGGCCACTGGACCTGAATGTTGAGGCGCTCCCTTCCCCCGATGGGAGTTCCGCGTTCCTCGCCGGCCGGCTTGCCGGCATCCGTACACGGCTTCCCAGGGGAGAATACGCGCTGACGATCTCGTTCGATGCATCGGAGGCGGGTTTGCCAAAGCTGCGGCCCTCTGCCGCGGTGGGATCTCCGGAAACCTTGGAGTTGAAGTTCTTGAATCTGAGCGGGCCGGATTGGCCGCTTCCCACCGAAGACGTCATGGTTCCTGCCGGAGTGCTGGCGGTGTTAGTGGAGCAGGCGGGAGTTCCCGATTCGATTCTCGCCGGCCTGCCGCAAGACCAGACGGATATAGCGCCGCGCGCTCCGGGAGAACGATTGCGGCCCCGTGTTGCCCCCTCGGCGGGCGCTCGCTTCCGCCGGCGGCAGAGGAAAGAGATTCTGCGCGCGGAGTCCCGGAGGGAATAAGTCTATGCCCATGTTCCTTGCAGGTATTGGTTGGGTTGCGGAAGAACTCACAGGGAATCGTTTCCGCTGGACCATCGATCCGGAACAAGTCGTCGAGGGCCGCTTTCGTGGACTTCCCGATCAGGTCGTCTTGCAGCGCGCTCCGCTGGCGGTGAGCTTCGGCGATACGCTCTTTGCAGACTCGCCTGTCTTTCCGGTCCCTCTTTCCTGGTGGCAGAATTTGGGGAATATTCAGTCTAGCGGTATTTTTCCTGCCAGGGTCACGCTGCCGCAGCAGGTGCAGGCTGTTCGCTTTACCTATGCAGGGCCGGACGCGTTTTTCCGCGCGTGGGAGAGCCCCGGTTTCGGCCGCACCCTGGTCGCGGAGCGATCGGTGAGCAACGGTGAAGTAGTTCTACTCGAAGCCAGCCTGATTCAGGAACTGGAATTCTTCACGGGAGCAGTCCAGCTTCAGAACGTCTCGATACTCAACTTATTCGCCGACCATGCCGCGGGTCTGAATTTCGAAAGCGTCGCCCGGGTGTCGCCGCGAGCAACCATGGGTATGCCGCTCGCGACTGCGTATCAGCGCTACGGCGGCACTGCAACGATCGACGAAGAGAACTGGGCCGAGTTCCAGGAGGTCCTGATTCCTCAGGCGGTCGCCAGCGCTCCCGACAGCGCATTCCCACTGTGGTCAACGCCCTGGCAGCAAGTGCAATTGCTGCTCGGGGCGCGCTGGGAGTATGCAGTGGTCTACGGCTTCGGATTTCTGGACGGCCCTGATGCCGGCCCAGGAACCAGCGCGGATCAAATCGGCGAAAACCTGCTTCAGGAGATGGGATCTACGGGCCATGTCTATCGTGCCTTCGCGCTATTTGCGGATGGCACAGCCGAGACGAGCAATCTGATCGTGATCCCCGCCTTTCCGGCGATGCCCCTTCCGGTCCCCACAAATCTCGGCTATGCGAATCCTGAGGTCAGGCTGTACGGCGAACAGACCTACACTGTGACCAGTTCCCTGCAGTGGCACGCCACCAGCCGCCGTGTCATCGGCGTCGACATCGAGGAAGAGGTCGGGCCGAGCCCGATTCTCGACAGCGCCACGGAGGTAATCGCCTTCACCTATCGCAGTTCTGACCCCTCTGCGGTTTTCCCGGCGGGAACGATGGCGAGGCGCTTTGATGTGCCGTTCTACGATATCCCCCTGCGCTTTCGCGCCCGCAGCGTCGACGGATGGGATCGGGTCAGCGCCTTCAGTCCCTGGTCGCTGCCGGTCGTACCGGCCTTCATTCACAATCCGCAGGCGCCGCCGCTGCAGGACGCTCGTTTTGACGGCGCTCAGATCGCGCTGCGGGCGCAGACAGAGCATTTGAGTTTCACCGAATGGCTGCCGGATCACGCGGTCATGCATACACCCGGCAGCCGGCTGCAGGTCCTTCGCCGCGTCAGCCCTCCGGAGAACGCTACGGTGACTCTCGCGGAGCCGTCCGTCTATCAGGACGCCCTCAACCAACAGGCGCGCCTCTATTCCGTACCCGTACCGCCAATCCCTGATCCTGGCCGTTTCCTTGGCGGGTATCTCACTTCAGGCCGTTTCCGGGCCGAGATTCTGCGCCACGAAAACGGCCGCTACATCTTTGAGCCGGTGTCCGGCAGCACCTATGGGACGCCGATGTTCGAGGGTGGGCAAGCCACGCTGCAGCAGTCCCCGAATCATCCCGACCTTTTCACGCCAGTTGCTGACTTTCCGGTCGCGGACCTTCCCCATGTTCTCGAATTTCCCGACGCCCTGGCGCCGGCCGGCGAGATCGTCCGGATCGAAGAGTATGGCGCGCGGGTCCGGTTCGGCGCTATCCGCGGTGCGATTGGCAACGTGGTCCAGGCGCTCGTGATCCCGGGCATCCCCGAAGCCCCGCCGCCCTTTTCGGTAGAGTTCCTGGGAGTCGACTTCTACGATCGGACCCTCGTGCGGGCCGCATTCCTGCAGGAGATCACAACGGGAAAGTACAGCCTCTTCTGGGCGGAGGGAAACCATGATGAGGAATCCTTCGACAAGGCCGCAGTAGCAGGCGATTATGGCGCACAGCGACCTCAAGACGACCATCACATCTATGAACTGTTCTCGCTTCCCGTGCCGCGAAACCAGGAAGCTCCAGTGACCTTTGGCGCGCAGAGGGAAACGGATGGCGCCTACAAGTCCGGGTTCACACTGGTGCACACGGTGGTGCCGGTATATGGGCCGTAGTGAGGCCATGTGCCGGCTAGCTTCGCACGGTGCGCGAATCTCCCATCCGCTGGAGAAATGGGTTTGATCTGCCGGTTGCACTGACGCTTGGAAGCGACTTCTTGTCGCACTTTGTCGTCACAATAGACATTCGCGCGAGGAAGCTAATTCTCGCACGTGTTGAGTAGTAAATGCTTGAATTGGCCGAAACTGGCTCTTACTGAAGGTAGGGACCGTGAAGGTGAGATTTCTTGGAATCCCACATCCACTTGTCCGTATCACGCCCGTTACTGACGCATGGTTCAGCAGGCGTTTCGCACGCTGATGCCGCGGCGTTTGCAAATTCTCCGGTTCCCCGCCGATGCTGCTATCTTGATGGGCAGAGGCGATGCACAACTTCTCCAACGCGCGTTTAAACCGGCTCTTCCATCCTTCAGGTAACTGCCTCAATGTTGCGATCGATCACGGCGTGTTCAATGAACGCAGCTTTCTTACCGGGCTCGAGAACATGGGCCGCGTGGTAGCGGAACTGGTGGATGCGGGACCCGATGCCCTACAGATGAACTACGGCCAGGCAGACCTTCTGCAATCGATCCCCGGCAAGTCGAAACCCGCGCTCGTCATGCGCCTGGATGCGGGCAACCCTTACAGTGCGCACCTGCCCACCGTGCCGTTTGATATTCTCGTCCGTGCGGACGATCCCGTGTTGCCCGCGGTTCAAATGGACGCTGCCTGCGTGGTTTGCAACCTTCTGCTGTTTCCCGGCGATCCGGATCTACACCGCCAAACGGTAGCCAACGTCGGCAAAGCGCGCGCGGAATGCGACCGTTACGGCATGCCTTTAATGGTGGAACCGCTGGTCATGAAATTCGACGAAGCTCGCGGCGCGTTTCAGTCCGATGGCAACAAGAACCTGATCGTTCCGCTGGTGCGGCAGGCGCGCGAACTGGGCGCGGATGTCATCAAGGCGGACCCTACCGACGACCCCGCCGATTACCACGAAGTCATCCAGGCCGCCCGATGCCCGTTGCTGGTTCGCGGCGGTGGCCGGGAGCCGGTGGAGACGGTGTTTCGAAAGGCCCATGCCCTTTTGCGGCAGGGCGCCCACGGCTTGGTATACGGCCGCAATATCTATCAGCACGCCCATCCGTCTGTCATCGTGAAGGCGTTCCTGGGTATGCTGCACGACGGCCTCGACGGCGAGCAGGCGTGGGCTTTGTATCGGGAACATGAGCAGGCGAGTTGAAGACGTTTACAGCGCCGGTCGCTCGGTGTGCCAGTTCGTCTCCGATTGATAGGCGCGTGCCAGGGTCAGCACCAGGTCTTCACGCCCGGCAGGGCCTGTAATCTGCAGGCCGATCGGCAGTTGCTTCGCGCGCGTGCGAAGAACCGTTTCCGCTGCCGGCATCTCCATCGGCTTCTGACCGCCAGCTTCAGAACACCGATGTCGCCAGCACTCTCGCGTGCACCTCCGCGCCCGGATGCAGTACCCGGTGCTCCACCAGCGCCCGCTCCCCAAAAAACTGCACCTGCGTCACCCCGAAATTCACAACGCGAAGGTACTGCTTCAACTCCGCATTGATCCCCGGCGCTACTTCAAAGGACTCGTTCACCACAATGCCCTGTGCCGCCGTGATGTTCTCCTCGCGGCTGATGCCCGACGCGATCATGCATTCAGTCACCCATTCGGGTTCGTCATAGCGAATCTCGAACCGCCCGCCGATATGCAGATCGCCCCCAAGGAAGAATGCCGCGCGCGGACGCCCCGGCAGACGATTGGCGAACCGCGCCTGCGCGATCGTCCGCAGAATCGCCTCCTGCTCCGGCTGGCTGAAGCGCTGCGACCATTGGTCGCGCAAGTCGTCGATGCTCCTCGCGCGATACGCGCCGATGTTCGCCTGTAACGCCCTCCCGGCCAAGTTGAATGGAATATCCAGAAAGCTGCCGTTCTCCTTCTGAAGCACCAGCAGGTCCTGCGCCCGCCCTTCGCGATACAGCACCTCATCGTCGGTGCGATGCTGAAACAGCGATTGCGTCAGCCCGCCCGGGTCCATTGCTACAATCGGAACCGGAGTCACGCAGGCCAGCGCATCTACGGACGGCGGAAGATTGCGTAGCCAGCTCAGCGACGCCCGCCACTGCCGGTCGCCCAGAATCGGGTAATCCGGCCGGAACACATCGCGCTCCCCGCGGCTGTCCACCAGCAACACAGCCAGCCTCCCACACCGGAACGCAAAGGGCATGGCGCGCCTCTCGCCCGTCACCGGTGGAGTACTTGGACCAAAAAGGGGAGGCGGATTGTGCGTCATCTGAAAGTGCCAGTAAATGTCCCTGGCATCGTCGAAATACCGCGAATACTGCTCTGTAATTGGCGCCCCCCGCGGATACTTCGCCTGTAACGTCGGACTCTCGCCGGCCCACGATCCCCATCCGTCGCGTATGTCGTGGTCGTCCCAAACCATGTAAGTGGGCGTGTTTGCCAGAATCGTCTTCACCGGCTCACGGTCCCAATGCTCCTGGTACATCTCCACCATTGCCCGCCTGCGCACCTGCGGCGGCGAATCCAGGTGGTGGTCCCACACGCTTGTCTCTGCTTCCCCATCCATGTAAATCTGATCGCCGATCATCAGCACGAAGTGGGGCTCGAACGTCTCGATATATTCCTGCAAAAGCTGCCATGCCCCCAACTTCTTCGCATCGCTGCAGGAGAGCGTGATGAACGAAAGACTCGCAGCCGACCCCGGCGGCGGCATTGTGCGGAACGAGCCTCGCGCCCCCGCTACCGCCCGCCCGCGATGCATCACCTGGTAGGTGTAGGTGTGCTCGGGACGCAGGCCTCCGACCGTAGCCACCGCGGTCCCAAACTCCACCGGTCCGGCCTCGGTGGACACAAACGGAATCAGTGTCGATCGCCCGTGCAGTCGCAATGCAAAATCGTGCGGATTGCTCTTCACACGGACCCAGATGATGCTCCCCTGGTGGTCCGTGTGGCCCACAATCGGCCCGAGTAAGGCGCGGTTCGACGGAACGCCGTTCATCTCGCCCAACTTACTTTTTGCGGTGGCCGTTGCTGTCCTTACGCGCCAGGGCTGATGCCAGCGCGGCCCTTACGGCATTCAGCACCTCGGGCGATGCTGGAACAGGCGCCTTCAGCGCATCCGACGCCTTTCGCTGCTGTGCCTGCTGTCTGCTCAGTTCCTCCTGGAACGCCAGCGCATCGGTCAACCGGTTCCCCAATCGCACAGCCTGAGCGAGTCCCCGCAAATCGCGTATGCCGGCGTCCTTCAGCGCTTTGATCTGCTCATTAGTCAATCCGTAGCGCTGCCTCAAAGCGCTCAGAGGGACATTCGCGGCGCGACCGGCCGGCAACTGGCTAAGCGCGCGCAACACAGCGTCGAACATTCGCGGGTGTTGAAGGTCGAGCTTCGTGTCCCCCCAATCCCCCGTGTTCGACGCTCGTGCCACCAGTTCGTCTTCCAGGTTCGCCCAGCGCGCCCAGTTCCGCCTCGCCTCCTGCCTGGGCAGTCCCCCGCCAGCCCTTCCTATCGTGCCCGGGCCGCCAGGGAAATCCTCCTCATAACTCGGGATCATTGGCGTATCCCCCATTCGAATCGTCGGCGACCGCCGCCTCAATGTCCCATCGCCCTGAAAATCGAAGCATACTCCAACTTCGTGCGGCACATAGGTCACCACGCCGCGCTCCAGCGGTGATTGCGAAACCGCCTCCTGGTGCGCCGCGCGTCTGGTCTCCAGCCATACGGTTTCCAGCGTCTTATATGGCACATAGCGATCTAACACCGTGTTCCCGCCGCCAGGATCGATGCCCTTTATCGCTACTACCACCCATCCCTCGTCTGCGTTCGGGCCCAAGGCGCCATAACCTGCAACGGAAGGTGATAGCCACGCGCTGCGCGGCCCCGTGCCGATAAGATCGACATCTAACTCATCGGCCGGTGTGCCGCGTGGATACCGCGTTGTCAAATATTCGAGCATTTCATAGAAATTTGGCGGATCGTAGAAGAACGAAATCCAGTCGTCGATAAGTGGAGGCGGCGGTGCATCCAGCACATACACGTTGCGCAGCCGCACCGACACGCAGAACCCTTCTAGATTGCGCGGAATCACCGCAACGCTGTAGAAATCCTGGATGCCCTCTAACCCTGAGGACCGGCGCCGCAACAGTTCGTGCTGCCAGAGGTTCGGATCATTGGGGTCTATGCTCAGCGCCCGCAGCGGACGCGGGCGCAGCACAAACTTCAGATACGGAGAACCCACATAGAGCCCACTTAGTAACGTCAGTGCATTGTGGACTCTCGTCATATGGCTCAGTAAGTCGCGCCGCTCCTCCGCCGCCTGGCGCGTCAACGTGTCCTGGAATTGGTAAACGTCGCGCCGGCCGGAAATGTCGGTTGTCGTTGTTGAGCCGCCGCCCCCGGCGATAAATGGCAGCAGCGCGACATAGCCGCCGCCGCCCGATGTTTCCTCGGTTACCGCCGATTGAAATGCTTCGTGTATTTCCGCGCCGCTCTTGCCGGTGGCGATCCCTTCCGAAGCGCCCTCGTAATTCGACGTCCCTATCACTCCCGTTTCCCCGGCCGTTCGTCGCAGCGGCGAAGCCGACACAAAATGCGGCGTGATCGCTTGTTCCTGGTCCGGTATCGGGCTGAGGCGCACGTCAACCACGGAAACCCAAATTGGTGGCCCGCCGCTCAGCAGCAGCCGCGCCACGTCCTCCTCCATCGCCTGCTCTATAACCCGCCGGTCGGGCGAAAGCGAAACCGAAACCTTCAGGTAAACCAGGCGATCGTTCGGAAAGTCCTGGTCCAACGTCTCAAGCCGGGGGACATGGGTCAATATAGAGATCGATGAGCCGACCGGTGGCTGCGTCAGCAAGTCCAGCGTGCGTGTGCTTGCTGCCAGTTGCCACGGAATTTCGCGCGGCGGTTCGCCTGCTCCGGGCTGTCCATTGGGCATGATTAAAAGAGTATGGGTCAACCCGGCTAGTCTGTCAACGGCCGAGGAATGATAGGAAGCGCCCCGGCTTCGGCGCTGTGACAGCCGTGGCGCATGTGCCCTTGTACGGGCGGCTGGGTCGGCTTCCCGTCACCGTTGAGGGACGCACCACGCTTCTGTCATATAACTACGTCGACCATCGCTAACTTCGAGACGCTGGCCTTGCCGGTGGAAGGCCGTAGCTTCACAGTCGTGGAGACGTCTGCGCGAGCGAAAGTAGCCGTCGTCAGTCAGGCCACGGCCCGAAAGCTCTGGCTCACGGGGTCGCCGCGCGGCCAAGCATTCGCGATTGATCCGCGGAGCGCCGAGGGCGCGACGGCCGCAGGTGTCTATCAGTGGTCGGTGTCGTGCCGAATGTCGGTGCGGCAGGCGCGCGAGCTGGGCGCGGATGTCATCAAGGCGGACCCCACCGACGACTCCGCCGATTACCACGAAGTCATCCAGGCCGCCCGATGCCCGGTGCTGGTTCGCGGCGGTGGCCGGGAACCGGTAGAGACGGTGTTTCGAAAGGCCCATGCCCTTTTGCAGCAGGGCGCGCGCGGCCTGGTCTACGGCCGCAATGTCTATCAGCACGCCCATCCGGCTGTTATCGTGAAGGCGTTTCTGGGTATGCTGCACGACGGTCTCGACGGCGAGCAGGCGTGGGCTCTGTACCGGGAACATGAGCAGGCGAGTTGAAGGCGTTTACAACGCTGGCCGCTCGGTGTGCCACTTCGTTTCCGATTGATAGGCGTGTGCCAGCGCCAGCACCAGGTCTTCGCGTCCGGCAGGGCCTGTAATCTGCAAGCCGATCGGCA
>DASTMK010000522.1:0-6233 GCA_035714225.1 Bryobacteraceae bacterium | reverse complement strand
TAACCGGTCCCGATCCAAAGATAAAAAGAAAAGCGCAAGAGATAACGGTTGTTACGTGCGTATCGATGATCGTCAGAAACGCCCGGCTGAAACCGGCTTCCATGGCCGCCACGACCGCCTTGCCGGCTCGCAACTCCTCGCGGATGCGTTCGAAAATCAAAATGTTGCTATCGACGGCCATACCAATGGTGAGGATGACACCGGCGATGCCAGGCAGCGTCATGGTGGCACCCAGCCAGGCCATGGCCGCGATCAGCATCACGGCGTTCAGGATCAACGCCAGAGT
This sequence comes from Bryobacteraceae bacterium, assembly GCA_035714225.1. Classification (GTDB taxonomy): domain Bacteria; phylum Acidobacteriota; class Terriglobia; order Bryobacterales; family Bryobacteraceae; genus CAADGY01. Next base: position 5,947 of record DASTMK010000522.1, on the reverse strand, counting down.
TGCATTGACCCCGCTCCCGCGATAGTAGAGAAGCATGATGGCGATGATGACAAAGAGGCCGACCAGGCCGGCGATGATACCCTGGCGGATCGAATCGGCTCCGAGCGACGGTCCCACGGTCTGTTCCTGAAGGGGCACAATGCCCGCGGGGAGCGATCCGGCGCGCAGGTTCAGCGCAAGATCGGCGGCATCCTGCTGGCTGGCGGCACCGGTGATGCGTCCGTTGTCTTCAATCCGATTCTGGATCGTGGGGGCGCTCAGAACCTGGTTGTCCAATACGATCGCCAGCCGGTTTCCAATATTCTGTTCTGTGAACCGCCCGAATCGGCGGGCGGCGTCCTGGGTCAGGACGAAGGTGGTCTCCCAGCGGCCGAATTCACCCTGGGCCGCACGGGAGTCGCGGAGATCTCGGCCGGTGATGACCGGCGTCCGGGTGAGCAGATACCAGCCGTCGCCGCTCTCGCCCCGGGGTGTGGCTCTCACCAGCTTCGTATTCAGCGGCAGCACTCCACCGTGTTTGGCAAGGGCGTCCTGCTGCGTTCCGAACGGGCCATCCTTCACCTCGTAAAGCTCCAACATGGCTGTCGTCTGAAGGATTTGCCGGATGCGGGCGGGATCGTCCACCCCTGGCAACTGAACCAGAATTTCACCCTCGGCATCGGCGCGTCCCCGCTGCTGCACGGCGGATTCGGCAAGACCCAGGCCATTGATTCTACGCTCGATCGTGTGGATGCTTTGGGTGACCGTGTCCTGCCGCAGCTTCAAAGCCTCGGTCTGCTTCAACGTCAGCCGGTAGTCGGTGGACGAGACGGGAGCGAGGTTCCACGACGGCAGCGACTCGGCTACGGTGCTTCGGAGCGTACCGGTCTGCACCGTCTGGACACCCTTGATATTGATCTGAATCTGATCCGCTTCCTGGATACTTGTAGGGTCGCTGCGGTCGAGCGATGCATACTGCACGCCAGCCCGGCCCAGCGCTTCTTTCAAACGCTCGATGGCCTGATCCGCTTCCACTTTGAACGCGTCCTGCACCTGCACCTGGAGCACGAGGTGGCTTCCGCCCTTTAGATCGAGCCCCAGACGGATATTCTCGCTCAGGTTTTCGGCAAGCTTGGCCTTGGATGTGGGAAATCCTATGATGCCGTAGATACAGAGCAGTATCACCGCGAGGATGATCACGGCCTTGACCTTCAAATTCTTTATCATTCGATGACCTTACAGATCGGGCGTCGTGCTACTTCTTGACCTGTTCGGGAAGCAATCCGGATACTGCACTTCGGGCGACCTGAATCTTTACGTTGTCGGGCTTTACCCGCAATACTAGCGTATCGTCTTCATTCATTGCAACGATGGTTCCAACGATTCCGCCGGTGGTCACCACGACATTCCCGTTCTGTAATTCTTTCAGCAAACGCTGCTGGTTCTTCTTCTGCCTCTGCATCGGCAAAAACAGCAGGAAATAGAAAATAGCGAAAATCAGCAAAATGGGCAGAAAGCCCAGGAGGGGATTACCGGCCGGACTTTGGCCCTGCAGCAGCAGAAAAGTCAGGTACACCGCGCTCATCGCTCCAAAGGAAAATGATCGTGACGGATTCGCATCGTTCCCGCTTGTCCTAAAGCTTGTTATCGGACAAAAGGATCTGACTGTTCTTCCGCCGGTTTGGACCGCGCCGCTCTCAGAAATTCCGGGAACGTTCCAAGCAGTATAGTCTGTCTCGTTAGACGCATGATGTCAAGATAATGCTTCACATTGTGCAGGGTTGCCAACATCGAATAGAGGATCTCGCCCGCCTGGAACAGGTGCCGCAGGTAGGCGCGGGAAAAGTTGTGGCAGGTGTAACAGTGACAGGCGGGATCGACGGGACGCTCGTCTTCCTTGTACCGGGCCTGCTTAATGATCACGCGCCCTTCGGACGTAAACAGATATCCGTTGCGGGCGTTGCGGGAGGGAAGCACGCAGTCCATCATGTCCACCCCGCGGGCCACATACTCGGGCAGTTCGGCCGGCATTCCAACACCCATGACATAGCGCGGTTTCTCGCGCGGCAGTAACGGAACTGTAGCTTCCACCATCTCCAGGCTCAGCGTGCGCGACTCTCCAACCGATAAGCCGCCAATGGCGTACCCCTCGGCGCCGAGCCCCAGCAGGTCCTCCGCGCACCGGACGCGAAGATCCGCAAACATCGACCCCTGCACAATAGGGAACAGGGACGAGCGTATCTCTTCCCGCCCGAGCCGGGCGCCGTAATGCAGGAAAGCCGCTTGCGCCCACCGCACGGTCCGTTCCATGGACTCACGGGCAGCCTCGTGGCTGACCGGGTAGGGGAGGCATTCATCCAGCACCATCGCAATATCGCTCCCCAAGGCCAACTGCACGTCCACCGTCGACTGCGGCGTAAAAAGATGTGCATCGCCGTTCAGATGCGAACGGAAGAGCACGCCCTCCTCACTGACGCTCCTCAGCTTGTCGAGACTGAAAACCTGGAACCCGCCCGAATCCGTCAAAATCGCGTGCGGCCAGGACATGAAGCCGTGTAAGCCGCCGAGATGGCGAACCGTTTCGTGGCCCGGACGCAGGTACAGGTGATAGGTGTTCGCGAGGAGGATCCGTGCGCCCGTTTCGTCCGCCAGGTCCCTCGGTGTCAGCCCCTTCACGGTCGCCTGCGTGCCGACCGGCATGAACACGGGCGTCTCCACAGTTCCGTGCGGGGTATGAAGCAACCCGGCGCGCGCCCCCGTGACGGGACATTCTGCCTCAATTTCAAAACGGATTACCGGCACCGTTCTATTGTAGAATTGCACCGCATATGAACCGCTCTCTGTGTGTGTTTTTGTTTCTGGTGTGGGGCGCACAGGCCCAGCCGGCATCGGCTGTTTACAGCACGGCGAACCGCCCCCGGGCGCTGGCGCTCATCGGCGACCGGTATCATAGCCCGGTCTACATCCGGGATGGGCTCATCCAGGCGTTCGTGCGGGAGAACATCCCCGTGACGTTTATCGAGGAGGTGAGCCAACTCAACGCCGCTTCGTTGGAAGATCATCAACTGCTGGTGATTCTGCGCGACGGAATGAACTGGCCCCAGGGCTACGACAAGCCGCACGTGAAGTGGATGACGGAGGAGCAGCAGAAGGCCATCTGGGACTTTGTCGAGCGTGGCGGAGGCTTTCTCGCGCTGCACAATTCGCAGGGCCTTTACCCTCCCGGCGGTCTGTACTACAAGCTGTTCGGCGGCGATTATGGCGGGCATCCGGAACCCTACGTATTCACCATCCGGGTGGAAAACAGAGACCATCCGGTGACCGCGGGCATCGAGGATTTCGAGATTTTCGATGAGCAGCACATGGTGAAGTATTTTCTGGATCGCGAACACCTGCTGCTGCGATCCATGGCACGCAACAACGCCGCCGCCGCGGCCGGTTGGTGGCGGGAGCAGGGCAAAGGCCGGTTTGTCTACCTCTCGCCGGGGCACACGCCGGAAGCGCTCAACCATCCCATGATGCAGCGGCTGATTCGCAACTCGGCCAACTGGCTGCTGCGGTTGAAGTGACCAGCGTTCTCCGGGTGAATGTCCCCTGATACGATGTAATATTCCCTTCTTTATGGCTTTGCGCTTCTACAACACACTCTCGCAGCAGGTGGAGGAATTCCATCCCCTTGAAGACAATATCGTCCGCATGTACACCTGCGGGCCGACGGTTTATAACTATGCCCACATAGGAAATCTCCGTACCTTCACCTTCGAGGACCTGCTGCGAAGGTGGCTGCGTTATCGCGGCTACCGGCTCGATCATGTCATGAACATCACGGATGTGGAAGACAAGATCATCCGCAGCGCGATGGCACAGGGTAAATCGATCCAGGAGTACACCGCCGTTTATGAGAAGGCCTTTTTTGAGGACATGGCCAAGCTCCGGCTGGAGCATCCGGAGCGGATTGCGCGCGCTACGGAGCATATCTCCGACATGGTCGCGGCGGTCGAACGGTTGTCGGAAAAGAGTTACACGTACAAAAGCGACGGCTCCACCTATTTCCGGATTGCAAAGTTTCCCGGCTATGGTAAGCTTTCGCACAACGATTTCAGCGGAATTCGCGCCGGCGCGCGCGTGGACGTGGACGAATACGACAAGGCCGACGCGCGCGACTTCGTTCTGTGGAAAGCGCGCAAGGAGGACGAGCCTGCCTGGGAAACTCCGCTCGGACCCGGGCGGCCCGGCTGGCACATCGAGTGTTCGGTGATGTCGATGAAGTATCTGGGTGAGACGCTGGACATTCATGCGGGCGGCGTGGACCTGATTTTCCCACACCATGAAAACGAAATCGCGCAATCGGAATCCCTGACGGGAAAGCAGTTTGTCCGCTACTGGCTGCACGCCGAACACCTGCTGGTGGAATCCCAGAAGATGTCGAAATCGCTGGGCAACATCTATACGCTCGGTGAGTTGATGGAACAGGGATATCACCCGGAGGCGATACGATATCTGCTGGCCTCAGTACCATACCGGAAGAAGCTGAACTTCACGTTCGATGGTCTTAAATCCGCCGCCACGTCCATTGAGCGCCTCCGGAATTTCAATACGCGTTTGGAAACGGAGAATTTTCCCGAGGGCGTTGGCGCCGGTGCGGACGAACGCGCGGCGCGAGCCCTGAACGAATTCGAAAACGGCATGGACGACGACCTGAACACGGCCGCCGCCCTGGCCGCTGTGTTCGAGTACATCCGCGATACCAACAGCACGATGGATGCCGGCGGATTTCGGAGGGGGGATGTGGCGTCCGCGCGGGACGTGATGCAACGTTTCGATTCCGTCTTTGATGTGCTGCGCCCCAGTGAACAGGCCGGAGGCATCCCGGACGCCGAGATTGAGGCTTTGATCGAAGAGAGGATCCAGGCAAAGAAGAGCCGGAACTTCGCACGGGCAGACCAGATCCGCGCCGAACTCGTTGAACGGGGTATTGTGCTCGAGGACACGAAAGAGGGGACACGCTGGAAAAGAAAATGAAGCTTGAAACACTGGCGGTGCACGCGGGCGATCGCAAGAAGCCGGGTCCGCAGGTGCCGGTGACGACTCCGATTCACACCGCCACCTCGTATTTCTACGACACCACCGAACAACTGGATCGTATCTTTGCTCTGGAAGAGAGCGGGTATTGCTATTCGCGCTACGACAACCCCACCAACGCGGCGCTGGAGGAGTTGGTAACGGCGCTCGAAGGCGGTGCGGGCGCGCTGGCCTGCGCCTCGGGGATGGCGGCCGTGCAGGTCGCGCTCTTCACCGCCCTGATGGACCGCAGAAAGTCAATTCTCGCGGCGGATGCTCTGTACGGGGCGACCGTGCGAATGCTCATGAGTGTTTTCGAGCCCCTTGGCTTTGATGTGGGATTCGTGGATATATGCGATTCCGCCGCGGTGGAACGAGCCGTAGCGGAACGGAGGCCGGGCTGCCTTCTGATGGAAACGATATCGAACCCGGTGTTGCGCGTCGGCGCGATGGACCGCGTCGCGGAGATCGCTCGTGCGGCAGGCGCCGCCCTGGTGGTGGATAACACCTTTGCCACTCCGCTGCTGGTGCGCCCGCTCGAATTGGGCGCCAGCCTCGTGGTACACAGTGCAACGAAGTATCTTGCCGGGCATGGAGATGTGCTTGGCGGAGTCGTGGTCTCCGGGGCAGAAGACCTGGAGGCGTTGCGGGCACTTTCGCGGACCTGCGGCCCGGTGCTGGGGCCCTTTGAGAGCTACCTCACGATGCGCGGCATCAAGACCTTCCCTCTCCGTATGGAGCGGCAGTGTGCGAACGCGTGCCGCCTGGCGGGGTGGCTGGCATCGCATCCTTCGGTGGAGCGCGTATACTTTCCGGCGGACCCCGCACATCCGGATTCAGCGGCCATCCGGAAATTGTTCCCTCAAGGGATGTACGGCGCGATGGTCGGTTTTGAGCTCAAAGACGC
>DASTMK010000521.1:0-3359 GCA_035714225.1 Bryobacteraceae bacterium | reverse complement strand
GAGGTAGTCTTCACACTGAAGGACGCCGTAAAGCAATAACTAAACGTGGCGTCGGAAATGATTGCGCATCCGCTCCCTCGCAGTCGCGGCTCAGTACTCGTTTCCGAGCCACGACACACGCTGGAGGCTAAACTTCCCCCTCGCCATGATAAGTATCGGATACCGGGTAGCTTCGTACGGCGCGGCGGCGGCGCTTCTCTTGAAATTCGTCAGGACTGAGCCCCGTGGGACGCTCTAAGCTTGCCTGCGGCGTCCCGGCAGCTCCAGCAGATAGCGTCGATCCGGCCGCCCGTGTCTTGCCCAACGTTGCTCCCGCACCCCCTGTACGCCACAATTCCACCCGCTCATCCACGTCGAAGGCCCCGTAGTTTTCCAGAATATCGGCGGCGCGATCCGCATCGGCCGGAGTGGCTCTGACGGCAACCAGCGCGTGGCCCCGGCCCACGGCTTCCGAGTAGGTTCGGGCGTCTTCTTCGTCCACGCCCATCGAGGACAGTCCTCCTATCAATCCGCCTGCAGCGGCGCCTACCGCCCCACCCATTAACGCAGTTGCCACAGGTCCGGCTGCCAGAATCGGCCCGATACCCGGAATCGCCAGTGCGGCCACGCCAGCCACAATCCCAGCCATTCCACCGATCGCCGCTCCGGCACCCGCACCCGCAGCCGTGCCCACGCCGGGCTTGGGCGTCAGATCCGGAGATTCAGCGCCCCGCTCGTCTTTCGATACCACGCTGATCTCATCCCGGGACAGTCCGGCATCCATCAGCGCCATCACAGCACGCTCCGCATGGTCTCGATTTTCAAACAATCCAACGACAGTGATAGCCATGACCTTCCATGGGCAATCGGGTTGCCAGGCGCCAACTCTTTTGGTTTTAAAGAGTTGGCGAAAGCGGTGTGGATGGGCGTGAACGGCAGCCCGGTAAATTCTCCATTCGGTCCCGCTTCGTTCGGAGTAAGCTGAGTGGATACCATGCGAATCCGATCGTCTTTTCCCATCGTGGTATTACTCTGCGGTGTGGCGGCGGCACAGAACCAGACACAGACCCGGCAACAGGTCCTGGAAGAGCTGCAACAGATTCTATTGCCCAGCCGCACGCCGCCGACCGGACGGATCAATGCCACCGACAAGACCTGGGAGGACTGGGTCAAGAGGACAGGCGAATTGCCGCCGGACTTCGATTCGATGCCATCGCTCGCGGAGTTGCCGGACCCGTTGATGCTCGATGAAGATGGACGGCAGGTTCCGGTCACCACACCCGAACAGTGGTTGCGAAAGAAACAATGGATTCGAGGTCAGGTGGAGCGATGGATGTTCGGAACCATGCCGCCCCGGCCCGATAATCTCCGATCCAGGGTGACGGCCGAGCGCCGCGAAGGAACCTCCACTGTGCGCGACGTGATGCTGGAGTTTGGTCCGGAGCATCGGGGCAAGCTGCGCGTTCAGCTCATCATTCCCCACGGCAAGGGACCATTTCCCGTCTTCCTGACGAATCATGCGCGCAACAAACCATGGCTCTATACCGCCGTGAATCGCGGCTATATCGCGTGCGTCTACTATGCCACCGATCCGCGCTACGAGAACGGCGACGATTCGGATGCCTTCATCGAACTGTATCCGGAGTATGATTTTTCGTGCCTGGGGCGGTGGGCGTGGTCCGCGTCGCGCGCGGTGGACTACCTGGAGCGGCTGCCGGAAGTGGACAAGAACAAAATCGGTTTGACCGGGCATTCCCGCAACGGGAAACAGGCGCTGCTGGCGGCGGCGTTCGATGAGCGGATCGGCGCCGTGATTCCATCGAGCGGCAACACCGGCGAAATCATTCCGTGGCGCTTCAACACAAATCCTTACGCCGTGGAAAGCCTCGAACTGCTGACCGGCGCACAATCGCACTGGTTTCATCCGCGCCTGCATTTCTTTGCCGGCCGCGAGCACAAGCTGCCGGTGGACCAGAATCTGCTCCTGGCGATGGTGGCGCCCCGTGGCTTGATGATGTATTCGGGGTACGCGGAATCGGCGGCGAATCCGCTCGCATTCGAGCAGGCATACCGCTCCGCGCTGCGCGCGTATCAGTTCCTGGGGCATCCGGAAAAAATCTGGCTGCACCTGCGGGAAGGCGAGCATGCAACAACCGCCGAGGACATCGAAACTTTTATCGATTTCTTCGACGCCGTGTTTGAAAGGAAAGAGAGGCGGAAATCGGAGACCTGGATTCACGGCTACGATTTCGACACCTGGCGCGAGGGCACCGGAGAGAAGATGGATGCTTCCCGGTTCCCGGAGCGGGCTCCAGAAGATTTCGCACCAGCCTCACGCGCCGAATGGGAATCGCAAAAGCAGAAGATCCGCGAGGCCCTTAAAGCAGTCATGGGCCCGGAAGCGCCGCACGTGCCCTTTGAGGCGAAGAAGCGCCTGGGCGGCATGATCTGGGCCGGAGAAGGATGGCTGGCCACGCTGTTCGGGCGGCCGACGGATGAACGGCACTGGCAGCAGCGGCTGGCGGCTTCGGGTATGGGTGTCGCTACAGTCCCATTCGGCGATGGGCTGGCGGGAAAATTGTTTTATCCGGTCGACGCGGACGGAAAACCCAAACCGGGGCCATGGCCGGTAGCGGTATGGCTGCACCCGTACGCTTACTCGACAGGCTGGTCCGCACGCTCGCCGTGGAACCCGACTGCAACGGACTACCTGGCGGATCAGCGTCCGTCGTTCGCCTCTCTGGTGCGGCGCGGCGTCGCCGTGTTCGCATTCGATCAGATCGGCTTCGGATCAAGGCTGCACCAGGCGCAGAGGTTCTACGAGCGGTATCCGCAATGGTCGTTGATGGGCAAGATGGTGAAAGACACGCGCGATGCCATCGAGGCACTCGCCGCCATGGAAGAAATCGACGCATCCCGCATCAGCCTGTTCGGCTATTCGCTGGGCGCAAAGGTCGGACTGCTTACGGCCGCCCTCGATGAAAGAGTGCAGTCGGTGGCGGCGGTGTGTGGAGTGGAAGCGCTGCGCTTGAATAGCCCCGGGACGGAGGGACTTTACCACTACTCGCATATCCACGGCTTATTACCGCGGCTGGGCTTCTTCATTGGGCATGAGCCGCGCGCGCCGTTCGATTATGACGAGATCATGGCGCTGGCAGCACCGCGCCCGGTGCTGGTTGTCGCCCCCACCCGTGACCGCTACGCGCCTGTGGAAGACGTAAGACGCGAAGTAGAAGCATCGCGCCGCGTCTACCGGTTGATGGGGCGGAACGAGGCTTTGGAATTTGAGACGCCGACCGACATCAACCGTTTTTCGCGCGCTACGCAGGAGCGCGTATTCGACTGGCTGGCGGCGCGGTAGCCGGAATCACTGTCCGGTA
>DASTMK010000520.1:0-3560 GCA_035714225.1 Bryobacteraceae bacterium | reverse complement strand
GACCCCCGACATCCGCCTGTACAAAGAGTGCAGGCTGCCCATGTATTTCAAACGCGCCGTCGCGCATATCCCGTCCTTCCGGAGGCCGGATATCGCACAACACGATTCGCGCCCCATCTGAAGCCAACTGGGCCGCAGTGGCCCACCCGATTCCCCGCGCCGCTCCGGTAACTACCGCCACCTTTCCTGCCAGACTCACACGCGCACCTCGCATCAAGATTACCAGGAGTAAGCAGGAGCGGCGTCATCCGAAAAGAAACAACTTCTATTCAGTAGGATCTGTCGATGGCCCGCGCAAGATTAATCAGGTCTGACGTTTCGACTGGAAGAGGCTTTTGATGCTCCATGTGATCTTTCAGGTAAACAAGCCATTCTTCCGCTGTTTTGCCGGGACTCTCCCGCTCCATCAGCTTGCTGAGGCTGTTTAAAATATCGTCATTGTTGTCTTCCATAGAGTCCGCCTCTAGATTCCAAGTAAGCTGGATGAGCCCCGGCTCTCATCGGATGCGGCATCGAATTTGTCCCTAAATGGGACGTGTTTTCCGCGTGCAAACTCACATATCGGGAAATGATAAGCTTCGTTGGGGAATTCAACATGTCCGATGATTCTGGGTTGACAAAACGAGAGTTCCTGCAGACTGCGGGAACGTTGCCTGCCTTGAAATTAATGCTCGGATCTGCCGCGGCCGCTGCACCTGAAACCGGGGCATCCAAGTTTACATCTGTACCTCTTGCGGAATATTTCAACGCTGCCCCGCGCGATCTGGGCTCGAAGCCGGAGGCGAGGGGCCTCAGCGCCGGAGGCCGCCAGGATGGGCTCTTACGAATGCCGGCGGGTTCGCAAACGTTTCGTGGAATTCCATTTCTGCTCGGCCCGGAAGGAGTCGCGAACAAATCCTGGGTGGCGCTCAGCCGGTCGCAAAGACCATGGGCGACGGTGGAAGTCGAGATCGCGGCCGCCGGAAAGGCCGGCTATTTGTGCCTCGCCGGATTCTGCGATTGGGATCCACTCGAATCGCCCGCGCCTGGGGATTTGGCGGCCGAACGGGTTGGCCAGCAACTCGCCGAGTTGGTGTTCCTGTTCGAAGATGGTACACGCCAGTCAGCGCCGATCCGGCGCCGTTTCGAAACGAACTCACCCAGTTACCGATGGGGACATCTGAGCTTCGCTTCCGTTCCACATCGGCAGAACCTGCCGCGAAGTCTTTCCGACCCACTTCGAGACGCACGGCATTGGGGCGATCTCCAGATGGGTCTATGGGAAGGAGCGTACGGAGGAAATCCCGCAGTCGATAATCCAGCCACTTTGTGGCTCGCGGCCATCGGGAATCCTTCTCCAGACCGGGCAATAAAAGGGCTGCGGTTCGAAGCCCGCTCGGACGATCTGCTGATGCTCTGCGGTCTGACGCTTTTTCATGGCCGGCAGAATCCGCTGCGGTACGATCGTCTGGCTCTATACCGCATCACGCCGCCGGTGAAAGGCGGGACCCCTGGAGGGAATCGCCGATGGAGCGTTTCCGTTGATCTTGGCGTAGTCGCCCGCACGTGGCAGGCAGGGGAATTCGATACGGCGTCGTGGCTCGACTCTCCCACGAAGGGGCTCCCCGAGCGCACTGGACCGGTTGCGGCGGACGCGCCTCTCTACGCCGAGGTTTCGGCGAGCCCGGACGCCACGCTTACGCTCACCAATACCGAAACTGGTGAGAAGTACGACCTTCCGCTGGCCGGAGCAGAGGCGCCTTCGAGCAGCGTGAGCGTGCGTGTGCTTGAGCGCGAGAAAACATGGCTGCACGGTACCATCCTCGATTCCGGAACGAAGCGGCCGACACCCGTCCGCCTTGCGTTCCGCTCGAAAGAGGGGCGCTACATTCCTCCCTACGGACATCGCACCGAAATCAACGGCGGCTGGTTTCAGGATTATGGCGCCGACCTCCGATGGAGTGACAGTTCTTTTGCATACGTCGACGGAACTTTCCAGGTGGAATTGCCGGCCGGGGAGGTTTACGTCGAGCTCTCCAAAGGCTTCGAGTACGAACCGGTTCGTAGAAAGCTGGACATCGCCGCCGGACAGCGCGAGCTTACACTCGAGATCGGCCGCTTCGCCGACCTACGATCGAAGAACTGGGTGAGTGCGGATACGCACGTTCATTTTCTCTCGCCGAGCACCGCTGTTCTGGAAGCGCAGGCCGAAGGGCTCAACCTCATCAATCTGCTGGCGGCGCAATGGGGCGATCTGTTCACCAATGTCGGCGATCTCTCGTACGGCCCCTTAACGTCGAAAGACGGCGAGGCGATGGTTCATGTTGGCACAGAGAACCGGCAGCACATTCTGGGACACCTGGGGCTGCTGGGCGGGCACGGGCAGCCCGTGTTCCCGATGTCCGCCTCCGGTCCCCATGAAAGCTATTTTGGCGATCCGTTGTGGACCACGCTATCGGATTGGGCCGATGCGTGCCGGAAGCGCGAAGGCCTGGTGGTTGCGGTTCATTTTCCCTATCCGACGGCTGAGCTCGCCGCGGCGATTGAGGGGAAACGAATCGATGCCGTCGAACTGCGGCCTACGGGGATGACCGAGCACTTCAACAACCTGTATTTCCAGGAATGGTACCGCTACCTGAACTGCGGGTACCGCCTGCCCATCGCCGGTGGTACGGACAAGATGAGCGCATCGGTTCCCGCCGGAGGATATCGAACCTACGCTCATCTTGGCCAGGACGAGTTCACGTTCGCCAATTGGGCGAAGGCCGTTCGCGCGGGTAAGACCTTTCTCTCCTCGGGCCCTCTTTTGCAGTTCAGCGCGGACGGACAGGCGCCCGGCGCGGAGATCCGGACCTCCGGTCCGGCGTCCATCGAGGTGATCGCATCCGCGGATTCGAGCACTCCTATTCATCGGATGGATATTGTCTGGAACGGGACAGTGGTGGCCTCGCGCGAAAACGGAGCTGGGGCGCGCAATCTCACGCTCAAGGAAACTATTCGCACCAATGGCACGGGCTGGCTGGCGGCCCGTTGTGCCTCCAAGACCGTTGCCGGTGGGATTCGCGTTGCCGCCCATACTTCGCCCGTTTATGTCGTTGCTCCCGGACAGGAACTGTTTTCGCGCGATACGGCGGCGTACATGTTGACACTCATCGAAGGCGCGGAACTATGGGCCTCCACTCTTGCCACTCGTCCGGACGCGGAGCGTTTTGAGAAAGTGCTGGGCGTGTTCCGGGATGCACGGGCGTCGCTTCACCAGCGGCTGCATAAACACGGCATCCGGCACTAGAGAAAGTGGATCATCCGGTACTTTCACTATTGACAACGCCCTCCCGGAGCGATAATTTCAGAATCCTGGGAAGGGCTGCTGCCCCGTATGGTTCAGATTGATGTCCCTATCGCGCTTGGTGTCGGTAGTCTCTTTGCCGACGCGGCGCACCGCCAACTCAGCACCGGGAGACCGGAGTATTACTACCGGACGTTCGCTGCGAACAACATTTTCCAGACGTTCTTCTTCAGTTGGATTCCGCTCTACTTCCTGCTGAATTATTTCGGATGGGAAACAACGCACATGTGGTGGC
>DASTMK010000519.1:0-4590 GCA_035714225.1 Bryobacteraceae bacterium | reverse complement strand
ATCGAGAAGCTCCTTCAAACGTTTTCTCGCCAGTTCGATCTCCGATGCCGGAGTCCGCTGGGTCTTCTTTGCGAACGCATGGAAAACCAGGACGCCGGCCCCGGATGTCGTGTAATAGAACACCCGGAAAATTCCATCCTCGCCTCTCACGCGCAATTCCCAAACGCCCGAAGCTATGGTTGCCATCGGCCGTGCGTTCGGCATGCTCAATGATTCCCCCATCTGCAACCGATACAGGCCCCGCCCGAGACGGGCTCGCGGTTCCTTGGGAAACCGGCGGATCTCATCCCGCGCCTTCGGATGGAAGATAACCGGCCGCGCCCTCTAAATGTATCAGGTTTGAGACATACGGTGTAGCCCGGTACTCCGGACCGCCAGATTACTCCCGAGAAGTCGGCTTGTCTAAAGCGAAGCACTTGGCCGTATCACGCCCAAATCGCGGAACTCCCAGGGCGATACAAGCTGCCGAATGTCCCCAGTATTCAGTACCCCGTCCGCAGTGCGGCGGTCCCAACGGGCCGTTCGCTAGCTCCGCCGCCGCACCGGCAAATACAGCAGCCAGAACGCCGCCAGCGCCACGGCTTCGCCGGCCAGCACATACACGGGCCACGGACCAAGATAGTCGAGCAGCGAAGCGCTGGGCGGCTTCCGGCACAGGTACATGTAGTTTGTCCCGTAGATCAGGTTGAAAATTCCAACCGCGGCCGCATAGGCGTTCACGATGGCAAAGGCCCTCCAGACGCAGCCCGGTCGAAGCGCCGCCTGGCCGCTCCCGAGCAGCGTCAGCAGCGTGACGACGACGAACCCGTGCGCCAGGAAGAAATAGATAGTCGGGTAGGACGCCAGCGGCGCCCAGAGGTCCGGCGTGAACAGAGCCATGGAAGCACCGCCGATGCCGGCGAACCAGGCCACCTCGAAGACCCGCCGGTTCAACGTCAGCGCGGCGACCACGGTCAGCCACAGCATGAGATCGCAGAGATGAAGCGGCAGCCCCTCGGGAAACCGGAAGCCTTCCCGGCGCAACCGGAAGGCATACCAGAACAATTCATTGATCGCGAGAAAGACACCGAGAGCGAACACGAGCGGGCGCGGAGGCACAAGGCCCCTCCGCGCCGCCTGCGACAACACGATCGCCAGCGAAGGCACCGCCGCCAGAATCAGCAGGTGCGCCGGACCGAAGAGTTGGAATCCCGTATTCACCCGTTTTTCAGTCTTGCTTTCGTTGTACCCGAAGCCGCCGGGTAGAGTCCGGTAGAATTGACAAATATGGCACTCAAAGACGCATTGTTGCCCGAATTCGACTACGAGATGGCCAACACCCGGCGGACCCTGGAACGCGTGCCGGAAGACCGTTTCGATTGGCGGCCGCATGAAAAGTCGCCGGCGATAGGATGGCTCGCAACACACCTGGCGAATATTCCAAGCTGGTGCACCTACGCCCTCCAGCAGGACTCGCTCGACCTCGCACCCGGCGGCCAGGAGCAGCACTTCCCCACAGCCGCTTCCCTGAAAGAAGTGCTCCAGAATTTTGACACCAACGTCGCGGCCGCCCGGCAGGCCATCGGCAACACCAGCGACGAACAGTTCGCCGTTACCTGGACCCTGTTCAAAGCGGGACAGACCATTCTCAGCATGCCGCGCGTGGTCGTCCTCCGGGGCTTCGTGCTAAATCACATTGTGCATCACCGGGGCCAACTCACCGTGTATCTGCGATTGAACAACATCCCCGTGCCGGCGCTGTATGGGCCGTCCGCCGACGAGTCAGCTTTTTAGCCGCCGTCCGCGTGGCGAAGCCGGCTTCTTCAGGATTCCTTCCAGAAGTCCCTGTGTCGCGCGATCGGTGAACACCAGCACGTCGGCCGTGGTGCGAAAAGGCAACTGGCCGGCGATGGCGAGCTTCGCGATTCCATGCACCAGCGACCAGGCGGTGAAGGCAAACGGAGCGGGGTCGCCCGCCGGGAGTTCCCCCGCGTCCTGACAGGCTTTGATGGCGTCCATCAGAACTTCGAAGGCGCGCTTCGCCGCGGCGGAGTATTCCGCATAAGAATGAACTGACGGAGGCCGGTCGAACATCACCGAAAAGTGCTTCCGGTACTCCAGCGCAAAACCGACATAACCGCGCCCGGTAAGCCGTAGCCTGTCCGCTGCCGTCCCGGCCGCCGCCGCTTCGGCATTCATTGCGGCCGTCAACCGCTCGAAACCCTGGGCAGCCACGGCGGCGAGCAGCTCGTCTTTATCCGCGAAATGGCGATACGGCGCATTATGCGAAACACCGGCACGCCGCGCCACTTCCCGCAGCGTAATGCCTCCTGGTCCCGCCGTATCAATGTGTTGCAAGGCCGCTTCGAGCAGGGCTTCCTTCAGATTGCCGTGGTGGTAGGGATGGGGCTGCTTCATGCCTCTCTATTTCAGCAGAAAAGTGTTGACATTGACAACATCAAGCTTTAAAATGTTGTCAGTGTCCACATTAGAGGAGGTAAAAACATCATGACCGGGATTTCCTACAAACAGCATTCGCTCGCGGAAGACTGGGACGCGGTGGTGATCGGCTCCGGCATGGGCGCGCTCGCCACGGCGGCCCTGCTGGCCAAACACGCCCGGCTTCGCGTACTGGTGCTGGAGCGCCACTATACGGCGGGCGGGTACACGCACTCTTTCAGCCGGCCTGGATTCGACTGGGACGTCGGAGTGCATTATATCGGCCAGGTACAGGACCCGAACTCTCTGTTGCGGCGGGCCTTCGACCACCTGACGGAAGGGCGCCTCGAGTGGCATCCCATGCCCGACGTGTACGACCGTGCGATCATCGCGGGCCATGAATATGAGTTCGTCAGCGGCGAACAACGGTTTCGCGAACGCATGAAGCAATACTTCCCCCGCGAGGGCCGGGCGATCGATGCGTACATCAACGCCGTTAAGTCCAGCGCGCGCATGAGCGGGTTGTACTTCGCCGAAAAGGCGATTCCCGGGCCTGCCGCGCGGATCGCAGGAGCGCTTATGCGGGCGCCCTTTCTCCGGTGGGCGGGGCGCACCACGGCGGAGGTGCTCGGCGGCCTGACGGATAACCGGGAGTTGATCGCGGTGCTGACGGCGCAATGGGGCGACTATGGACTTCCGCCCGCTCAAAGCAGTTTCGGGATTCATGCAGCGATTGCCCACCATTTTCTGGAGGGAGCAGCCTATCCCGTAGGCGGGGCGGCCCAGATCGCCGCGTCCGTGGCGCCGGTCATTGAGCAGGCGGGAGGAAAGATCGTGGTGGGGGCGGAAGTAAGCGAGGTGCTCGTAGAAAACGGTAAAGCGAGTGGCGTCCGTATGAGTGACGGCAAGGTGTTTCGCGCGCCCAGGGTCATCAGCGATGCGGGCGCCGGGAATACGCTCGGTTCTTTGCTGCGCTCCCCGGCGCCCGGCGTCGAGCGGGTTCTGGAGGAAATCCGGCGTCTCCCGCCGTCGATGGCCTACCTGACGCTTTACGTGGGTTTGGACGGCACCGCCGCCGAACTGGGGTTGAAGGGCACGAACATCTGGGTACACCCTACCGCGAATCACGACGGGAACCTTGCGCGGTTTAACGAAGGTCTTGCAAACCCGTTCCCGCTTTTATTCATCTCCTTCCCGTCGGCGAAGGATCCGGAGTTCGAACAACGGCACCCCGGTCATGCGACCGTCGAAGTCGTAACGCCCGTGCCCTACGACTGGTTTCGAAACTGGCAGGACACGCGCTGGAAGCGCCGGGGCAGCGAGTACCAGGAGATGAAAGCCGGTTTTTCCAGCCGGCTGCTGGCGGAATTGGAGCGTTACGTTCCCGCCGTCCACGGACGTATCGCCCATGCGGAACTGTCCACGCCGGTGACCGCGCGGCACTTCATGAACCATGCCAGGGGCGAAGCCTATGGCATTGCCGCGACGCCGGATCGCTTTCGCTTGCGCGCGCTCGCACCGCGCACTCCCGTTCCCGGCCTGTATCTGACCGGACAGGATGTATCCATGCCGGGAGTTGCGGGCGCGCTGTTTGGGGGAGCGCTGGCCGCATCGGCGGTGCTGGGAAAGAACATGATCTCGAAAATGACGGCAAGCAGCCGGACACTGCGCGGATCGTCCCGCCGGCCGCTGCTTGCCGGCACCTCGAGCTAAACTTCCCCTTCCAACATGCCGAAAGAGGAATGAGGTGTTGCTGCGTACGGCGGGAACGGCCCACCCGACGACCCGGCCGGGACAGGCCACCGGCGTACCCTACATCCCAGTTATGAGCGGCTTGGAAGGATCTCGCAACAGCGTCTGCCCTCTGGCGGCCTTCAAGTGCCTGTCGGCGACGCAACCCACTCTGGAGTCGGCGCGTTCCGCCTTCCTAAATGCGGCGATCGCGATGTCGGTCATCGACGTTACGGGCCGCTATATCTGTGTGAATCGCGCGTTGTGCGAATTGACGGGATATTCAGAAGAGGAATTGCTTGCAACGAATTTTCAGTCGATCGTCTATGCGGGTGATCTGAAGGACAGCCTGGCACTCCTGCACCGGCTGCTGGCGGGTCCGGAAACCAATGCGGTATCGGAAATGCGCTACCGCCGCAGGGATGGGGGCACAGTCTGGGT